>JBKHWW010000001.1:0-5493 GCA_046566345.1 Actinomycetes bacterium
GGGGGCTGGAGGGCATCATCCTACGCTGGGGCCCATGACACCGACCCGCGCCGGGGCCGCTCGCCTGGTACCCCCCGAGACCGTGGACCGGCTGCTGGGGCACCTGAGCGCGTCCTCGGCCGCCACCCACGCGGCGCCCTCGCCGATCGACGGCGTCCCCCTCGCCGAGGTGCCGCTGTCGAGCACCGCCGACGTGGACGCCGCCTTCGCCCGGGCCCGCGCGGCCCAACCCGCGTGGGCGTCGCTGGGGGCCCCCGAACGCGCCGAGCGGCTGTTGGCGTTCCACGACCTCGTCCTGGACCACCAGGCCGAGTTGGCCGACCTGATCGTGGCCGAGAGCGGGAAGGTTCGCCTGGACGCGCTGGAGGAGGTGCTGCACGTCTCCGAGACCGCGCGTTACTACGGGCAACGCGCGCCGCGGTTCCTGCGGTCAGAACGCCGACTCGGCGCCTACCCCGGCCTCACGCGCGTCGACGTTCACCACCATCCCAAAGGCGTGGTGGGCGTCATCGCCCCGTGGAACTACCCGCTCACCATGGCCTTCTGCGACGGCCTGGCCGCGCTGGCCGCCGGCAACGCCGTAGTCTCCAAGCCCGACTCCCAGACCGTGCTGACGTCCCTGGCCGCGGTCGAGCTGCTGCGCCGCGCGGGCGTCCCGGACGCCGTCTGGCAGGTGGTCGCCGGGTCCGGTCCTACGGTCGGCGCCGCGCTCGTCGACCGCGCTGACGCGGTCAGCTTCACCGGCTCCACCGCCACCGGCCGGATGATCGCGGCCCGGGCGGGGCAGCGGCTGATCAGCGCCTCCCTCGAGCTCGGCGGAAAGAATCCGATGATCGTGTGCGCGGACGCCGACCTGGACGCCGCGGTCCGCGGCGCGATCCGGGGCTCGTTCGCCAGCGCCGGGGAGCTGTGCGTGAGCTTCGAGCGGGTCTACGTTGCTCGCGAGCGCTACGCCCGTTTCGCCGACGCGTTCGCCGCCGCCACCGTGGCCCTGGACCTGTCCGTCGGCCTGGGCTGGCGCTCGGAGGTCGGCACGCTGAGCAGCCAGGCTCAGTTGGAGAAGGTCTCCGGCCACGTCGAGGACGCCCGCGCTCACGGTGCCACGGTGCGCACCGGCGGACGCGCCCGCCCCGACCTGGCGCCGTGGAGTTATGAGCCGACGATCCTGGAGGGTGTCGGCCCGGGGATGGCCTGCTACCGCGACGAGACCTTCGGACCCGTGGTTGCGCTGTACCCCTTCGACAGCGAGGACGAGGCGGTCGCCCTGGCCAACGACTCCGAGATGGGCCTGAACGCGTCCGTGTTCAGCACCGACCACCGCAGAGCCCGGATTCTGGCGCGGCGGATCAGGGCCGGATCGGTGAACGTGAACGAGGCGTTCGCCGCCACGTTCGGGTCGATGTCCGCGCCGATGGGGGGCATGGGTGCGTCGGGGCTGGGTCGTCGTCAGGGTCCCGAGGGACTGCTCCGGTTCACCGAGGCGCAGACGGTGGCGACTCAGCGCCTCCTGCCGATCATGCACGTGCCGGGTCAGTCGTCGGAGCGCACCGTCGCCCTGGTCACTCGAGGGCTGAGGCTCCTGCGCGCCCTGCGCCTGTAGCCGCGCGGCCGGGATCAGGCCAGTCGACGGACCGCCACGTCGATCGCGTCAGCCTCCTCGGGCAGCGGCACCTGCGAGCCGGTCTTCAGCACGCACGCGGTCCCGTACGCGACGGCGCGGGCCACCGCGGTGGGTTCGTCGGCGCCCCGGACCTTCGCCAGCAAGTAGCCGGCAAGGGCGGCGTCCCCGGCGCTGGTGGAGGAGACCACCGTGACGGGTGCGGCCTGCGCGTGCCATACTCCGTCGCGCGTGGCCAGCACGGCCCCGAGGGCGCCGGTGGTGGCCAGCACGCGCGGGGCGCCTTGGGCGACGAGGTAGAGGGCTCCCTCGACCGCGGGGGTGATGTCGCCGGCGAGCACGCCGGCCAGCACCTCTAAGCCGGTCACCTGGCCGAGCTCGGAGGCGTTCGGTGAGATCAGGTCGGGGGCGCTCTCGGGCAGGGCCGCGACGACCGCGTCCAGTGCCGGGCCACTGGCGTCGACCGCCACTTGGACGCCCACCTTGCGGGCGGTCTGGGTCAGACGTACGTACCAGTCGGTGGGAGCACCGGGCGGGAGCGAGCCGCACAGGGCGAGCCACGAGGCGCCCGGGAGGGTGGCCATCAGGGCGCTGACGAGCGCGGTCACATTCTCGTGACTCATCGGCTCGCCGGGCTCGTTGAAGTGGGTCGTGGTCCCGTCGGGGTGGGCGATGTTCAGATTGGTGCGCGCGCGGTGCCCCACGGGCACGATCCGCGCCGGGACTTCGCGCTGCCGCAGGGCCTCGACCAGCGGATCGTTGTAGTCGGCCGGCACGATGGCCAGGGTCGGGTGTCCCGCCCGGTGGACCGCGACGCTGATGTTGACGCCTTTGCCTGCGGCGATGCTGCTCACGCCACCCAACCGGTTGAGCTTGCCGATCCGGACGTCGTCGAGCAGCGGCGCCGTTCGGTCAACGCTCGGATTGGGCGTGAAGGTGATGATCACCGACCCACGGTAGCGCCAGGGGACGTCTCCCCCCTACCCACTCCACGTTACGAACCGACGCGTTTGTCCCAGCCATCCTGTGCCAGGGGGACCCTGACCGTGAACCGGGTGGCGCCGGGCCGGACTCGACGCGCACGTCCCCGCCGTGGGCCGCGACGACGGCGGCGACGATGGCCAGGCCCAGCCCCGTCGACTGGCCGCCGCCGGCGGCGCGCACCCGGCTGGCGTCGCCCCGGGTGAACCGCTCGAACAAGGTGTCGCGGATCTCCGGCGGGATGCCGGGGCCGTCGTCGGTGATGGCCACCACCGCCCACCGGTCCTGCCTCGTGAGTGCGGCGTGCACGCGGGTGCCGGGAGGCGTGTGCGTCCGCGCGTTGGCGAGGAGGTTGGCCATCACCTGGAGCAGGCGGTGGGGGTCGCCGAGGGCGACGACGTCGTCCTCGGGCAGCGACAGCGTCCAGGTGTGGTCCGGACCTGCCGCGCGGGCGTCCGAGATGGCGTCGACCAGAAGCGGGTTGACGTGCGTGGGGGCCAGCGCGATCGCCGGCCCGGAGTCGAGCCGGGCGAGCAGCAGCAGGTCCTCCACCAGCCGGCTCATCCGCTCGGATTCCGACTCGATGCGCCTCAGCGCGTGCGCCGTCGTCGCCGGCGCCTCGGCGCGGTCGCGACGGGTCAACTCGGCATACCCCCGGATTGCTGCAAGCGGGTTGCGCAGCTCGTGGCTGGCGTCGGCGACGAACCGGCGCAGCTTAGTTTCGGACGCCTGCCGCGCAGCCAGCGCACCCTCGACGTTGTCGAGCATGCGATTGAACGCGATGCCCACTTGGCCCACCTCGCTGCGGGCGTCCGCGTCGCGCGGCGCGACGCGCACCGGCACCGCGACGTCGCCGCTGCGCAGCTCCAGCCCGGACACCTGGGTGGCCGTGGTCGCCAGCCGCGCCAGCGGCCGGAGGCTCCGCTCGACGACCTCGCGGGCGGCGACGAACGCCAGGCCGATCGCCAGCACGGTGAGCGCTCCGGTCGCCAGCAGCAACGTCAGCATGCTGGACGCCAGCGTGGCAGTCGGCAGCCCGGTCACCAGCGTCCTACCTTCGCGCGTGGTGACCAGCAGCCGGTATTCGCCCAGACTGGGCAGAACCCGTGTGACCGGCTCGCGCTCGGGAACCAGCCCCTCCAGGGCCGTCACCACCCCGTCGTCCAGGGCGTCGTGGCTGCGCTCGACCTGCACGAAGCCGCCCTGTTCCTGGACATACAAGAGCAGCCCCTGGGCTTGTCCGGGACCGCCGACCGGAGCCAGCGAGCCGCGCGAGCCCGGGTCGCGGATGCGCGCGGACGTGGCCCGGAGCTGCTCGTCGAGCTGGTTCAGCAGGATCTCGCGCATCGCCAGGGCGGTCAGCGCGGACAGGAAGATGGCGACCACCGCCACCAGCGCCGTGACGCGAAGAACCAGCTCCCGGCTCAGGGTGCCGCGGCCCAACGTGCGCAGCGCGGGCAGCGGCGGGGTCATGCGCTCGCCGGCTTCAGCACGTAGCCGGCGCCTCGGAGGGTGTGGATCATCGGGTCGCGCCCGGCGTCGATCTTCTTGCGCAGGTAGGAGATGTACAGCTCCACGACGTTGGCCTGCCCGCCGAAGTCGTAGTTCCAGACGCGGTCGAGGATCTGGGCCTTGCTCAGCACCCGGCGGGGGTTGCGCATCAGGTAGCGGAGCAGTTCGAACTCGGTGGCGGTCAGCTGGATGGGGTCGCCAGAGCGCGTGACTTCGTGCGAGTCCTCGTCGAGGATGAGGTCGCCGACCACGAGTTGCGAGCCGGGCTGAACCTGCATCGCGCCCGTTCGGCGCAGAAGACCGCGCAGCCGGGCGACGAGCTCCTCGAGGCTGAAGGGCTTGGTCACGTAATCGTCACCGCCCGCCGTGAGGCCGGCGATCCGGTCGTCGACGGCGTCCTTGGCGGTGAGGAAGATGACCGGAACGTCCGGCTGGTCGGCGCGGACGCGCCGCATCACCTCGAGCCCGTCGAAGTCGGGCAGCATCATGTCGAGCACGATGGCGTCCGGGCGCACTTCACGCGCAGCCTGAACCGCGGTCAGCCCGGAGTGCGCGCTCGAGACGTCCCAGCCCTCGTAGCGCAGGGCCATGCCGAGGAGTTCGGTGAGGCTGGCTTCGTCGTCCACGGTGAGGACGCGGATGGGCGTGCCGTCGGGCCGGGTGAACTGCTCACGGTGGAGTGCGCTCATGGCAGAAGCGTGTCAGGCATGGGTAGCCGCCCGCCATGGTCTCGCTGTGCGTTTGCTGTGGATCAGCGGACGTCGAACCCCACGACGTCGGGGTCGGGGTCACGGCGCTCCACGAGCGTGCTGGTCACTCTTCCCGGGCGGTCGGGGGGCGCGGGCTGCTGCGTGGCCATGCCGACGAGGGCGTCCACGGCGTCCGGGTGGCCCTGGGCATCGATCCGGACGCGGCCGTCCCACAGGTTCTCCACGTGCCCGGCTAGGCGCAGCTCGCCGGCCCGGCGGGAGACCCACCAGCGGAAACCGACGCCCTGGACCTGGCCGCCCACCCAGACGACCGCGCGGGCGACGCCTGCGTTCACTTGTGCAGGTACCCCAGCAGGTGATTCCGCTCGTCGGTGAGCTGGTCGATGCGGTACTTGACCACGTCACCGATCGACACGATGGCTGCCAGTTCGCCGTCGACGACAATGGGGATGTGCCGGACGCGTCGGTTCGTCATGGTCGCCGCGGTCTCCTCGATGTGATCGTCGGGGGTGCCGACGACCACATCGGCGACCATCAGGTCGTTGACGGTGGCTTCGAGCAGGGCGCGCCCGCGGCTGGCCAGACCGCGCACCACGTCGCGTTCGCTGACGATGCCCTCGACGTGGTGACCGTCACTGGACACCACCACCGCGCCGATGTTGTTGTCTGCCA
>JBKHWW010000002.1:0-2685 GCA_046566345.1 Actinomycetes bacterium
TGACGCACCGCCTGGCGCGGGCGCTCACCGCGCGGTTCGCCGGGCGCCCGGTTGAGGTGTCCAGCCCTCAGGGGCGGTTTGCGGACGCCGCCGCGCAGCTGAACGGCAGCATGCTCACTGGTGCGGAGGCGGTCGGCAAGCACCTGTTGGTGGACTTCGAGCCCGGCACGGTCTGGATCCACCTCGGTCTTATCGGCAAACTGTGGTTCACCGAGGACTTTCCCCCTCGCAACCCGGGCACGCTGCGGCTGCGCATCACCGACGGCGTCCGGGCCGCCGATTTGAGGGGTCCCCAGTGGTGCCGGCTGATCACCTTCGACGAGCGCGCTCAGGTGGTCGCGGCGTCCGGGCCCGACCCGATCAGGCCGGACGCCGACCCCGAACGCGCCTGGGGGGTCGTTCAGCGCAGCCGAAAGCCCTTCGCCGCCGTGCTCATGGATCAGAAGGCTTTCGCCGGAGTCGGGAACATCTTCCGCGCCGAGGTGCTCCACCGGCACCGGATCGATCCCCAGCTGCCGTCGGCCGACCTGCCTCGAGACGTGTTCGACTCCGTGTGGGCCGACTTGGTCGCGCTCATGAGGGGTGCGGTGGAAGCGGGCCGAATCGATACGGTGCTCGACGAACACACCCCGGACGCGATGGGCCGCGACCCCCGCGTCGACCGGCATGGTGGCGAGGTGTACGTGTACCGCCGCGCCGAGCTGCCCTGTCACGTGTGCGGCACGCCCGTGGCCACCGCCGACCTGGCGGGCCGCAACCTTTATTGGTGCCCCGTGTGCCAGCCCGCCGGATCACGAGGGCAGGTGCTCGGGTGAGTTGGCCCTTCGTGTGCACGGTCACCGGAGGCGGGCGCGGCCTGCGGGTCACCCGTGGGCGTCGACCGGTGGTCGAGTTCGCGTTCGGCCTCCCCGGGGCAAAGCTCGCCGGATGGGAGGCGGACGACGAAGAGGTGCTCCTCACCACGGAAGACCCCTTCACCGCTCGCTTGCGGCACCTGCCCGACGAGGAAGGATGGACGACCGTCGTCTCGCTCGACAACACGGCCGAGGGTGAGCGAGCCATCCCGCCCCTGGGTGTCGCCGCGACCGTCGCGCCGGGTTGGGCGGGTTGGTCGTGGACGTCGGACACCGAGGGCTTCTTGGTCGTGGCGCCAGCGTCGGGCGGGGGACAGTCGCTGCTGGTGACGGTGCGTCGCGGGTTCTGGCGTGCCGCCCAGGAGCGACCGGTCTTCGCAGCCAGCGAGCGTCGGGCGACCGGGATAGGGCCTGGAGCCGCTGCGTTCCACCTCGCTAACCCCAACGGAGCGCTGCGCGGGCACGGACGCCACCAGACAACGTTGGAGTTGTCGGCAATCCCCACGGCCGCGTCAGCGTCGGGTACGTTGCCGGGCTGGCTGCCGGACCTGCTGGTGCGACCGGGGGACGAACTCCGATTCGATACGCCCGACCAGGCAATCGTGCCCGGCCCCGGCTTGGAGCTAAGCACGCTCGATACGTCGGCACTGCTGGTGGGCGAGCCCGGCCACCGCGAGGTAGCCGTTCATGGTGTCCGGGGGGTGCAGCGCGTGCGCGCCAGCTTCATGCCGGCCGTCGCCCCCTTCCTCGCCGACCTCGCCGCCGCGCTGAAGTCAAGGCGGCCCTCGGCGCTGCCCTCGGCGACGGGTGCCGTGGTCGCCGCCGCCCTGGCTCGACGGACAGTGCTCGACCCCGACAGCGTGCTCGACTGGCTCGAACGTGAAGACTGGCTGGCTCGCGGGGACGTCTTCGGCCCGGCGATCGCAGCCGTGGTGGCCACCGAGACCCACGACGACGCACTCCTCGAGGCCGCGTGCGAGGCGGTTCTCGTGGGGGAGTCCCAACCGGGCGCGGGAATCCTCGCCACCCGGTGCTGGCTTGCGACTCTGAGAATGGGCCTGCCCCCGCTCGACCTCTCTCGCGTATTCGCGCACGTCAGCGACGACCCCCTCGCCGGGTTCGAGGTGGCCGTCCTGCGCAACCAGGACGCCGACCGGTGGACGCCGTTCGCCGCGGGCCTGGTCAACCGGCTCGGCGCGGGCCTGCCCGGCCAACCCGTCGGCTTACCCGAGGCGGACGCCGGCCTGCTCATCGCCTTGCTGCGTCTCATGCCCGAAGACTGGGCCGGACGCCGGGCCGCGACGGAGGCGTCCGAAAAAGCGGCCGGTCTGCTGCTCGCAGACCACGCCGATGGCCTCCATCCCGCCTACGACGGCCTGGCGTGGCTTCTCTTGGGGGAGATCGGGGCGTGAGTTCAGTGTCCGCGGAGCCCGCCCGATCCTGCTGTAGACTCTCGCCGGTCACCGGGGCGTAGCGTAGTGGCTAGCGCGCCTGCTTTGGGAGCAGGAGATCGCAGGTTCGAGTCCTGTCGCCCCGACGCCAATGTGCCTTTGACTAGGCATTATGCTTTCATGCACTCTGATCGTTCATCCTGTCGCCCTTGGGGCGGAATCTGCGTGGTGGCTAGGGGTGATGTCTCGAACTCGGCACGAACGCTGGGGCTTAGGGTGGTCAAGAGTGGACAGCTTGGTGCCCCATATAAGCCCCAAAAGCTTGCGAGATATTGATGCGGAGCCCTTGACGCCGGTCTAGGAGTGTGCCTGGCGGTGTCCAACCTGAGTTGGACCTCTTTAGACGGTATGTAGTGACCCCTGCGGGGGTTGCGGGCCGG
>JBKHWW010000003.1:0-7320 GCA_046566345.1 Actinomycetes bacterium
GCCAAAACGCAGATCGAGGCCGAGCGCGCGGCGGCGGTCACCCAGCTGCGCACCGAGGTGGGTGGGCTGGCGACCACGCTGGCGGGCCGGATCGTCGGGGAGTCCCTCGACGACGACGAGCGCGCGCGCCGCACGGTCGATCGCTTCATCGCCGACCTCGAGGCACAGCCCGTGGAGCGGGCATGAGCGCAGCCGCCGAGGCCCGGCTCAAGGCCATGGACGCCGTGCTCGACGGTCAGCAGCCCACGGAGCAGCTGGCCGAGGAGCTGTTCGCGGTCGTGGACGCGCTGGCTGCGCAGCCGAGCCTCCGCCGGGCCCTGACCGACCCGACGACCGCGGATGAGGCTCGCCAGCAGATCGCGCGGGAGCTGTTCGGCCCCCGCGTTGGGGGCTCGACGGTCGCTGTGGTGGCCGAGGGCGCACGCGTCCGCTGGAACTCCGCGGGCGCGTTCGTCTCGGCGCTGGAACGGCAGGCCGTCCGCGCTCTGCTGCGCCTGACGCAGGAGAGCGGACAGCTCGACGAGCTCGAAGACCAGCTCTTCAAGGTCGAGCGGCTGGTGGACGCCCACCGCGAACTTCGCCACACGCTCGCCGACCGGAGAACTCCCCTGGAGGCCCGGAAGGCGCTGCTGGACAAGTTGGTGGGGCGTCGCGTCCTGCCTGCCGTGGCGCGGCTGGCCGGGCGTGCGGTGGCCGCACGGGAGCGCACCTTCGACCTCACCGTCGAGGGCTACCTCAAGGCGGCCTCCGAGCTCCGACAGCGTGCAATCGCGACGGTGACGGTCGCGGTTCCCCTGACTGCCGAGCAGGAGGCGCGCTTGGCGGCCGCCCTGTCTCGGCAGGTGGGCCGCGAGGTGAACGTCCGAATGGTCGTCGACCCGGCCGTGCTCGGGGGTGTGCGCGTGACCTTGGGTGACGAAGTCATCGAGGGAACCGTGGCTGGGCGTCTGACCGACGCGCAACGCAAGTTGGCCTGAGCGGCCGACTGGAATGAACTGACCGAACAGCAAGCAGCGAAGCAGCGAAGGACGCACTGATGGCGGAACTGACCATTCGTCCCGATGAGATTCGGGACGCCCTCGACCGGTTTGTCTCCCAGTACACGCCGGAGACCTCCACCCGAGAGGAGATCGGCGTCGTTGCGACGTCTGGCGACGGCATCGCCCGCGTCGAGGGTCTCCCTTCGGCGATGGCCAACGAGCTGCTCGAGTTCGAGAACGGCACCCTCGGCATCGCGCTCAACCTCGACGTCCGCGAGATCGGTGTCGTCGTCCTGGGTGACTCCGAGGGCATCGAGGAGGGATCGGCTGTCAAGCGCACCGGGGACGTCCTGTCGGTGCCGGTCGGAGACGGCTATCTCGGGCGCACCGTGGACGCGATGGGCAACCCCATCGACGGGCTCGGCGAGATCACCGACCTGCCCGAGCGCCGCTCCCTGGAACTCCAGGCCGCCGGCGTTATGGACCGTCAGGAGGTCCGCGAGCCGCTGCAGACCGGCCTGAAGGCCATCGACGCGATGATCCCGATCGGTCGCGGCCAGCGCCAGCTGATCATCGGCGACCGCAAGACCGGCAAGACCGCGATCGCGGTCGACACCATTATCAACCAGAGGGCCAACTGGGCTTCGGGCGACCCGACCAAGCAGGTGCGCTGCATCTACGTGGCCATCGGCCAGAAGGGCTCCACGATCGCCGCGCTGCGCAGGACCCTCGAGGACGCCGGCGCCCTGGACTACACCACCATCGTGCACGCCCCGGCCTCTGACCCCGCGGGCTTCAAGTACATCGCGCCGTACTCGGGCTCGGCCATCGGCCAGCACTGGATGTACCAGGGCAAGCACGTCCTGATCATCTTTGACGACCTGACCAAGCAGGCCGAGGCCTACCGCGCCATGTCGCTGCTGCTGCGGCGGCCCCCGGGCCGCGAGGCGTACCCCGGCGACGTGTTCTACCTCCACTCCCGCCTCCTGGAGCGCTGCGCCAAGCTGAGCGACGAGCTGGGCGGCGGTTCGATGACGGGCCTGCCCATCATCGAGACGAAGGCCAACGACGTGTCGGCCTACATCCCGACGAACGTGATCTCGATCACCGACGGCCAGATCTTCCTTCAGTCCGACCTGTTCAACGCCAACCAGCGACCCGCCATCGACGTCGGCATCTCGGTGTCCCGCGTCGGCGGCGCGGCCCAGATCAAGGCCATGAAGGGCGTCGCTGGCACGTTGAAGATCGGTCTGGCCCAGTACCGGGACATGCAGGCGTTCGCGATGTTCGCCTCCGACCTGGACGCCGCGTCGCGCCGTCAGCTGGAGCGGGGGGCACGGCTCACCGAGCTCCTCCGCCAGGGCCAGTACGCTCCTTACCCGGTCGAGGACCAGGTCGTGAGCGTCTGGGCAGGCACCAACGGGCATTTCGACGACATCCCGGTCGAGGACATCCTTCGCTTCGAGTCCGAGCTGCTTGAGCACCTGCGCAGGAACACGAGCATCCTCACCACCATTCTGGAGACCGGGAAATTCGACGACGACACCGCCCGCGCCGTGGTTGCCGAGATCGGCAAGGTCAAGCAAGACTTCAAGGCCAGCGGCAAGGCGCCCGTGCCCACGCCCGAGAAGGACGACCGCGTGAAGGCCCTCGGTGACGGCGACGTCAGCGCGGAGCAGATCGTGGTCAAGAAGGGCTGAGGCCAGGCATGGGTTCGAGTCTGAGGGAGCTGCGGCAGCGGCGTAAGTCGGTGTCGGCGACCAAGAAGATCACCAAGGCGATGGAGCTGATCGCCGCGTCCAAGGTCATCCGCGCGCAGCAGACGGCTCAGCGCGCGCTGCCCTACACCCGGGAACTCAACCGGGCGGTGTCGGCGCTGGCGATCGCGGGTGCGGTCGAGCATCCCCTGACGAGGGAGACCGAGGGGCCGGTGCGTCGGGCGGCGCTGCTGGTGATCGCCTCCGACCGGGGCATGAACGGCGCCTTCAGCTCCAACGTCATCAAGACGGCCGCACGCATGCGCGTCCGTCTGGAGGAGCAGGGCGTCGAGGTGCTGCGGTACGCGGTCGGCCGCAAGGTGATCAACTACCTGACCTTCCGCAAGCTGCCGATGGTGGCGCAGTGGGACGGCTTCAGCGACTCGCCCACCTACGCGCACGCTCACGAGATCGCGGACCGGCTCATCGAGGACTTCCTGAAGCCCTACGACGAGGGGGGTGTCGACGAGATCCACGCGGTCTACACCCGGATGGAGTCGATGTTGACTCAGACCCCGCGCGTCCGGCGGCTCCTCCCGCTGGAGGTGGTCGAAGGGGTTCCCGAGCACGACGAGCACGACATCGTGCCGCAGTACGAGTTCGAACCCGACCCCGAGACCGTGCTCGACGAGTTGATGCCGCTCTACGTGCGCAGCCGCGTGTGGTTCTACCTGCTCCAATCGGCGGCCTCACAGCTGGCCAGCCAGCAGCGGGCCATGAAGTCGGCCACGGACAACGCCAACCAACTGATCGAGTCCTTGACGCGCGAGGCGAACCAGGCGCGCCAGGCCGAGATCACCCAGGAAATTACCGAGATCGTCGGTGGCGCGAGCGCGCTCGCCGAGGCGAGCGCCCAGGACTGAGGGCAAGGAAGCGAGAGGCACCATGACCGTTACAGCTGAGAACCCCACCCAGACGCAGGCCCAGCCCGGCGTCGGCCGGGTGGCCCGGGTCATCGGCCCGGTGGTGGACGTGGAGTTCCCCGCCGATCAGATGCCCGACATCATGAACGCGCTCAAGATCCGGATCGAGGCCGGCGAGCTGAGCCGGGAGATCACCGCCGAAGTGGCGCTCCACGTGGGCGACAACATCGTGCGCGCCATCTCGCTGAAGCCCACCGACGGGATGCGCCGCGGCACCGAGGTTGTCGACACCGGCGCCCCCATCTCGGTGCCGGTGGGGGACGTCACCAAGGGCCGGGTCTGGAACGTGATCGGGGAGTGCCTCAACGAGGACATCACCGGCGTCGAGATCGCCGAACGCTGGCCGATCCACCGTCCCGCCCCGCGGTTCGAGGACCTGGAGCCGAGGACGGAGATGCTCGAAACAGGTATCAAGGTGCTCGACCTGCTGACCCCCTACGTCAAGGGGGGCAAGATCGGCCTGTTCGGCGGCGCTGGCGTGGGCAAGACGGTCCTGATCCAGGAGATGATCTTCCGCATCACCCACAACTTCGGAGGCACCTCTGTGTTCGCCGGTGTGGGGGAGCGCACCCGTGAGGGCAACGACCTGATCCACGAGATGATCGAGGCCGGCGTCATGAAGGACACCGCGCTCGTGTTCGGCCAGATGGACGAGCCGCCGGGCACCCGCCTTCGCGTCGCCCTCTCGGCGCTCACGATGGCCGAGTACTTCCGTGACGTCCAGAACCAGGACGTGCTGCTCTTCATCGACAACATCTTCCGGTTCACCCAAGCGGGATCCGAGGTCTCCACCCTGCTGGGGCGGATGCCGTCGGCGGTGGGCTACCAGCCCAACCTTGCCGACGAGATGGGCCAGCTGCAGGAGCGCATTACCTCGACCCGCGGCCACTCGATCACGTCGATGCAGGCGATCTACGTGCCGGCCGACGACTACACCGACCCGGCTCCGGCGACGACGTTCGCCCATCTGGACGCCACCACCGAGCTGTCCCGCGACATCGCCAGCCGTGGTCTGTACCCCGCGGTCGACCCGCTGGCCTCCACGTCGCGCATCCTGGACCCCCAGTACGTCGGCCAGGAGCACTACGACGTGGCGACCCGCGTCAAGCAGATCCTGCAGCGCAACAAGGAACTCCAGGACATCATCGCGATCCTCGGCGTCGACGAGCTGTCCGAAGAGGACAAGATCGTCGTCGGCCGGGCGCGGCGCATTCAGCAGTTCCTGAGCCAGAACACCTACATGGCGACCAAGTTCACCCAGATCGAGGGGTCCACCGTTCCGCTGAAGGACACCATCGCTGCCTTCAAGATGATTTGCGACGGCGAAGTCGACCACATCGCCGAGCAGGCCTTCTTCAACGTGGGTGGCATGGACATGGTCATGGAGAACTGGGACCGCATCCAGAAGGAGGGCTGAGCATGGCGTTCGACTCCAGCCCGCTGCGCGTCGAGGTGGTCTCGGCCGACGGCCTCATCTGGGAGGGCGACGCGCTGTCGGTCATCGCGCGCACGACCGAGGGCGACATCGGGATCTTGCCGCACCACGAGCCGCTGCTGGCGATCTTGGTCCCCTCTGCGGTCGAGGTGCTGTCGGCCGACGGCGTCCGTGAGATCGTGGCGGTCGAGGGTGGCTTCCTGTCGGTGTCCGCCAACCGGGTGTCGGTATTGAGCTCCTATGCCAAGATGGCCAAGGAGATCTCGCTGGACGAGGCCGAGCACGAGCTCGCCGCAGCCCGCAAGGCCTTGGACTCCGGCGACGTGAGCACCGCGACCGTGCAGCATCATCACCGGGCCAAGGCCCAGGTGCGGGCTGCCGAGAAGGCGGCAGGCCGACACTAGGGCCCCTGGGGGAGTATGCCGGACTGGTGGAGCTGGACCGCGATCGCGGTGGGTCTGCTGGTCGTGTGCCTGCTCACCCCCGTGGTGTGGCTTTTCGCCCGTCGCCGGTGGCTGGCGGGACGAGGGCGCGTGTTCGAGTGCGCGCTCCGCCGCTCCGAGGACGGCGTCCCAGGGCCCTGGATGCTCGGCGTGGCCAGGTTCCGCGATGACGCCGTCGAGTGGTACCGGGTGTTCAGTCTGTCCCTGAGGCCCAGCCAGACGTTCCGGAGGGCTGACACGAGCGTCGAACGCGTTCGTCAGCCGACCGCGGGCGAGGCGCCCGAGCTCTACGAGGGCCATGTGGTCGCCGAACTCGGCGGCGTCCATGACGGCGTGGCGCTGGCCATGGCGCGACCCGACCTGACCGCGTTCTCGAGTTGGACCGAGGCCGGCCCGCCGGGGGCCGCGGCGCCCGGAGGACACGCCTGAGATCAAGCCTCCTGGGCCCGCTCGATCCTCTTTCGCTGCCGCCTGGCGCGCTCGCCGACCGGCTCGCGGTCCTTGCCAGGCACCCACAGGACGTCGCCGACGTCGGCGTTGGCCACCCGGGCCAGGATGAACAGCAAGTCGCTGAGGCGGTTCAGGTACATCAACGCCAGCGGGTTGAGCCCGCCCGGGACGTCTCCGCCCCCCGGCTCGAGGCCGTACGCCTCGGCGGCGGCCCACCCGGCGCGCTCGGCGCGGCGCACCACGGTGCGCGCCAGGTGCAGCTGTGCCGCCGCCACCGTTCCGCCCGGAAGGATGAAGCTGACGAGGTCGCCGAGTTCGGCGCCGAACTCGTCGCACCAGGTTTCCAGGCGGTCGATGCTGGGGCTCGTGATGCGCATCGGCTCCCACCGGGGCGCGGTGACCACGGGGGTGGAGAGGTCGGCGCCGACGTCGAACAGCTCATTCTGCACCTCGCGGAGAACGGTGAGGACGGCGTCCGGTGCCTCGCCCTGGGCGGTCACGATCCCCAGCACGCTGTTGGCCTCGTCGACGTGGCCGTACGCCTCGACGCGAAGATCCGTCTTGCGTGTCTCGGACATGTCGGACAGGCGTGTGCTTCCCGCGTCGCCGGTGCGGGTGTAGATGCGTGTCAGGTTGACCATGGTCCCACCCTATGTGAGGTTGGAGAGGTGATCCTCGACCGCCTCGTCGTTCCCGGCATCGTCGTCGCGCTCGCCCTCGCCGGATGCGCCCGCGTTCCTCTGGGCGCTACCACCCCCGGGGCCGAGGGCACCGTCACCTGCGAGTACCGGCCCGGGGGGACGCCCGCGCGGGCGGTCGACCCCCCGACCACCTCCGAGGTTCCCGCGACGGGGACAGCCACCGTCACGATCGACCTGGGGGACTCCGTCCTCACCGCCCAACTCGACCGCGCGGCAGCGCCCTGCACGGTGAACTCGTTCGAGAGCCTGGCGGCGCAGGGCTTCTACAACGACACCGAGTGCCATCGCCTGTCGACCTCAGGCATCTTCATTCTGCAGTGCGGAGACCCCACCGGTACCGGACGCGGCGGCCCCGGCTACACCTTTGACGACGAACTGACCCCCGAGACTGCCTACCGCGCGGGCACGCTCGCCATGGCCAATAGCGGCCGCGACACCAACGGCTCGCAATTCTTCCTCGTGTTCGCCGACACGCCGCTGCCGCCGAACTACACCGTGTTCGGCCACATGGACGCGCAGTCGACCCAGGCGGTCGCCGACCGTGCGTTTCAGGGCCACGACGCCAGCTACCCCGACGGCACCGGTCGGCCGAACCTGCCGACGGTGATCCGCTCGGTGGTCAGCGGCTGAG
>JBKHWW010000004.1:0-5379 GCA_046566345.1 Actinomycetes bacterium
GGCTCTGCGCGAGGTCACCCACCTCGCCCTGCCGACCGGCGGGTTCGATTTGGCGGCCGGGATCGTCCGCGCGCAGATCGACAACCAGGTCATGGCCAGCGAGGAGCTCACCGCCATGGTGGGGGCGTTGGAGCACTCCTACGACGAGTTCCTCCAAGAGCACCAGCTGAGGCACTCTCGCCAAGGGGAGCTCCCCTCGGCCGAGGAGATCGGCCAGCAGTTCGAGGACTTCCTGGCAGGCCTGTCCACCCCCGACGACGCCACCGAGCCGGGGCCGGGGCCAGAGCCAGGTCCGGAGCCGCCCGCTGACGGGACGGGCTCCCCCGAGAAGCCCGAGGCCTGACGCCCCAGCGGCACCGCCTGGGCACCCGGTGATCGGCGCCGGACGTCCGCGAACGCTCTCATGCCGCGCTTGGTAGCCTCGCCCGCATGAAGCTCGGCATCGATTTCGGAACCACTCGCACGATCGTCGCCCTCGTCGACCGGGGCAACTACCCGGTGGTCAGCTTCGCAGATCCCGACGGCTACACCGTCGACTACTTCCCCTCCGTGGTGGCCCGTGTCGGTGACCGGCTGGTGTACGGCTTCGAGGCGCTGGAGGCGGCGAGCGCCGGGGCAGAGCTGGTCCGCTCGTTCAAACGCCAGCTCGCCTCGGGCAGCATCTCTCCCGACACGACCATCGATGTCGAAGGCCTGCGCGTGCCTCTGCTGGACCTGGTGACCGGGCACCTCGCCGCGCTGGCCCACACGTTGCGCACGGGGTCCAACGCCGCGGCGCTCCTGGCCGAGGGAGAGCCCCTGCAGGCCGTCGTGGCCGTCCCGGCGCATGCGCATTCCGCCCAGCGGTTCCTGAC
Source organism: Actinomycetes bacterium (assembly GCA_046566345.1). GTDB lineage: Bacteria > Actinomycetota > Actinomycetes > Propionibacteriales > Propionibacteriaceae > Propioniciclava. The sequence goes on from JBKHWW010000004.1 coordinate 855, forward strand.
GCTGGACGCCTTCCGCGGCGCCGGCTTCGAGGTGCTAGGCATGCTGAACGAGCCGTCGGCAGCCGGGTTCGAGTTCACGCACCGCCAGCCGCGGAGCGTGAACAGCAGGCGAACCCGGGTGATCGTCTACGACCTGGGCGGCGGCACCTTCGACGCCTCGCTGGTGCGCGTGGACGACCTGAGCCACGAGGTGGTCTCGTCGGTGGGGGTCAACCGGCTCGGCGGTGACGACTTCGACGAGGTGCTGGCCGCCTGCGCCCGGGCCGAGGCCGGCGACAAGGTCGTGCTGACCCCGCGCCAGCGGACCGCGCTGCTGGACGAGTGCCGGGTCGCCAAAGAGAACCTGTCGCCCCAGACCAAGCGCATCGCCCTCGAGGTGGGGGATGCCCCGGTGGTGGTGACGGTGGACTCCTTCTACGAGCACGCGGCGCCGCTGGTCGACGCCTCCCTGACCGCGTTGGAGCCCCTGCTGGGCGGCCTCAAGGTCGGGCAGCTGGAGTCCGCCGAAGTCGCCGGTATCTACCTGGTCGGTGGGGCGTCCGGCCTCCCCCTGGTCGCTCGGGTCCTGCGCGAACGGTTCGGCCGCCGCGTGCACCGCTCCCCCTACCCGGCGGCCTCCACTGCGATCGGCCTGGCGATCGCGGCGGACGAGAACTCCGGCTTCCACCTGACCGACCGGCTCTCCCGCGGCTTCGGTGTCTTCCGCGAGCTGGACTCCGGCGCCCTGCTCGCCTTCGACCCCATCCTCGATCGCGACCAGCGGATCTCGCCCGAGGGCGCCATCGTCGTCACCCGCCGCTACCGGGCTGCGCACAACGTCGGCGTGTACCGGTTCGTCGAACACTCCGCGCTCGGCGAATCGGGGGAGCCGACCGGCGACGTGGTGCCGATGGGCGAGATCGTGTTCCCGTTCGACCGTGGCCTGCGCGACGGCCGACCGCTGCGGGACGCCGCGGTGTTCCGCACCGCCGAAGGCGCCCTGATCGAGGAGAGCTACACCATCGACCCGCACGGCATCGTGCACGCCAAGATCACCGACCTCGAGGACGGCTACACCCAAGTCACCGCCCTCGGCCGCTGAACTCGCGGCGTCCGGCTCACTCCAGGAACGGGGACGGGTCGCCGGCCCCGACCCGGGCCACGACGACCTCGTCACCGGAGAGGTCGACGACCGTGGTGGGCCCGATCCCGGCGTCGCCGGAGTCGAGGACGGCGTCCACCTGGTGCTCCAGTTGCTCGGCGATCGTCCAGCCGTCGACGAGCGCGTCGCCATGGCCGGGTAGCACCAGCGTGCTGGACATCAGCGGCTCACCCAGGGCGTCCAGCAGGGCGATCGCCGTGGTGTGTTTCGGGATCCGGACGCCGACGGTGCGCTTCTTCTCGTGCAGCATCGCCTTGGGGGCCTCGCGCGTCGCCTTGAGGATGAAGGTGTACGGCCCGGGCGTGTACGCCTTGAGGGTGCGGAACACGTCGTTGCCCATCTCGACGTAGTGGCCCAGCTGGCCGAACTCGCTGCACACCAGGGTGAAGTGATGGTGGCGGTCGAGCTGCCGGATGCCACGGATCCGGGCCAGGCCCTCCTGGTTGCCCATCATGCACCCGAGCGCGAACCCCGAGTCGGTCGGGTACACCACCAGCCCGCCCTCACGCAGAATGTCGACGACCTGGTTGAGGGAGCGCGCCTGCGGATTGACGGGGTGGACATCGAAGTAGCGGGCCATGCGCGACAGCCTAGGACGGCGGTCGGCCCCACGCGGTGAGGTGGGAGAATGCCGCCCATGACGCTGCTCAACCTGACCGAGGCCGAACTGTGCCGGCGCACGTCCCTGAAGTGGACAACCTTCCCCCCCGACGTGCTGCCCCTGTGGGTCGCGGAGATGGACGTGCACCTGCACCCTGCCGTGGCCCGGGCCGTCGTGGAGGCGGTCGAGCTCGGCGACACCGGCTACCCGCACGGGACTGCGTACGCCGAGGCCTACGCCGACATGGCCGAGGCGCGCTGGGGCTGGCGCCCCGAACCGAGTCAGGTTCGGCGGTCGAGTGACGTGATGAACGCCATGCTGTCGCTGCTTCTGGGCAACACCGCCGAGGGCGACCACATCGTCATCAACCCCCCGGTGTACCCCCCCTTCTGGCAGGTGGTGCAGGGGTACCGGCGCTACGTGACCCAGGTGCCGCTCGCGGCGTCCGGACGCCTCGACCTGACCGCCCTCGAAGCCGCCTTCGCCGGGCCGGACGCCCCCACCGCGTACCTGCTGTGTTCACCGCACAACCCGACGGGGACCGTTCACACCGCCGAGGAGCTGGCGGGCGTCGCGGCGCTGTGCGCCGAGTACAACGTCCTGCTGGTCGTGGACGAGATTCACGCCGTCCTGGTCGACCCCGGCACCACCTTCACCCCGATCCTGTCGCTGCCCGAGGCGCAGCGCGCCGTCGTGGCGTTCTCAGCCGGCAAGGGCTGGAACCTGGCGGCGTTCAAGGGGGGTCTCTACGTCCGCGGCGCCGACGCCCAGGGCGTCGTCGACAAGCTGCCTCCCCTCGCGAACCAGTCGACCGGCCAGATGGCGACCATCGCGCACACGGCGGCGCTGCGGCACGGCCAGGCGTGGGTCGACGAGCTCATGATCGAGGTCGCGGCCAACAAGGCGCTGCTGGCCGAGCTCGTCGAGGACCGGCTCCCGGGCGTCCGCTACGACCCCGCTCCTGGCACCTACCTGGCGTGGCTCGATTGCGCGGCCCTGGGCCTACCCCACCCGCGTAACCACTTCTTCAACCGGGGTCGGGTCGCCCTCAATGCGGGCAGCGACTTCTGGCCCGAGGACGTCCAGCACGTGCGGATGAACCTGGCCGCCTCGCCGGCCCTGATCGCCCAAGCCGTGGAGCGGATGGCGGCCAGCCTCGGCTGACGCGAGGGAGGCGTCCGGGTGGGAGCCCGGACGCCTCGTGCCGCGGCCTCAGGCGGCGGTGGTCCAGCGCGGCTCCCAGGTGTTCTCGTGGCGCTCCGCCCGGGCGTGCCACGCGGCGACGAGACGCGCCAAGAGCTGGTGGCGCCGACGCGGGGCGGGCCCGGCGTCGGCGACGACCGGGGCGCCGGGCAGGGCGGAGCTGGCCATGGCGGCGGTGGTGAGGGTTGCGTGGGCGTGGCTGACGAAGGACATGGCGATTCTCCTGATGGTTGGGTTGCGCCCGCGGGCGCGTCTTGGGTGGTGCGGGGGTCAGTACTTGGGTACCGGCCCGGTGCTGCTGCGCACGACCAGCGCGAACGGCAGCGTGATGCGCCGGGGTTGGCGCGCGGGGTCGAGAAGCAGATGCGCCGCCAGTCGCCCCTTGTCGTGGATGGGTTGGTGGATGGTGGTCAAGCCCGCCCGCTCGGACAGGTCGGGCAGATCGTCGAAGCCGGCAACCGAAACCTCTCGGCCGGGGGTGAGCCCGCGGGCACGGAGAGCGTCGATGACGCCGAGCGCGAGCACGTCGCTGATCGCGATGACCGCGGTGGGCCGTTCCGCGCGGTCGAGGATCACCGGGCCGGCCAGCGCGCCCGACGCCCGGCTGTTGTGCCCCGCGACGATCACGACGACGTCCAGGCCGTCGAGCCCCTCACGGATGCCCTGCCAGCGGTCCCAGGTGTCCAGAAAGCCCTCGCTGCGGACGCCGGCGGCCTCCCCCTCGAACTCGTCGGCGGACATGCCGACCGGGGTCGCTGCGTGGGGGTCCAGGGTCTCGACGACGAGGGCCACGCGGGTGTGCCCGAGGCGTCGCAGGTGCAGTGCCAGCTCCAGCCCGGCGGCCCTGTCGTCGATGACGACCTGGTCGCCCTGGGGGCTGTCGGAGGTGACCACCACGGGGATCCCTCGGGCGCGGGCGGCGTCCAGGGGGGCGCTGGTGGCGCACAGCCCGGCGAGCCCGTCGACGGCCGTCGCCTGGACGGCCTCGAGCGCCCCGGGCTGCCCGATGGGTACTGACAACAGCACGACGTTCGCGCCGCGCTCTTCCATCACCTCGCTGAACCCCGCCAGCCAGGCGGTGGCGAACGGGTCGGTGAACGCGTAGCTGAGCCGCTCGGCAAAGACCACCCCGTACGTGTTGGACCGGCCCGAACGCAGGTTCCGGGCGCGGGCGTCCGGACCGGTGTAGCCCATCCTCTCGGCGCGGGCGAGGATGCGCTCGCGCAGTTCGGTGGACAGCTGGTCGGGGCGGTTGAAGGCGTTCGAGACCGTCATGACCGACACGCCGCAGACGGTGGCGATGTCCTTCATCGTGACCCTGGTCATCTGTGCCGCCCTCCCTTCTTGCTTCCTGTCTCAAGCATGAACTTTATCGATACAGAGATCAACAGGGTTGCCTTCTGTATCGGTAAAGAACGGGTGGTGTACGTGACCGGTACAGAAACGAGGACGGCCGTGGCTTTATTGCTCCAGGGACGCCGTCGCCTCGCCCGCCGCGTTGAGTTCGTTGATGCCCAGGACGCTGAGGAACACGGTTCGCGCCGTCGTCCGCGTGGTGACCCGGACCACGTTCGCCTCGA
>JBKHWW010000005.1:0-5275 GCA_046566345.1 Actinomycetes bacterium
GCTACACCAACATCGGTCGGTCCTCGCTGATCGCCGCACGCGAGGCCGGGGACCGGGGCATCCCGATCTACACGATCGCCTACGGCACCCCGAACGGGTACGTGGTCAGCAACGGACGCCGCGAGCCGGTCCCGGTGAACCCGGCCGAGCTGGCTGCGGTGTCCCGGGAGTCGGGCGGTGAGGCCTTCACCGCGGGCAGTCGGAACGAACTCGAGCGTGTGTACGCCAACATCGCGCGCTCGGTCGGCTACGAGAAGGTGGACCAGGAGGTCACCGAGCTCTACGCCGGCATCGCCCTGGGCTTCGCCGCCCTCGCCAGCCTGGCCGTCCTCTCCCTCGCTGCCCGCTGGCCCTGACATCTGAGAGGGATTCGTTCGTCTGGGCGTCCTCTTTCGCGCGTCCGGTCTAGAGACCGCTGTGTGCTCCGTCCGTCATGGTGCTGCGGCACTAGTCGGGGGCGCTTGCGCGAGGGCTGAACCGTTGCCTGGGATCTTGGGGACGAAACCCACACACGTGTGTGGCGTTCACCTCACTGTGCCGCCGACGGCGTCCGGGCGGCACCCAGCTGTGTGGGATTCGTTCGGTCGGTGTGAGTTCCTTCGGTGGGGGTTCGCCGCTGGCCCGCGGGGCGTGTTCCTCGTCCTGGGCGCAGTGCTTTACCCTGGGATACACCGGCGGGTGTGCCCGACGGTCCGCGCAACTCATCCCAGCGCCAGGCGTCCTGCCCACGCCGCGGTGACCCGATGATGAGGAGCCCCCAGCTCCTCGGTCACGTCACCGTTACCGGGAGAGGATTCATGTTCACCTTCGCCACCACGCCCGTGATGTTCACGGGCCTTCTCGTTCTGTTCGTATGGTGCACTCTGTGGTCAGCCGTTGAACTCGTCGCCGCTCGGACCACCCAGGAGCGCATCTCTTCGGGGCTGCACCTGGCCATGTCGGTGGTGATGGTGGTCATGGTCCCCCGTGAGCTGTGGCTGCCGTTCCGCGCCGCCGTGGGCTTCCCCGTCCTGGTCGCCTTTTTCGCGCTGGCGTCCGCCTGGTTCCTCTGGCTGGCTGTGCGGTCCGCGCGCCTGGGCGCCTCCCGGAGCGGTCACGCGGTCGGTCACGCCGTCGGCCACGCGGTGATGTTCGGCGCCATGACGTGGCACCTGGCCGGGATGGCCGTGAGGATGCAGAGCATGTCCGTGGCCTCGGGCACCATGCACGGGCCCGGGCACGCGATGCCGCCGGGAGCACCAGCAGCCGCGGCGTCGGGTCCCGCAGCGCTCGCCGTCGCGTGGGTGGGGCTGCCGTTCATGGCCGCGCTCCTCCTGATGGGCCTGCGCGACCTCGGCTCCGCATTGGCCCCCGTCGGGGTCGGCGCCCGCGCGCACGCATCGTCCACGATGCTGGTGGGCAGCCACGCCCGCTCGGTTTCAGGAATGGCCCCGGGCCGGGCGGACGATGGTGCTCACGACGGAGCCGCGGCACTGGCCGCCGCAACACGCCCGCACGGGTCGGCCGACCGGAGCGGTCGTTCGGTGAGGCTGCGCGCCTCGATGATGGCGGCCATGAATCTCGGCATGTTCTGGATGAGCGTGGGACTCGTCACTCCGCTGCTGCCGTTCTTCGCCGTCCTCAAGGTCTGAGCCCCAGGCCGCTCCCGTATTCGATCAGGTGAGCTTGCCACCAGGAGTTGTAGTCCACGAACAAGCTCGGTTTGGTCCCGGTCGCTCGGCCGGCAAGGGATATGGACTGCCGCATGCACGAGGCTTGGGTCGGGAGTGTGCTTTTCGCCCTGCTCGATTTCTAACACGTCGCAGAATCCGTAGTGCGACTGATGTCCAGCAGGGCCCGCCGAAATCGAGCAGGGCGAAAGTCACGCCGACGGCAGGCCACTCCTAGGATCGGAGCGACCCCAGCGTCTGAGGAGACTGGCCCGACAGCTCCGCCACGTGCCCGAGGTAGAGCTCGGCGCAGGCGAGGGCGTCGGTGAGCGCACCGTGTGCCCGGTAGCGGGGGAGGCCATAGCGCCCTCGCGCAGTCCACAGCCGCAACTCGCCCGCCTTGGCCTCGTCGTCGAAGCCGCGGTTGATCAGCCGGTCGTGCAGCACCAGCGTGTCGACCACGGGCGTCACCAGTGGGGCCCCGAAGAGGGTTTCGCACGCGCGCGACAGGAAGCCGACCTCGATACCCGCGAAGTGAGCCAGCAGCACGCGCCCGGCGAGGGCCGCGAGCACCTCGGCGACCGCGTCCGCTACGGGCGTACCGGCGGCCACTTCGTCGTCGGTGATGCCGTGGAACACCGCCGACTGGCCGACCTCGGCGTCCGCCGCGAGCACCCAGTGCGCGGCACCGGCGAGCACGATCGTGTCGCCGTCGACCGGCACGTAGCCGATGCTGAGCATCGTGTCGCGGCGTGGGTCCAGCCCGGTCGTCTCGACGTCGATGGCCAGCAGCCGGAGCTCGGATGCCCAGGTGGCGTCCGCCTGCACCGGCGTCCGGTAGTACTGAGCCAGCGCGCCGGACGCCTTCCCCGCCGCCCGTGCGCGGCGCCACGATCTCAGCGGGGCATCGAAGGCGCCCATGTCAGCTGGTGAGGTCGGTGCGGTAGACGAACGCGAGCGCCGACTGCATCTTGCGGACGATCTGGAACGCGTCCCGCAGGTGTCGCCGCTCGAGCGCCCCCAGGTCGGAGGGGCGCACGTTGTTGTCGGGGGTGTCACCAGCCTTGAGCTGGCGGACCTGATGCTCCAACCACACGTGCGTGAGGAACTCGAAGGCGTCCACGAGGTTGTCAGCGTTCTCCGCCGAGATCACCTGGGCGGTCGCCGCGGCCCGCAACCGCGTCACGGTGTTCACCTCGCCGATCCCCCGGGAGAGGGCGAACAAGCGCGCCATTTGCACGATCGTGGCGATGCCGCCGGCCTTGAGGTCCAGGGTGTCTTTGCGTTCTCCCTCGTCGATCAGCACGAAGTCGCGGAAGAACCCCAGCGGCGGCTGGAACTGTTGGGCCCCCTTCGCCAGGTGCGCCAGGAAGCGCGTCGAGCCCGGCGCGGCGGCGAGCACCGCGGCGTGCACGCGGTGGAACAGCCGCGCCTCCCCGTAGACGGGCCGCATGTCGAAGAAGGTCTGTGCGTTGAGCAGGGCATCCGGCTCGGGCTCGTTGATCCACCGCCGGAAGGTGGCCACCCACACGCCGACCGGCTGGGTCCAGCGCGGGTTGCTGGCCATCATCTCGCCCGGGCAGAGCTCGAACCCGCACCGAGCCAGCCCGGCCACGACCCGGTCCGCGAATGTGCGGAACCAGGCGAGGTCTTTGGCGTCGGCCGCGTCGTCCAGCACCAGGGCGTTGTCTTGGTCCGACTGCAAGCCGGTCTCGAGGCGTCCCTGTGACCCGAGCGCGACCCAGCAGTACGGGACCGGCGCGGGCCCGAACTCGGACTCGGTCAACTCGATGATCCGGCGGGTGAGGGCGTCGGCAAACGCGGTCAGGACGCGGGCGACGTCGTCCGCGCTCGCCCCGCGCGCCGTCGCGAACTCGACGACGGCCGGGACCCGCTTGGTCACCTCGACGAGCGCCTCGACCGACGTGCGCGACGCGATGTCGCCGACCAGGTGGGCGGGGTTCGACTGCTCCAGCCGCATCAGGTCACCCGAGGTCACCATCCCGCGGACCTTCCCCGCCTCGACCACCGGCAGGTGATGGAACCCGCGGTGGGTGAGGTCGACCAGCACCTCGAAAGCCAGCGCGTCCGGGCCGATCGTGACTGGGTCGCGCGTCATCGCGGTCGCGACCGCGGCGTCCCGGGACGCCCCCGTGGCTACCACCTTCGAGCGCAAATCGCGGTCGGTGAGGATGCCCACCAGGCGGTCGTCCCGCATCACCATCACCGCCGAGACGTTCGCGTCGGTCATCAGCTGAGCCGCCTCACGTAGGGACGCCGTCGGCGCCACCGTCACCGGCTCCCGCTTGAGCAGGGCCCGGACGCGCGTGCGCAGGACCGGGCTACCCGAGTCCTGGACGCGGCCGGCGTCCGCCGCAGCCCGCATGCGGGCGGCCTGCTGGGCCATGAAGAAGCGTGCGAAGGACGGCTGGGTGCGCAGCAACTCGTGGAAGAGGTCGGCGTGCATCAGCAGGCACAGGGAGTCCTCGTGCGCCCGGAGCGTGAACAGGGACGCCTGACCGGACAGCACCGAACTCATCCCGAAGGTGCCTCCGGGGTCTTCGCGGTCGGCGAGGGCACCGCGCGCGTCGATGATGTCCACCGCGCCGGAACGCAGGATGAACATGTACTGGTTCAGCTGGCCGGCCGCCACCATGACCGTCCCGCGGCGGTAGTAGCGCGCCACCAGCTGCGCAGGCAGGGAGTCCAGAACCGCTGGTGGGAGCGTGTCGAAGGGCGGGTGCTGGGCCAGGAAGTCCCGCACTTCGGCGAGTTCGACGTCCATGGCTCCATCGAACCCCCCTGTCGGCGGGCTTCGCGTCGGAATCGCGAAACCCGAGCCGCGCGCCGTAGCATGGAGGCCCGTGGGCAACGGGAGCAGGACCAAGCACATCTTCGTCACCGGCGGCGTGGCCTCTTCGCTGGGCAAGGGCCTCACCGCCTCCAGCCTGGGCTCGCTCCTGGTCGCTCGCGGCATGCGGGTGACCATGCAGAAGCTCGACCCCTACCTCAACGTCGATCCCGGCACCATGAACCCCTTCCAGCACGGCGAGGTCTTCGTCACCGAGGACGGCGCCGAGACCGACCTCGACATCGGCCACTACGAGCGGTTCCTGGACACCGACCTGAGCGCCGACGCGAACGTGACGACCGGCAAGGTCTACTCGACGGTGATCGCGAAGGAGCGGCGCGGGGATTTCCTCGGCGACACCGTGCAGGTGATCCCGCACATCACCAACCAGATCAAGGACGAGATGCTGTCGATGGCCACCCGGGGGGTGGCGGTGGTCATCCACGAGATCGGCGGCACCGTGGGCGACATCGAGTCGCTGCCGTTCCTGGAGGCGGCCCGGCAGGTGCGCCGCGACGTCGGCCGCGAGAACGTGTTCTTCCTGCATGTGTCGCTGGTGCCGTACCTCGGCCCGTCGGGGGAGTTGAAGACCAAACCCACCCAGCACTCGGTGGCGGCCCTGCGGCAGGTCGGAATCCAGCCGGACGCCATCGTCTGCCGTTCCAACCGGGACATCCCGGAGAACGTGAAACGCAAGATCTCGCTGATGTGCGACGTGGACGAGGAGGCGGTCGTCTCGTGCCCGGACGCCCCGTCCATCTACGACATCCCGAAG
>JBKHWW010000006.1:0-13179 GCA_046566345.1 Actinomycetes bacterium
CGTCCACCGGTCGGCAGCAGCCGGGCGGACGGGGTGCGCGGGACCTCGGCGAGTGCCACCTGCGGGAAGCTGGGCTCGGCCCCGCCGGGGTTCAGGGGCGTCGTGACGCGGGCCACCCAGGCGGCCCGGCCGGGCCCGAACCGCTCGGCCAGCGCCCGCCAGGCGCGCTGTTGGCGCTCGGTGTCCGGCCCGGCCTGCCACTGGGCACGCCAGAAGGACCGGCCGGCCTCTTCCTCCTGGGCTGTCACCTTGGGGTCGTGCGCGTCGACGTGCACCTGGTCGGGGTAGATACGGACGCGGAGCTCGCGGGTCCCGTCCGGCCCGGCGGCGTACCGGGTCTCCAGCCGGACCGGCAGCAGGGCCAGCGGATGGTCCCCGCTGGCCACCGCGTCGGACAGACGCGGGTCGCGGGCCAAGGCGTCGAGGGTCAGTGGGCCCAAGGCCAGCGGCGTGGTCACGGGGTCGGCTCCCTCATCAGGACGCTGACGGGGATCGTGATCCGAGCCGGCAGCTGGCGCAGCCGGGCAGCCAGGTGGGCCGCGGTCGCGTCGGGGGCGGGGGAGTGGCTGACCCCGGCCGGCGCCGCGCCGACCTCGTGCCCGAACCGCGGCGCTCCTGGCTGCTCGGCGATCACGACCGACCAGTCTCCTGCGCTCTCCAGCGGGACCGTGAAGCCGTAGAACGTCGCGTCCGGCTCGATGGAGCCGGTGAAGACGGGCAGCAGGTGCTCGGCTGGCGGGCCGGGGCGCATCGCTGAAACCACGGCGTCCGGGAACCTGCGCATCAGCTCACTGCGCAGGAACAGCACGAACCGCTCCCCGCTGCCGGACGCCGCACCGAGCGGCCTGTCCGCCCAGGTGGCCAGCGGCGGGATGTCCGCGGGCTGGTCCGGGGCGATGGCGGCGTCCCAGAACCGGTCGAAGAAGGTGGCCGTCAAGGGGGCGGGGAACTCCCGCCACAGCAGCTCGCGGCCGAACTCGTGGTTCAGGCCGACGAGGAACGCCTCCACGAAGCCGGAGTTGGTCCGCAGGGCGAGGGCGGTGTTCGCCGGGACGCCGTCCAGGCCCGGCAGCAGCCAGTGCTCGCCCAACTCGACCAGCGCGCGGGACATCGGCGTGCCGAACCGTGGCGCGAACGTCGTGGAGGGAGTCGGGTCGCTGAGTACCGCGCGCATTCCGGCGGCGAAGGTCGTGGCCGGGGTGGTCAGTTCGATCGCCGCGTCGAAGAGGGCGCCGAACGCGAACGCGGCGCGGGGTCGGCGGCTGGGCTGCGGCGGGCCGAGGAAGCGGGCGAGGTGCGACGCGGCCACGGCCCGGAACGTGCGGGCCTGCTCGCTGTCCCGGAGCAGCGGGCGCGGGCGGGGACGGGGGCGCAGGGCGGGAGGAAGGGGCCCGATCACGAAGGCGGGTCTGGGTGGTGCGTCTCGGACGGCCTCGGGCCGGACCTGCGCCCAGGCCAGGGACGACGGGGGCACCAGCACCCCCCCGACCGCCTCGAAAGTGTTGATCCCGCCGCGGGGGGCGGTGGTCCTCCTGAGCACGGCCGAGGGCACCATCGCGCTCGCGAGGTCGACCGTGCGCCGGGCGCCGCCGGTGCGGGTCACCCGCCGGATCGCGGCGCCCCGGCTTCGCGCCACCCGGGGCAGCTCGGGCGCGAGGAAGAGCTGCCCGGCCAGGCGAGCGCGCAGCGGGGCCAGCACGAACACGCCCTCGTGCGGCGGCAGCGCCTGGAGATGCCGCCGGTGGATGCTGTCGGCGAGGAGCCGCCCCACGTCAGCCAGCCCGGCCAGCCGGGAAGCGGCCCGCAGGTCGGCCGCCTGGTCCCAGGCGGCGGCCATCAGGGTCTCCTGCTGCCGCTGTACGACCTGCGTGCCGAGGGCCGCCGCGATCCGGGTGGCTGGGTTGACGTTGAGCTGCTCGTACCAGCGGCCCCCCGCCGTAGGGTCGAGGGCGGGCGGGGTCCGGTAGGCCGACCCGTAGCGGGGCGGCGCGAGCAGCGGGTCCCCGGCCGGCGCGTCGTCGGGGGCGTTCACCACGGACGCCAGCGCCGCGGCGAACGCACCGGCCAGAGCGGGGTCGGACCAGGTGTGCGCCGGTGCGTCCAGCGCCAGCAATGCCCCGCCGAGAAGCAACTGGGCGTCGTCGGTGCCCGGGATGCCCAGACCCGCCGTGGACAGGTCGACCGGTCGGGTTCCGAACGTGTCGGCCACGGGCCGGCCCCGGATTGCGAGCGCGAGCGACTGGAAGTCGCCGGCCGGCCCGGTGGCGAAGCGCCAGTGGTAATAGACCGGCAACTCGACGGCGGGCATGCCCCCCGCGAGGCGCCAGGCCGGCCCCTCGGCGTCCCCCGGGTCGTCCCCGAGGCCGGCAAGGCGGCCCGCCTCGAAGGTCGGGACGACGCAGGCCAGGTACTCGGCCTGCGGGTCGAGCAGGCGGCCGCTGACGAGCCGCGACAGGTTCCGCGCCGGGTCGCCGCCCAGCGCGGCGGCGAGGCTGTCGGCACTGACGGCCCCCTCCAATGCCACCTGGGCGTGCGCCCACGCCCAGGAGTCCGCGAGGTCGGGCAGCTCGGTCTCGGGGAGTGCGGGTGGACCGATCCGAAGCACGGGCAGGGTCCCCCGCGTCGGGGGCGTGAGCTGGACACCCGACTGCGCGCGCACCACCACGAGGCAGATCCACGGCCGGAGGCGGCCGGACGACGCCGAGGCCGGCGTGAACAGCCAGGGAAGCGATGGCTCGTCGAACTCCACCAGCGCGTGGTAGTTCGGCTCGAACGTGCGCGCGTTGGGCGCCGGGTCGGTGCGGATCACCTGCTGCGGCGCGATGCCGGTGACGTCCCCGGGCCCCTGCAAGCGCACCTCCACGGAGGCACGCGCGCCCTGGTTGATCGTCACCTCGGCGGTGGTGGACACCCGGCTGGCGGGGTGGCCGGCGGCCACGTCGGGGGGCAGCTCGAGGGACCCGCCGCGGCGGACCCAGGGCAGCAACTGCAGGGTCGGGTCGCTCATCGCAGCCTCCGGGCCAGCGCGAGCCGGGGGGCGTCCGGACGCGGCGCGCTGTCGTAGCGCTCGGCGACCGCCAGTCGCGTTGCGGCCCGGGCCGCGGCGCCGATGCGCAGGCCGGCGGTGACGTGCCCCGGCTGCGCCGGCTGGGGCTGGGGCAACACGACCGGGACGCCGTCGCTCCCGACCACGACCTCGGTGTAGGCCAGCGGGGCGGCGACGGCCGCAGCCGCGTCCGTGGCATAGCCGTCGGCCCCGAGACTGATCCCGGCGTCCCGCAGCACGACCCCCGGCGCCGCCAATTTCTCCTCGTCGGTCATGTCGAAGAACTGGCTGTCGGGGAACTCGTCGGAGACCGGCGCCGTGCGGGCGGCGACGCCGCCGACCCTCGCGCCGCTGATCGTGAACCGGCGGGCGCCGCCCGGGGTGGCGCCACCGATCCGGTCGATGTCGCGGTCGGTGTTGAGGGGGACGAAGCCTTGCTGGACCACGAGGCGTCCGAGCGGGTGCAGGTGAAGGACGTCCGACTGCGGCACGGACCTCACCGGGGCGATCTGGCTGGCGGACGCCGGCAGCTCGCTGCGCCAGCTCCGCGGGTTGGAGAGGCGCGTGACCAACTCGGTCAGCACGTCCACTGTCTCGGTCGCGATCGCGCCCCCGCCGCCGATGAGCGTCTTGTCGAAGCCCACCGTGTAGTCCCACCACAGGATGCCGAACGTCGCTCGGCCGGCGACCCGCAGCGGAACCGGGCCCTCCAGCGTGCCGCGCACGTCGACCTTGAACAGGTTGCGCGACCCGCGCTTGAGCTGGACGCCCGCCTTGAAGTCGGCGATGAAGTGCGGCGGCCAGAACTCGACCAGGACGTCGAACCCGACGTAGCCCTCGATGCTGAACCCGTACGCCGCCGCGTACAGGTAGGCGTTGGCGCCGAACTGCAGCGTGTTCGGGGTGATCGCGAGGTAGGCCTCGATGATCAGCTTGGGGTTGTCCCCGGTGGTGAGCGCGACCGTGACCCGCGGCAGCGCCGGGAAGCCGGCCGGCGGGCTGAACCGGGGGTTGAATCCGCCGACGGCCAGCGCGAACCCCTGGCCGGGAGCCCGGCGGAAGGCCGCCGCCCCGGTGAGCACGAACCGGCCGCACAGCTTCGACTCCGCCAGGACGGCGTCCAGGGCGGCGGTGCCGGCGTCGAAGTCGAACACCCCCACGACATCGAGGTTGAGCGTGACCAGGGCGTCCTTGCCCTGGGGCAGTACCGAGGACACCCTGCCCAGGACCAGCAGGCGCGAGGAGTCGGTGCTGGAGTCTCGCTCGAGCATGAGCGCCAGGTCGGCTCGAATCAGCGGGTGGGCGCTGCCGAAGGTGAGCTTGACCAGGATGCCGAAGATGTGGGTTCCCCGCTTGGGCGGGAAGAAGGTGCGCAGGGTCGAGGCCAGCTCGGTGAGGTGCTTGACGGGGTCGGCGGGGAACAAAATGTGCTTGAGCTGCCCCGACGGCAGGGCGGCGCGGACGGCCTCCACATCGAGCGTGCGGTCCGACGCGTAGAGCAGCCCGAACCCGTCGAACGTGATGAACCCGACCGAGAGGTCCAGGTGCTCGACGGTCCCGATCAGGATGAACGACGTCTCGTCGTTGCCGGCCCGGTCCTTCGTCGACACCAGGCCCAGGCACGTCAGCGTCACCCGCTTGCCCACGCGCAGAACGACCGCACCGACGTAGTCGCCGGTCGCGGGGTCGTGACGGATCGCGCCCCCGCCGCTGACCAGCCCGGTCTCGACGTTGACGGCGATGCCGGTGGGCCGGGTGGCGTCCACGCCCGCGTTCAGCACGCGGAGGTTGCGCTCGGCCCGCGGAGTCGTGGTGTCCGCGGACGCCGCCAGCCCCAGCTGGTCGACCCGGAAGTACACCGGCCCCAGCTGGACGCTGAACGACACCAGCACGCCCACCGCCACCGCCCAGCCGGTCTCCGGCTCGTCCGCGGCCCGGCCGGCCAGGCGCAGCACCACCTCGTGGACATTGATGCCCAGCAGGCGTCCGCCGCCCACCGGCAGGGTCATCTCCAGGGCCGCGGGACCCGCTGGGCCGGAGGAGTCGAAGGGGGGTTCGGGGCCGGTGGCGTCCTTGGGGCGCGGCACGTGCACCTCGTGGATGAAGCCCTGGCTGGAGTCGTAACCCAAGCCCAGCGCGAGCGGCCGCCGCATCGGACGCCCACCCAGCAGCTTGCGCAGGAAGCCGTCCTGGTCGGCGGAGTCGATGACCAGCGCGCAGTCGTCCAGCCGCATCAGGATCCGTGCGCCGGCGCCCGAGATGGTGAGGACCGCGGCGAGGCCGCCGAGTTCGACACGGGTCCCGGTCGCGCGGGGCAGCGCATAGGAGATGCCGGTTTCGTTGGGCGTGGCGACGTAGCCGATCGAGACCGCGGAGGTGGCGGCCGAGGCGTTGGCCTCGACCCCGTCGCCGGTGATCAGCAGCGCCGCGCCAGCGTCGCTGCGGATGCCGACCCGGAACCGCCACTCGGGGTCGTCGACGGAGCCCGGGTTGAGGACCTCGTCGATCGTGAGCGATCCGCCCAGCGACAGGAACAGCTGGTGCGGCCGCGCGGGAGTGCCCACGCGGCGCGGCAGGTACATCCAGGTCGTCCTGAGCTGCTCGCTGTCACCGTCGGCGTCCCGGCGGAGCGCGAGCGAGACCATGCGCCCGCTCAACACATCCGCCGCGGTGGGCCGGGCGGGCGAATCCACGTCGAGAGCGGCGGCGTCCCAGCCCACGACGACGTCGCCGAGGACGTTGCTCGCGTCGGGGTCCTTGGTCTGGTCGACGACGGCGATGGCCGCGACGATGCCGCGAATCAGGCCGTCCACCACGAGGAACGACGTATCCCGGGCGGTGTTCAGCGTGCTGCCGGAGGCGCCCGGGGCCGTGTCGTCGAGATCGTCGAGGGTGCGCCCGGGGTTCCAGACGAAGGAGAAGATCGTCCCGAACGCGCTCAAGAATCGGGTGTGCGCTCGCTCGCCGGGTGCGAGCGAGGCGGTCAGCTCGGCCGTGATCGAGACGGCCTGCATGATCAAGAAAAGCTTCGGCCAGCGCCGCCGGACGTAGGTTCCCGCCATCAAGTCGAGCAGGGCGTGGACGAACTCGTCGCCCTGGCCGACCCAGTCGGCGTCCCAGGCCTCGACCTGGTCGATGACGGCCCCGATCAACAAGGCGATGTTGCCCACGACCTCAGCGTCCGCCTGCGCGTCATCGTCGACGCCCTCGCGATAGGCGCGCACCGCAGCTAGGGGCGCCGCAGGGAGTGTGAGCTTCGTGGCCGACCCGGGCGGCCCGCCCAGGTCGCGCATCACCGCCTCCCGGGTCACATTGCCGTCGAGGAGGTCGCCGAACGAGGTGATGAAGTCGAGCACCTCTCCGGCCAGCCGGCGCAGCACGGACCGCGCGCTCATGGCTGGGCCTCTGGCACGCCGACCCGCTCGAGCACGCTCTCCCGCAGCAGGTCCGGCGGCGGCTCGTCCAGCGGCCCAAGCGGGGCGCGGTGCACCATGTACGGGCCGAGGATGGGAAGCTGCGTCTCGGGGTCGATGCTGGAGGTGTGCACCTCGCCGATGGCGGTGAGTGCGCCGTCGGTCGCCGCCTCGAACCTGCAGATGCCGAAGTTGGACCGGAACATCATCTGACGCGTGTTCCGCATCCGGTCCAGGGACGCCTGGTGCCGGGCGGCGACCGCCTGGTAGGCGTCCAGGGCTTGGGCGGGGTCGGCGAGCTGAGCCTCGATCAGGGCATCGTCCAGAGGCGGGACGCGGATCGGGGACGGGCGGTCGGCGTCCAGACGCTCGTCCAGGAGCGGGGTGATCCGCCAGCGCCAGTCGGGGGGCCGCGCGGGGTTCAGCCGGCTGGTCAGGTGCGTCAGGGGCGGGGTGGCCGGGTCGTCGTCGTTGTCGTCCAGCCAGCCATGGGCAGGCAGCAGCACCGGGCTGCGGGCCAGCCTGGCCCGGGTGTCGGCGACGAGGTCCTCGACGCTGCGCCCGGTCGGCAGGAGGACCAGGTCGGCGTCCGATCGCGTCCAGCCGAACCGCTCGGTACCGAGCTTGGCGCGCAGGAGTTCCTGCAGCAGCATGGCGCTGCGGTCCAGGGCTCGCAGGTAGACGGGCATCACGTTCTTGAGGCCGCTCGAGGTGAACTGCGCGATCCGTGAGGGTCGCACCTGGGCGCCGCGCCAGTAGCTCATCGCGTTGGATGCCGCGTTGTGCACGTCGCCGGACAGCAGCACGACGCGGCCGTACTCGGCGAGCCGGGCCAGGAGGTGCTCGTAGGTGATCGGGTCGAAGGCCCATGTCTCGAGCGCGTCAGGGTTGGTGCCCGGCATCCGGCGAGAGCCGCTGGTTTCGTCCTCGGCGAGCTCCCCGGCTTTGGCCAGGTCGAAGATACGGTAGATGGCCCGGGCGACGACCTCGTCGATGACGGGTGGCCCGATGACCTGGAGCGGGGCGATGACGACGAGGACCTCGCGCCCGGCGGGCAGCGGCGGCGGGGGGAGTTGGTCGACCAAGGCCTCGGCGGCCACGTTGCCCGGCGGGCCGATCTCGGCGACGTAGCTGCGCCGCGTCCGGTTGTCGAGCGCCACCACCCGGTGCTTGGGTCCGTCGATCGTGAAGTGCCAGGTGAGCGGCGGTCGTACGGCCCCGAATCGGCCGTCGGGCAGCGCCTTGTTGTCCAGGTCGTGGCCGAACATCCGGTTCAGGGCGGCGAAGGCGTCCGCGTCCGGCCCCGCGGGCCGTCCCGGCCGGAACAGCTGAGCCGCCCGGTCGAGGAGGTCGCCCGGGCCGCTCACGTCGGGGCGTGCCGGGGACGTGGCGATGTCGTATTTGCGGGGGTCGTTGCCCCAGTCCTGGAAGAGGGCGTAGGCGGTCATCCCGTTGGTGAGGATGACGTGCCCCAGCGCCGTGCCCAGCACCCGGCGGCGCCACAGCGGGCTGAGGAAGAAGTCGTCGGTCAGGTCGTGATCGTCGAGGACCATGTAGGTCGGCACGTTCGCCAACACCCTGCGGGCGCGCGCCAGCCCGAGCAGGAACTCGCGGTGGACGCGGTGGCTGGCCCGCCGCGATCGGGCGCGCTCGGCAGGCGTCACCTTCGCCGCCTCCTGGGCGCGCGACGCGATGGTCGCGGCGTCCGCGAACAGGTGCTTCGGGATCCGGCCGGGGAAGGGTGGCTGCGGGAACGCGATGTCCTGGGAGTCGGTCGGCTGGTCCAGCCAGTGCAGGGGGCTGCCGCCGGTGGTCGCCCCGACGGCTGGCCGTAGGATCGCGCCCGGTATCTCGTCCCCCCAGCACGCGGGCGACCACACCATCAGGTAGCAGGCGGCGAACTCGCCCAGCGAGATCAGGTGGTTGCTCCCGTCGATGCTGGTGAACTGGGCGCTGCGGGTGGTGAGGTCGAGGCGTCCGCCGGCCGGGCCGTAGGCGCCTCCGACCGGGAACGACGGGCTCCCGGCGGGCAGGTCCCCGCGCTGGGCGGCCTGGGCGGCCGTCTCGGGGGTGTACGCGGCGTTGGGGTCCGCGGCCTGCGGGGGCCGGGCTTGGGTGAGCACCTGGTCGACCTTGACGCGCTCGATGGGGACCGGCGTGCCCGGGGACGCGGGGTCGGGACTGGTCCCGATCAGCGCCACGCCCAACTCGGTGATCCGCAGCATCATGACGGAGTCGACGTCGTCGGCATAAATCTGGTCGCCGCCGAGGAAGAGCTGGTGAACGCGCGCGCGCGGGTCGGCGACGCGCTCGGCGACGTGCTGGTCCAGCCAGGCCAGCGCGTCCCCGTCGTCGTAGCTGGGGCGGCGGCAGGAGCCGTACGCGATCTGCAGGTCGTCCAGGCTGGAGGGGGGCAGGGCGAAGCTCGGCAGCATCCGGTCGTCGTAGCCGAGCGGTTCGGCGCGGACGCCGCTCTCGAAGTGCTCGGTGAGGAGCCCTAGCTCGGACAGCCCGACGGTCGTGCCGCCGCGGGTGATCCTGACGTCGTAGGAGTAGAGCCGGTCGGGCTGGAACGCCTTGCCCGAGGCGGGTGGGAGCCGCACCGACACCAGCCCCAGGTGCAGCTTGTCGCCGATGCGCAGGGTGGCGGCGCCGGGCCGCGGCGGGGGAGCGTTGGGATCCGGTGGGTCGTCGCTGGTGGCAAACGCGGGGTTCGGGGTGTCGGCGGCAACGCGACCCTCCCAGACCGACAGCGTGACCGTCGCCGGCTCGCTGAGCGCGACCCACACGGCCACGAGGCCGGGGTCGACGCGGCGAAGGATCGGACCGGCCAACAGCAACGGGAGATCCATGGCGCCTGCCTAGGGAGTGCACGCGGGAGAGCGGCTGGGCGGGAGCCTACGCCTGCCACGAACACCCGTGAAGGGGGGAGGCTTCGCGGACGGTCCTGGGGAGGCGCCCCCCTGCCTCGAATCGCGGAGCGGGGTGACAATGCGTCCATGACCACGACGCAGGACCATCTTCCCCCGCGTGTGCCGGGACGCTTCCGCCCGGTCCTGGACCTGCGCCGCAACGTGGTGGAGGCCAATGAGCGCAACTGGCGCGAGTACGGCGACGTCGTCCGGATGGTCATCGGGCCGCCCGGCGCGGATCGCGAGTTCTGGATGGTCAACCACCCGGACGCCGCCGCGCGCGTCCTCGGCGGCAGCACGTGGCGGAGCTACAGCAAGGGCGGGCCGGTGTACGACGAGGTGCGGTACTGGCTGGGCGACGGCCTACTGACCGCGAACGGAGACGAGTGGAGCCGGCAGAAGAGATTCGTGCAGCCGCTGTTCACCAAGGCGGCGGTCGACGGGTACGCGGGGCTGATGGTCGACGAGATCGCGCGGTCCCTCGACGGGTGGCCGTCGACGGCGACGATCGACCTCGGTGAGCGGATGCTGGAACTGACGGCGCGCGTGGTCGTCCGGGCCCTGTTCGGCGACTCGGCCGACGAGGCCGTGCCCCAGGTGCAGCAGGCGTTCCCGCCGGTGAGTCACGCGGTGGTGCGACGGGCCCTGGCGGCACTGCGGCTCCCGGCGTCCGTGCCCACCCCGATGGTGCGGCGTGCGCGCGCGGGGCAGGCGGTCCTCTACAAGGTGTGCGACGAGATCATCTCTCACCGGCGCAGCGGGACGACCGCGGGCGAGGCCGACCTCTTGGGGCGCCTCCTCTCCGCCCGCGACGGGGGCGAGGGCTTGACGGACGCCGAGGTGCGCGATCAGATCCTGGTCTTCCTGCTCGCCGGTTACGAGACGACCTCGATCGCCCTCACGTTCGCGTTACACCTGCTCGGACGCCACCCCGACGTGCAGCAAGCCGTCCGGGAGGAGGTGGCCGCGTGCGCGGAGCGACCGACGGCGTCCGACATGCAGGCGCTGCCGCTGACCGAGGCGGTGCTGAAGGAGACGATGCGACTCTTCCCGTCCGCGCCGGTCATCGCGCGGCTCGCGGTGGCCGATGACGTCGTCCACGGTTACCCCGTGCGCGCGGGGGTCGCCGTGGGAGTCTGCGTCTGGAACCTGCACCGGCGTGCGGATGTGTGGCCGGACCCGCTGCGGTTCGACCCGACCCGCTTCCTGCCCGAATCCGAGACGCGTGAACCGCACCGGCATCGGTACGCGTGGGTGCCCTTCGGGGCCGGTCCGCGTGCGTGCATCGGGCAGCACTTCTCGTTGCTGGAGGCCACCCTGGCGTTGGCGATGATCGTGCGGCGGTTCCGGCTGGACGCCGTGCCGACCACCGACCACGTCCGTGTGGATGGTGCGATCACGCTCTTCCCCGTTGAGCCGCTGCTCAGCAAGGTGCACGCGTTGTGACCGTTGTGACCGTCGCCGACCCTGTCGAACCGGTGTTCGAAAAGTGTCGGTGGGGGTTTGTAAGGTTCGAGCGTGGCCGAGGGCGAGCAGGGCGAGCAGGGCGAACAGCGTGGGCAGGGTGAGCAGCAGGAGCAGTCCCGCGCGCGCGTGCTGGTGGACGCGTTGTGCGCCGCCTACGACGACGAGCACGCCGCCCAGGTGCGCCAGGTCGAGTTGATCGACGAGCTCTGCGGCGCGTTCTCGGTGGTCGACGTGGCGGGTCCGGTGCTGCCGGGTCACGAGCGGCTCGTGCCCGCGGGGTCCAACGGAACTCCGATGGTGGCCGAGCATCTCGCGACCGAACTCGCTCCCAAGCTACGCATGCCGATCGAGTTGGCTGGCATGCTCATCGTCGACAGCATGGATCTGGTGTACCGGCACCCGGTGCTGTGGCGGGCCATCAAGGCCAGGGTGCTGCGGGTGTGGCAGGGCCGCCAGGTCGCGTCAGCCACGGCCAAGGCGGGGCTGGACTGCGATGCCGCCCACTGGGTCGACGGGCAGCTGGAGTCGGCGCTGGGTCGCCTGCCCTGGGGCCGACTGAGGGCGAAGCTGGCTGGCCTCATCGTGCGAGCCGACGCCGAGCTGGCCGCCCGCAAGGCGCTTCAGGCGCAGGCCGCGCGCTTCGTCCGGGTGCGGCAGCAGGGCGACGGCACGGCGTTCATCGTCGCGCGCACGGACGCCGCGGACGCGCTGCGCTTCTCCCACCTGCTCGACCAGCTGGCGGGTCAACTGTCGCTGTCGGGCGAGACCGACGAGCGAGACGTCTTGCGGGCGAAGGCCGTTGGCCTGCTCGCGAACCCCGAGGCAGCGGTAGCCCTCCTGCAGGGTCCTGAGCCCGCAGCCACCGAGAAACGGTCCGGACGCCGGCGCCGGGCGCGGGCGTCGGCCGAACTCATCATCCACCTCGCCCCGGGCACCGAGGTGGGCCGGTGCGAGGAGCTGGGGCCGGTGCTTCAGGCGCAGGTCAAGGAGTGGCTCGGGCACAACCGGGTGATCGTCCGGCCGGTGGTCGACCTCGCTGACGATCCCGCCGTCGACGGCTATGAGGTGCCCGACCGGATCGCGCGGATCGTGCGCGGGCGGAACCCCTACGACGTGTTCCCGTGGTCGTCGCGCCGCTCGGCGGGCCTCGACCAGGACCACACGGTGCCGTACGACCACGGCCCCGACCGGCCCCCCGGGCAGACGCGGCCCAACAACTTGGGGCCGCTCAGCCGACGGGCGCACCGGGCCAAGACGCATTCGGGGTGGCGAGTCAGCCAGCCAGAGCCGGGCGTGTTCGAGTGGATCTCGCCGCTCGGCTACCGCTACCGGGTCGACCGGTCCGGAAGCGAGGAGCTCCCGCCGGTGCCAGAGCGAACTGACGAGCCCGTCCTGCCAGGGGATGAGGACGGGCGAGGCCCAAGGCCAGCGTTCCCGATTTGGGTCGACCTGTGGTGGCCACGCGCCGCTTGAGCGACGAACGCCGATGCCCGAGCAACCCCGCATGCCGCCGAGTCTGCGCCGCGACGCACGCGGACACCGGCTGAAGCGGAACAATGGCCGCCATGGTGCACCCGAACGAGCGGCTGTTCCCGGGGAAGGTCTTCATCGGCACCGTCTTGGAGGCCCTCGACACGAAAGTCACGATGACGGGTCAGGTGACCCGCATCTACCTCCAGCGAGCCGCCATGGCCGGCATGATCATCGCGATCCTCTACTCGGTGTACTTCTCGATGCTGGCGGCGTTCACGGCCCTCCCGTTCGGCGACGTCACGCTCGCGCCCGTGGGCAAGGTGCTCGGGTCTTTCGCGTTCGGCTGGGCACTGGTCTTCATCTACTTCACCAAGTCCGAGCTGCTCACGTCGAACATGATGGTGGTCACCATCGGGCTCTACCACCGACGCGTCCGAGCGGGGCGTGCCCTGGGGCTGTTGTCGTTGTGCCTGCTGGGGAACCTGTTGGGAGGCGCCCTGATGGGGCTGCTGATGCGGTTCGCCTCCTTCAACGGCGGCGCGACCGGCGTCCAGATGATGCACGCCGTCGAGGTGAAGCTGGGCTACATCAGCGCCGGCCAGACGGGCTGGGTGGACCTGTTCGTCCGCGCCATCCTGTGCAACTTCATGATCAACATCGCAATGCTGCTCATCTACAACGGCTTCGTGAAGGACGACCTGACCAAGTCGCTGTCGATGGTCGTGGCGGTGTTCATTTTCGCCTACATGGGCTTCGAGCATTCGGTGGCCAACTCGGTGCTCTTCACGATCGTCGGGCTGCGCGAGGGCATCGACGTGCTGCTGGCCATGGGGAATGTCGGGATCGCCCTGCTCGGCAACTACGTCGG
>JBKHWW010000007.1:0-19027 GCA_046566345.1 Actinomycetes bacterium
GACGGCCCCACGTCCTCCGCCACGACCTCGATCGTGCTGCGGCGCTCGCCGGACTCGGTCTGCCAGCTGCGCTGTTCGGGACGGCACCCCGACTCCCTCGGTCGACGGCACCCCGACTCCGTCGGTCGACGGCACCCCCACGCCGACCGCCGACGGGACCACCACGCCAACGCCTACCGAGAGCGCCTCCACGCCCACCACGGAAGCGCCGGCGTCCACCGAGACGCCGACCACGTCGGCCCCCGCGAGCACGACGGCGTCCGCGAGCACCACGACGTCCGCGGACACCACCTCGTCGGCCACCGTAACCTCGTCGGCCACCTCCACAGCCCCGAAGACCACGACCGCTGCGACCACGTCCGCCGCGGAAGAGACCACGGCGGCCTCCAGCTCTGCCACCACCGCGGCCGCGGAGACAACGGCCGAGGCGGCGGAGACCGCAACCCCGACACCGTAGGCGGCGCACAGCTCCTGCACAGGGCGGTCGGAGAGGATGGGACGCATGCCCGAGACACGCAAGCACCACGTACAGGCACGCGACGAACTCGATGAGGCCGTCTTCGCCGCCCTCGGAGAACCGATCAGGCCGGCGGTTCCTGGACAGACGCCTCCCCCGACCGCGCCCGAGGCTGCGACCGAGGCGTCCGCACCCACCCGTTCGGTCACCTTCGTGACGCCCGGCACGATGTTGGGCGGGTTCAGCTACGGGCGGGGGCGCCCGGTTCAGCCGTAGGGCCCGCGCACGGCCAATTGCGCGGAACGGATCTCACAAGCCCCTCCTCCTGACAGAATCGCACGCAAGGCGGTCGGGGCTAGCCAGGTGCCGGCGGGAGGGAGCGCAGCCGAATGGTCGTTCAGTGGTGGAGCATCATCCCGTTCGTGGTGTTGCTGCTGTGCATCGCGATCCTGCCCCTGATCCCCGCGACCGAGCACGCCTGGGAGAAGAACTCGGTCAAGCTGCTCGTGGCGTTGGCCTGCGGGCTCCCCATCGCCGTGTGGTTCGTCGTCGCCGGTCACGCCACCGAAGTGGTGCACGCGCTCTTCGAGTACTTCCAGTTCATTCTGCTGCTCTTCGCGCTCTTCGTCGTCTCAGGCGGCATCTTCCTGCGCGGCGACATCCGCGCCACCCCGCGCAACAACACCATCTTCCTGGCCGTGGGGGGCCTCATCGCGTCCTTCATCGGAACCACGGGGGCGGCGATGCTCCTCATCCGGCCGCTGCTCAACACCAACAAGGAGCGCGCCTACCGCGTCCACACCGTGGTGTTCACGATCTTCATCGTCGCCAACTGCGGCGGCCTGCTCACACCCCTCGGCGACCCGCCGCTGTTCCTGGGCTTCCTGCGCGGTGTCCCGTTCGAGTGGACGTTCAACCTCTGGCCGGAGTGGCTGTTCGTCAACGCCATGCTGCTGCTCACCTACTACGGGATCGATCGCAAGGCGTACTCGATGGAGTCCGAGGCCGCGATCGCCTGGGACGACACCTCCCAGACACAGCTCAGCATCGACGGGAAGGTCCAGTTCCTCTTCTTCGCGATGATCATCGCCGCCGTGGCGCTCGTGCCCTCGCTCGACCTGCACGCGATCGAGGAGGGGCACGCCCACTGGGAGCAGATGGTTCCTTGGCGCGAACTGGTGTTCCTGGGGGCGGCCGGCCTGTCCTACCTCATCGGCAGCAACGAGGTGCGCTTCACCCTCAACCAATTCAGTTGGACGCCGATCCTCGAGGTGGCTGCCCTGTTCATCGGTATCTTCCTCGCGATGATTCCGGCCCTCAACTTCCTCGCCCAGATCGCCCCGGGGCTGCCCCTCAACGAGGTCACCTTCTTCGTGTTCTCCGGCGGCCTGTCCGCCTTCCTGGACAACGCGCCCACGTACGCCACCTTCTACGAGATGGCCGGCCAGCTGCCTGGAGAACCGCGCATCGGCGGTACGCCCAGCGTTCCGGAGCTCTACCTCGTCTCGATCTCGCTGGGTTCGGTGTTCTGCGGGGCCATCACCTACATCGGGAACGGCCCGAACTTCATGACCAAGGCCGTCGCCGACGCCGCGGGGGTGCGGATGCCGACCTTCGGCGGCTACATCCGCTGGTCAGCCCTCTACCTGGTGCCGACCCTGGGGGCCATGTTGCTCATCTTCATCGCCAGTGGCTGGGTGTGGAAGGCGCTCGGTATCGCGGTCGCTCTTCTGCTCGCGGTCCGCGCTCTGTGGCTGGCGCGCAACCACGTGC
This sequence comes from Actinomycetes bacterium, assembly GCA_046566345.1. GTDB lineage: Bacteria > Actinomycetota > Actinomycetes > Propionibacteriales > Propionibacteriaceae > Propioniciclava. Next base: position 2,231 of record JBKHWW010000007.1, read on the forward strand.
ACCCCTCCGAGATTCCCGCCGGCGCCGGCGAGGTTCGCGTCGCGCCGCGCCGCTGAGCGCCGACGCCACCTCCACACCAGCGGCCCGAGGATCAGCAGCCCGACCAGCGCGAACGGTAACGCCCCGCCGAGCAGCGCGAGCAGGAGGCCGACCGAGCCAAGGAACGCGTACCATCCGCGCATCAGCCCGTCGAGGAAGGGGTTGGGCTCCGGGGGCGGCGCGTCGGTGCGCAGGGCGAGAAAGAGAGAGGCGCGCTCGACGGACGTCTGCAACTGCGCCTGCCGGGCGCGCAGGCTCTCCAACTCGGACTGTCTCTGGGTCAGCTCCCGCTCCACCTGAGCCACCTCGGTAAGGGACCCCGCACGCTCCATCAACGCCTGCACGCGAGTGATGGACGCCTCCAGCGCGCGGATGCGCGCATCGATGTCGACGACCGACGAGGTGACGTCCCGCGCGCTGGTGGACCGACTGTGCACCTCGCCAAGCTCGCTGAGCAGCGCCATCGCTTCGTCCAGCCGCGATGCGGGCACCGACAGCGTGACCGTGGAGACGCGAGAGTCGCCGTCGCCGGCCAGCCGGATCGACTCGTCAGCCACCCAGCCGTCCACGCGAGCCGCCAGATCGCGGGCGGCGTCCGCTGCAACCAGCACGTCGCGGACCTGCAGGGTGACGGACGCCGTGCGTTCCACATGGCGTCCGTTCTCATCGGCTGCCGGCGCGAGAGGAGCCCCCGCATCGACCGGGGCGTCCGGGGCGGGCGCCGCCGCCGGGACGCCTCCCGAGGACCCCACCTCACGGAGGTCGAACGGGACGGTGCAGCCGCTCAGTAGCAGCGCGGACAGAACCAAGGCCGCCCCGCGCAGCGCGCGCATGTTCGTGGTCATGCCCCCACCACGTCCGAGGCCGGCGATTCGTTGCAGATCGCGAGCAGACGGCACCGGCCGGCCCCGATGGGGCCGGCCGGCGTCAAGGTGGTGGCAGCGTCAGCCCGCGACGACCGTCACAGGCAGATGAGCCGTGACCGCGTCGGTCAACTTCACGCCGACCTTGTGCTCGCCCATGGTCTTGATGGGCTTGGCGATCTGAACCGAGCGCTTGTCGACGGCCGGGCCGCCGGCCTTCTTGATCGCGGCGGCGATGTCGGCGGCAGTAACGGCACCGAACAGCTTGCCCGCGGACGCGGCCCGCGCCGCGACCTCGACCGTCAGCCCCTCGAGCTGCGTGCGCAGCGCGGCGGCGTGTTCGTTGTCGCGGACAGTGCGTGCGTCGCGGGCGCGGTTGATGCCCTCGATCTGCTTCTCGGCGCCGCGGGTCCAGCGGATCGCGTAACCACGAGGCAGCAGGTAGTTGCGGCCGTAGCCGTCCTTGACCTCAACGATGTCACCGGCGATGCCGAGGTGGTCGACGGCGGCAGTCAGGATGAGCTTCATGTCTTCGTCTCCTCTCAGCGAGCGGTGGACGCGTAAGGCAGCAGGGCGACCTCGCGCGCGTTCTTGATGGCGATGGCGACCTTGCGCTGCTCCTGAACGGACAGGCCGGTCACACGGCGGGCACGGATCTTCCCGCGCTCGGAGATGAACTTCCGCAGGGTCGCGGTGTCCTTGTAGTCGACGTGGCCGATCTTGATCGACTTCGCCGGGGCGATCTTCTTCTTGTTCACAGGCTTGCGCTGCGAGGCCATTGTGGTGCTCTCTTTCGCTCAGAGCCCGGCTAGAGCCGGAATGACGTGATGCGGACGGTGGTGGCTGACGACGCCTTGAGGGCGACGGTCAGAACGGCGGGTCGTCGTTCTGGGCGGTCGCCCAGGGGTCTGCCGCCTGTTGCGGCTGGCGGTACCCGCCACCCGCGTTGCCACCGGGCCCCTGGTTGGACGACCACTGGTCGCCACCACCGGGGCCGCCCTGACTGTACCCGCCACCGCCGCCACCGCTGGTGCGGTTGACCTTGGCGGTCGCGTAACGCAGGGAGGGACCAACTTCGTCGACCTCGATCTCGAACACCGTGCGGCGCTCGCCTTCGCGCGTCTCGTACGAGCGGCTCTTGAGCCGGCCCTGGACGATGACGCGCATGCCCTTGGTCAGCGTCTCGGCCGCGTTCTCCGCGGCTTGGCGCCACACCGAGCAGTTGATGAACATGGCGTCCCCGTCCTTCCACTCGCCGCTGGCGCGGTCGAAGGTGCGGGGGGTCGAGGCGACCGTGAAGTTGGCCACCGGTGCCCCGGACGGGGTGAAGCGGAGCTCGGGGTCAGCCGTCAGGTTGCCCACGAGCGTGATGATGGTTTCGCCAGCCATGGTGTGAGGTCTCCGATTCTCGGACGTGTGGTGTGGATCGTCCCCCAGCCTGTCAGGCCCGACCGACTCTTTGAAGGGTCGGACCTCGATCTCGAACACCGTGCGGCGCTCGCCTTCGCGCGTCTCGTACGAGCGGCTCTTGAGCCGACCCTGGACGATGACGCGCATGCCCTTGGTCAGCGTTTCGGCCGCGTTCTCCGCGGCTTGGCGCCACACCGAGCAGTTGATGAACATGGCGTCCCCGTCCTTCCACTCGCTTGTCGCGCGGTCGAAGGTGCGTGGGGTCGAGGCGACGGTGAAGTTCGCCACCGGTGCCCCGGACGGGGTGAAGCGGAGCTCGGGGTCAGCCGTCAGGTTGCCCACGAGCGTGATGATGGTTTCGCCAGCCATGATTGAGGTCTCCGATTCGTCGGACGTGGATTGAGAGGTGGACGCCGTGCGTCCATTCGACCCCAGCCTGTCAGCCGGCTCCGACAGTGAAAAGAGCCGGGCAGCAATCTGGGGACGAGCGCCTCACTTGTGCAGGTCGGGGCGGATGACCTTCGTCCGCATGATCTGCTCGTTCAGCGTGTACTGGCGGTCGAGCTCCTTGACCGCGGCCGGCTCGGCCGCGACGTTGAGCACCGCGTAGATCCCTTCGGACTTCTTCTGGATGTCGTAGGCGAGCCGACGACGACCCCAGATGTCCAGGTTCTCGACCGTGCCACCGGCTGCCTTGAAGGCCTCGAGCGGCTTCTCGATGACGCCCTGGACCTGACGGTCATCGACGTCGGGGTGCACGATCACCATGATTTCGTAGCTGCGCATGGGTGTCCCCACCTCCTCTGGTCTGACGGCCACGGGTATCTCCCGGGGCAGGAGGGTACATGCATCGGCCGCTGGGCGGACCGACCCCTCACCCTACCGGACGCCGTGCGTCCCACCCAATCGGACGCCGGCGTCCGGCTCCTCGAACGAGTTGACCATGAAGCTCGCCGCGCGCACGAGGTAGTCGCGCAGTTCGGCGTCCTCGGCCGGCGGAAGGTGGAGCGAGTCGAGGGCGGCGAGCATGTGGTGGAGCCACCGGTCGCGCTGGGCGGGTGTGACGGTGAACGGCGCGTGCCGGATCCGCAGGCGCGGGTGCCCGCGCGTGTCCGAGTACGTGTGCGGGCCGCCCCAGTACTGCTCGAGGAACAGCCGCAACCGGTCGGCCGCGGGGCCCAGGTCCTCCTCGGGGTACAGGGCGCGCAGCGGAGGGTCGGCGGCGACACCGGCGTAGAAGGCGTCGACGAGTGCGCGGAACGTCTCGGCCCCGCCGACGCGGTCGTAGAAGCTGGCAGAGGTCACCACCCCATGGTGGCACGAGGGCGGACGCGAGCCGGGCTCACGCCACCCGGGCGGTGGCCAGGATCCGCGCGGCCACCGGCTCGTCACCCGCCGCCACGACCACCGTGAGGCGGGTGGGCCCCACCACCCGTGACACGTGCCGCCACGCCCCCACCGATTCGACCTCGTCGACGTCTGTGGCCTCGGCCGGGCGCCAGGCCAGGTGCATGGTCTCTCGGTCATCGGGCACCGGGCCGGGGCAGGCGATCGCTCGCCGAGGGACGGGCCACTCGCGCTGGACGAAGGGCTCGCGGGGACCGCTGGGCTGCGGGTCGGCGCACCAGTCGCTCCCCACGGGGACGCCCACGCCCCACCCGGACGGCACGTCCACCGCGACGCCGCCCACCGTCACCGTGCGCGTCGCCTCCTCCGCCGAGCCGCCCTGGTCGGGGGAGGCCGGCTCGGGCGAGGGCGGGGCGGGGGCGGCCTCGGGCTGCTCCTGCCGAACAGGTGCGCCCGCGCTCATGTCGGTCGGCCGGTTCTGCTGCAGCAGCACCGCGCCGAGCGGGACCGCGACCACCAGCACCGCCGCCGCGGCGACGGCCACGAGCCACCGAGGGCGGCGTCGAGCGCGCGCGACGAGCAGGGCGGGGTCGAGCGGCTCGATGTCGCCCTCGTGCCGGGCGAAGGCCCGTGCCAGGGCCTCCTCGGCCCGGTCGTGCTCAGCCATGACGTTCCTCCAACCGGGTGCGCAGGCGGCTCAGAGCCCGGTGGACGTGGCTGCGTGCGGTGGCCTCGGCACACCCGAGGCTTTCGGCGATCTCGGCGAAGCTGCGACCGTCCCAGTACCTGAGCACGACCGCCGCGCGCTGGTCCGGCGGCAAGGTGGCGCACAGCCGCCAGGCTTCGTCGGCGTCCGCCACCTCGTCGGCAAACCCGGTCGTTGCAGGAGCCGCGTGGTCCTCGGGACGTTCGACCGGAGTGGCCCTGCGGCGCCCCTTGCGCCATGAGGAGACCGCCGCGTTCACGATCGACCGGTGCACGTAGGCGTCCACGTCACCGCCGGCTCGGACGCGGTCGAAGCGGGGATACAAGCCGACGAGGGCGTCCTGGACGGCGTCCTGGGACTCGTCGCGGTCACGGGTGACCAGATAGGCGAAGCGCTGCAGCGCGGCCGAGCGCTCACGGACGTAGTCCTCGAACGTCGCCGGGTCGCTCCGCCCTGCCACGGGCACCACCACCTCCAGCACACTCACACTTGTTCCACGCGGCCGGAGGCCTGCGCGTTGCGGCCGCGGGCCCCTTACTCCTCGCGGCGTCCGCGAAACTCGTTCACGCGGGCGTACATGTCCTCAATGAGGGTCGCGAAGCGCTCCTCGACCTGCCGGCGCTTGACCTTGAGCGTCGGCGTGAGCAGCCCGTTGTCCATGGAGAACTCCTCCAGCATCACGCGAAGGTCTTTGATCCGCTCCTGGCTGGGCAGGTGCTCGGTCAACCGCTCGACCCGCCGCCGGATCTCCTCGACCACCTTGGGCGAGGTGGCCAACTCGGCGACGTCGGCGAACTTCACCTGCAGTTGAGCGGCGAGGTCCTCCAGCGCCGGCAGAGACGGCCGGACCAGCAGCGTGACGTAGGGCCGGTTGTTGCCCAGGACCACCGCGTGCTCGAAGAGGGGGTCGCTGAGGATGCTGCCCTCGATCGGGGCCGGGGCGATGTTCTTTCCGCCCGACGTGACGATGATGTCCTTGATGCGGTCGGTGATGACGAGGTAGCCGTCGGTGTCGACGTAGCCGACATCGCCGGTGTGCAGCCAGCCCTCGGCGTCGATGGCGGCGGCGGTCGCCTCGGGGTTGTTCCAGTACCCCGCCATCACGTTGGGCCCGCGGAAGCAGATCTCACCCTCGTCGGCGATCTTCAGTTCGCCGCCCTTCAGCACCCGACCGGCGGTGCCGAACTTGAACCCGCCGGGCGAATTGAACGACACCAGCGGGGACGCCTCGGTGAGCCCGTAGCCCTGGCACAGCAGCATGCCGGCAGCGGAGAAGAACTCCTCGATCTCCTTGCGCAGGGGTGCACCGCCGCACGCCATCACCGTCTTCGGGCCGCCGAGCGCGTCGCGGATGGCGGCGAACACGAGCCGGTCCGCGACCGGTAGCTGGGCACGCAGCAGCGGCGAGGGGAGGCGTCCCTTGCGGTAGGCGTGCTGGGAGGCCGCCCCCACATGCATCGCCCACGCGAAGATCTTCTTCTTGGCCGGCGAGGAGGCGACCTTCTGGTGGACGGTGGTGAAGACCTTCTCGTACAGCCGCGGCACCGACACGAACATGGTCGGGCGGGCCTCGACGAGGGCGTCCGCGACCGTGCGGGCGTCGGCGACGTAGGTGTTCTGGCAGCCCGCCATCAGCACCTTGAACGTCCATGCCCGCTCCAGCGCGTGGGACAGCGGCAGGAAGCACAGCGAGTGGTCATCGGGGGTGATGGCGAAGAACGCGTCGAGGGAGTCCAGTTCGAAGGTGAAGCCCTGGTGGGTCAGCATCGCCCCGCGCGGCTCCCCCGTCGTGCCCGACGTGTAGATGATAGAGGCGAGGTCCTCGCCGGACGCCTCGGCCAGCCGCGCGCGGGCGGCCGCGGCGGCGTCCGGGTTGGGCGGGGCCGCCAGCGCGTCGGTCAGCGGCCGCACGCGGGGGTCGTCGGAGGAGACGGGGTCGAACGTCCATACCCCGCGCAACGCGGGCAGCTCACCCCACACCGGCGCGAGCCTGGCCAGGAGCCCCGCGTCCTCGACGAACGCGAGCACGGCCCCGGAGTCGGCGGCGATGTGGCGCACCTGTGCCGGGGTGCTGGTCGGGTAGACCGGGACCGGCACCGCGCGGACCGACAGCAGCGCGAGGTCGGCGACGCTCCACTCGGGCCGGTTGTTCGACAGCAACAGCACTCGGTCGCCGGGTTGGACGCCCTCGTCGATCAGGTGGGCGGCCAGGGTAGCGACGTCGGCCTGGAGTTGAGCGAACGTGCGCACCTGCCAACCGCCGTCGCGCTTGATGCGGGTGGCCGGCCGGCCGGGGTGCCGCGCGAACGTCTCGGCCATCCGAACGGCGAGGTGTGCGTGATCCATGAGACAACTCCCTTGTCGTCGGCTGCGAGCCCAGACTACGCCACCGCCCGGCGCGGGCGCGGGCGTGTGTGGGGCGGGCCCGAGCCTAGACTGCGCGGCATGGCCGGACTGACCAACCTGCACCAGATCCTCGCCGCCCTCCGCCCTAGCGTGCGCGAGGGCCGCTTCGTCTACGTCAGCGCGCCCACCCCGCCCGACGTGCACGCCCAGGCGCGCATCGTCGAGGACGAGGGCGTCACCCTCGTCGTGGAGCAGGAGGTCGCCGAGCGCCTGGGGCTGGCCTACGAAGGCGTCTTTGGCTGGATCACCCTGCAGGCACACACTTCGCTCGAGGCGGTGGGCATCACCGCCGCCGTGAGCACCGCGCTGGCGCGCGTGGGGGTGTCCTGCAACGTGCTGGCCGGGTTCTACCACGACCACCTGCTGGTGCCGATCGCTCAGGTCGACGAGGCGATCGACGTGCTGGGCGGGCTCCATGGCTGATCCCGTGGCACTGGGCGGCCACGCCGACACCGACCCGATCGGGGCCGCCTCGGCGGGCGGGTTCGCCGTCGTGCAGACCTTCCTCGGCGATCCGCAGGCCTGGAAGGGACACGCCGTCGACCATCCCGGCGGGGCGGCAGGCCTCAGGGCGGACGCCGAAGCGCTGGGCGTCGGCTTGTACGTCCATGCGCCGTACGTGGTCAACGTGGCGACCACCAACAACCGGATCCGCATCCCCAGCCGCCAGATTCTCGCGCGCCAGCTCCGGCTGGCCGCCGAGGTAGGGGCGCGCGGCGTCATCGTGCACGGCGGCCACCTCGGCGCCGGCGACGACCCGCAGGTCGGCTTCGACAACTGGCGCAAGGCGATCCAGGGCCTGGACCTGGAAGTGCCGCTGCTGATCGAGAACACCGCGGGCGGTGGGAACGCGATCGCCCGGCACCTGGACCGAATCGCCGGCCTGTGGGAGGCGATCTCGTCGGCGCCGGGGTTCGACTCAGTGGGCTTCTGCCTGGACACCTGTCACGCCCACGCCGGCGGCCTGGACCCCACCGGCCTGGTGGACGCGGTCCGCGCGATCACCGGACGCATCGACCTGGTGCACCTCAACGACTCACGCGACGCCGCGGGCTCCGGCGCCGACCGGCACGCCGCGCTCGGCGAGGGTGAGTGCGATCCCGACTACCTCACCCAGGTCGTTCGGGACGCCGGCGCGCCAGTCATTCTGGAGACGCCGGGGACGCCGGCGTCCCATCGCGCCCAACTCGACTGGCTGCGTGCGCGGCTCTGACTTGGGACCGATCAATGCGACGAGGTCGCCGTGTGAGGGTAGCCTGACCCCCGTGACTCGGAGCATCTATGTGATGGCGCCCGAGGGCCTGACAGGGAAGTCGGTCGTCGCCCTCGGCATCGTGGACGCGCTCACGCGCGAAGTCGGATCGGTCGGCGTGTTCCGTCCGCTGATCAAGGGAGGCGAGAAGCCGGACCAGATCCTGACCGCTCTCGTCAACCAGCCGGCGGTTCACGAACATTACGACGAGGCCTTCGGCGTCACCTACGACGACGTGCGCGCCGACCCGGACGCCGCCCTGTCCACCATCGTCGCCCGGTTCGGCGAGGTCGCCGACCGCCACGACGCGATGGTCATCCTCGGCTCCGACTACACCGACGCGCTCGGGTCGACCGAACTCACCTTCAACGCCCGCGCCGCTGCCACCCTGAACGCGCCGGTGGCGCTGGCCGTCTCCGCCCGCAACCGGACGCCCGCCGACGTCACGCAGTTGGCTCGGGCCACCATCGAGGCGCTCCGCGCCCAGCACGCGCCGATCCTGGCGGTGGTCCCCACGCGCGTCCCCGCGGGGCAGGAGGCCGTCTACGCCGACGCCGTCCGGGCGGCGGTCCCGGGCGTCGTGGTCGGCACCCTGCCGGCCCACCCCGTTCTCGCCGCGCCGACGCTGGGCGCGCAGGTCGAGGCCATCGGCGGCCGCGTGATCAGCGGGCGCCCCGAGCAGCTCGAACACGAGGCGCAGAGCGTGATCGTGGGCGCCATGACCCTGCCGAACTTGCTCGCCCGCCTCGAGCCTGAGGCGACCGTGATCATGCCGGGTGACCGCACCGAGATGATCCCGGGCATCCTGCTGGCGCACACCTCCGGCGCGTTCCCGCCGCTGGCGGGTTTGGTGCTGACCGGCGGGTACGAGATCCCCCCGTCGGTGGCCAAGCTGATGGACACAGTGCACCACGAACTGCCCGTCATCGTCACCGACCTGGGTACCTTCACCACAGCCGAGCGGCTCTCGAGGCTAGAGGGCACGATGACCAGTTCCGAGCGCAAGCTCGAGCTGGGCCGCCGCCTGTTCTCCGAGCAGGTGGACGCCGCTGCCCTGCTGGCGGCCATGCACGTCGACCGCGCCCAGATCCGCACCCCGGTGATGTTCGAGTACCAGCTCAACGAGATGGCCCGCCGCGACAAGCGCCGCATCGTTCTTCCGGAGTCGAGCGACGACCGCATCCTCGAGGCGGCGTCGATCGTGCTCAACCGTGGCACGGCCGAGATCGTCCTACTCGGCAACGCCACCGACATCAAGAACCGGGCCACCGCGCTCGACCTGGTGCTCGAGGGAGCCGACATCGTCTCCCTCAACGATCCCGAGCTCGTCGAGCGCTTCAGCGCCGAGTACGCGCGCCTTCGCGCCAAGAAGGGCGTCACGCTCGAAGAGGCGCGCGAGAAGATGGCCGACCCGAGCTACTTCGGGACGATGATGGTGCACCTCGGTCTCGCCGACGGGATGGTGTCGGGCGCGGCCAACACCACCGCCAACACGATCCGACCCAGCCTGGAGTTCGTGAAGACCCGGCCGGGGGTCTCCGTGGTCAGCAGTTCGTTCCTGATGTGCATGGCGGACCGCGTCGACGTCTACGGCGACTGCGCCGTGAACCCCGACCCCACCGCCGAGCAGCTGGCCGACATCGCGATCAGCTCGGCCGAGACGGCCGTCGCGTTCGGCATCGAGCCGCGCATCGCGATGCTCTCGTACTCGACCGGCACATCGGGTGCGGGGGCCGACGTGGACAAGGTCCGCGAGGCGACCGAGATCGTCAAGAAGCGGGCGCCCGAGCTCAAGGTCGAGGGGCCGATCCAGTTCGACGCCGCGGTCGACCCGACTGTCGGCTCCAAGAAAATGCCCGGTTCCGAAGTGGCCGGGCGGGCGACGGTGTTCATCTTCCCCGACCTGAACACGGGCAACAACACCTACAAGGCCGTGCAGCGGTCCGCTGGTGCCCTGGCCGTGGGTCCGGTGCTGCAGGGGCTCAACAAGCCCGTCAACGACCTCTCCCGTGGTGCGCTCGTCGACGACATCGTCAACACCATCGCGATCACGGCCATCCAGGCCCAGCACAGCTGACCACCGACCCGGACGACGGCGTCCGGAAAAGGAGAACCATGTCTACGCCCATCCTCCTGCTCAACGCGGGCTCGTCGTCGATCAAGTACCAGGTCATCGACACCGACAGCGAAGAAGTTCTCGCCAGCGGACTCATCGAGCGCATCGGCCAGGACGTCGGCGTCCTCACTCACAAGGTCGGCCAGGACAAGTTCACCCTCGAGGACGAGTTCACCAACCACACCCTCGCGCTGACCGCGATGGTGCACATGTTCAACGATCACGGCCCTGCGCTCGAGGACGTGAAGGCGGTGGGGCACCGCGCCGTGCACGGAGGTGACAGACTCACGCACGCGACGGTGATCGACGAGTCCGTGGTCGAGACCCTGCAGGAGCTCTCGCACCTCGCGCCGCTGCACAACCCTCCGGGGATCGCCGGCATCAGGGGCGCCCAGCGGGCGCTGCCGAACGTCCCGCACGTGGCCGTGTTCGATACCGCGTTCTTCAGCTCGCTGCCTGCGGAGGCGTACACCTACGCGATCCCGGTCGGGATGGCGAACCTCTACAACATCAGGCGGTACGGGTTCCACGGCACGTCGCACAACTACGTCTCTCATCGCGCGGCAGAGTTCCTGGGCAAGCCGTACCAGGAAGTCACCCAGATCGTGTGCCACCTGGGCAACGGCGCCTCCATCTCGGCGATCAAGGACGGCGTCGCCGTCGACACCACGATGGGCCTCACGCCCCTGGAGGGTCTCGTGATAGGCACCCGCTCGGGCGACGTCGACCCCGGCATGATCGCGTACCTGCACCGGGAGGGCGGCATGAGCACCGATGCGATCGACGACCTGCTGAACAAGCAGTCGGGCATGCTCGGCCTCTGCGGGCTGTCCGACATGCGCGACGTCGAGACGGCCAAGGAAGCCGGAGACGAGCGCGCCCAACTTGCCTGGGACGTGTACACCCGTCGCATCGCCGGCTACATCGGCAAGTACTTCACGCTGCTGGGCGGCGTGGACGCCGTCACCTTCACCGCCGGGGTCGGCGAGAACAGCACGTCCATCCGCCGTGACGTGGTGGGGCGGCTCGCGGCCCTCGGCGTCTCGCTGGACGCCGACGCCAACGGCGTCCGCTCTGCCGAGCCTCGCGCCGTTTCCACGCCGGACTCGCGGTTCGCGGTGCTGGTGATCCCGACCAACGAGGAGCTCCAGATGGCCCGCGAAGTGATCGAGGTCGTCGGCTGACGCCGGTGAGGGCCCAGGGCAGGGTGCGGGGCACGGCCACCGCCGCGCCGGTGGGGCGGGGTGGTGCACAATGGTCGGCGTGACGAACGCGCCGGAGCCGGGTGACCAGGGCAAGCCCTCGGTGAGCAGCGACGACTTGTCGAAGTACTCCGACGTCCCCCAGGCGGCTGGCCGCTTCATCGCCCAACAGCTCATCATGAAGCCCTACGTGTGGTCGGCGCTGTCGGTGCACGTGCACGGCGAGAGGCACCTGGCAAACCTCGAGGCGCCGTTCATCGTGATCGCCAACCACTCCAGCCACATCGACAGCACGGTGATCTACGGGGCGCTGCCGCGGCGGCTGTCCCGCAACCTGGCCGCGGGCGCTGCCGCCGACTGCTTCTTCAAGGAGAAGTTGAAGTCGATCGGCACCCGGCTCTTCTTCAATGCCTACCCCATCGACCGAGGCGGCATGAAGGGCCACGCGGGCCTGTCCGGCCGGCTGCTCGACCAGGGCGTGCCCCTGCTCATCTTCCCCGAGGGCACCCGCAGCCGGACCGGCGCGATGGCGAGGTTCAAGACCGGTGTCGCGGCGCTCAGCATCCAGCACGACGTCCCGGTGCTGCCGGTCGCCCTCGTGGGCGCATTCGCGGCGATGCCGTATGGCCAGCACCTGCCGGTGCCCGGGCGTCCGCCGGTGCACGTCATCTTCGGCAATCCGCAGCGGGCGCTGCCCGGGGAGACGGTCCCGCGCTACACCGAACGCCTCTACAACAACGTCGTCGAGTTGCACGACACCACCGCCCGCGCCTACGGCATGCCGACGCAGGCGGACTTCCACCGGTCCGTGGCGCTCAAGGCCGCCGCCAAGAAGGCCGAGCGCGCTGCCGGGCAGCCGCCCACCGAGTAGCGCCTCAGGAGCGGGCGACCTCGGCCAGAGAGACCGTCCTGCTCCGTCCGATGGCCACCATGGCCGCGGCCGCGCCCACCAAGCCCCACCCGACCAGCACGAACAGCGGGATCGCCACCTCCGACGTCGTCACCACCGCGCGGACGCCCTCGAGCGCCGGCGTCAGCGGGGACAGGCCCCGCAGCGCCCCGAACAGCGCCGGAGCGGTCGCCGTGGTCGCGGCGACGGCGGTGACCAGCGCCATCGCGAGCGAGACGACACGCCCGCCGAGGCCGAACAGCGCGGCCAGCGCGTGGTTGACAAGCCCGAACGCGAGCCCCGCCACCACCAGGACGCCCACGAGCAGCGCCCCCTCCGCCGGCGTCAGCCCCAGGGCAGCCGCACCGATCGAAGCCAGCAGCACGGCCTGGGCGCACACCACAGCCAGGCCCGGTGCGAGCGCGCGCGCCAGGAGCTGGCCGCTTCCCGCCCGCGACAAGGCATCGCGTCGGCTCGTGCCCCCGAACGCGGCGAACGCTGCCAAAGAGCCCACCCACAGCGCCGTCACCAACAGCAGGCTGACCCAGGCCAGGTCTGGACGGACGAGGCCGCTGAGTTCCTCGGTCTCCACCGGCGAGGCCGCGACCTCGGCCAGACGGTCACGCTCGGCTTCGGTGTAGGTCGGGATCTCGCCCGCGCCGTCAGCCACCCCCTCTGCCAACTGCCCGGTTCCGTCGGCGAGTTCGGTGGCCCCGTCGGCGAGCTGGCCCAGGCCGACGGACAACTGTTGGGCCCCGATCCCGGCCTGGTCGATGCCGCCGGTGTAGGCGTCCACGCCGCTGCTCAGCTGGCCGAGGCCGTCAGCGAGCAACCGCGAACCGGACGCCGCCTGGTCGACGCCGCCGGTGTAGGCGTCCACCCCGGCGCCGAGCTGGTCCAGCCCGTCGGCCAGCGCGGCCATGCCGGTGGCGACCTGGTCGGTCCCGTCGGCGAGGCCGCGCGCCCCGTCAGAGAGTTGCCTGGCGCCGTCGGCGAGCGCGACCGCCCCGTCGGCGAGCTGGGTGCCGCCCTCGCTGAGCTGCGATCCGCCGGCGATGAACTCGTCCAGGAGCGCGAGCACGTCGGCCTTGGTCCGCGGGGTTCCTTCGCCGATGGCGGCCTGCAGACCCTCCAGCTCTGCCTGGACCCGGGGGGCCCACGCGACCATCTCCCGGGACGCCGCCGACAGCTGGTCGAGCACGGCGAGCACCGTGGGCGCCGCCCGCTCGAGCGCGTCGGAGTCACTGGCGAGGGCGTCGGCGTCCGTGGCGAGTTCACCCGCGCTTGCCCGCAGCGCGGAACCGGCCGCGGCCACCCCCTGGCGGAAGGATACGCAGGCGTCCGCATCCAGCTCGGCGGGGCACTCCAGAGCGCCCCCGGACGCCAGCGCTGCCGCCTGGGCGGTGACCCGCTGGACCCCGCCGGACACGCGCCCAGCGCGTGCAGAGACCGCGCCGGCGTTGGTGACGAACGCGCGTAGTTGGGCGATCGCGCGCTGGACCCGGGCGTCCCAGGCCACGGTGCGCTCGGTGAGATCGGACACGGACGCCTCGGCGTCCGCCAGCCAGCCGCCCCACTCGGGAACAAGGTCGAGGGCGGCGCGCACGGGGGTAAGCAGTGAGTTCACCGCGCCGGTGTACTGGGTGACGCCGTCGGCGTACGTCGCCGTGCCGATCGCGTAGGTGTCGACGCCGGCAGCGAATTGATCGGCGCCGTCCGCCCAGGTGCGGGTGCCGTCGGCGAGCGTGTCCACGCCGGTGGCGAACTGTCCGGCACCGTCGGCCGACTGCCGGACGCCGTCGCGCAGCTGTGCCGAGGCCGCCGATGCGAGATCGAGACCGTCGGCGAGCGCCTCGGCTCCGGACGCCGACTGTGCGGCTCCGCCGCGGAGCTGAGGCGAGCCGCCGGCCGCCAGCCCGAGCCCATCGGCGAGCTGGCTCGCACCGTCGGCGGACAGGCCCGCACCGTCGGCGAGCTGGCTCGCGCCGTCGGCGAGCCGACGGGTTCCGTCGACGAGCTCGAGCATCTGCTCAGCCATCTGGTTGAAGCCCAGGTAGATGTTCTTGAGGTACTCCCCGGTGAGGAACCGGTTCAGCGCGCTGGACGCGGCGTCGGCGATCGTCTGACCCAGCGCAGTCTCGCTGATCCCGGCGACCGGGGAGGTGGCGACATGGATCGTGGCCCGCACCGCCTCGCCCGGGGGCTTGCTGAAGGAGGTGGCAGCGGCGGAGAACTCCTCGGGGATCGTGACCACCGCCGCGTAGCGGCCCGAGGCCAGCCCTTGCGCGGCCTTCTCCTGGGTCGCGATGACCCAGGAGAAGTTCTGCTCACGGTCGGAGTCGACCAGCTCGGCGGCGAGCTGGCGTCCCAGCGGCATGGCCTGCCCGCTGACCGTCACCATCTCGTCGTTGTTCACGATCGCGGCCTGGACGCCGCGGAGGCCCGAGTCCGCGCGGGCGGTCCCCCACAAGAATCCCCCTGCGACCAGCAGCGGGACCAGGAGCAGGACCAGGACGGTTCCGAGGCGGTGGCGGGTCACGAGACACCTCCGATGAGGGCGGCCTCACGGCCGGCGGGAGTGGGAGCAGGGCGGTCGAGGTCGGCTCGCGTCTCGTCGGGCACGAGGCGGCCCAGGGCGTCGGCGTCCGACCCGGCCAGGACGAGGGTGACGTCGGGATCGGAGGCTAGCCGGGACAGGTGTCGGCGCGCCTCCGCGGGCAGGCGGTCGGCGTCGTCGACCGCGACCAGCTCGCCGGCCGGACCGGCGAGGGTGGCGACGGCATCCGGGGCAGCGCCGTCGACGAAGGTGGCACGGCGACGCAGTTCGCCTGCCTGCTGGGGCAATACCAGGCCGAGCACCTTGAGTTCGCCGGACGTGAGCGCGAGGCGTCCGGTCAGGGCCAGGGTGAGGGCACGGCGGGACGCCCCGGGTCCCTGCAGCACGAGCGTGCGACCAGGCGGCAGGTCGAGCGCGAGGCCGTCGAAGAGGGTGATGTCGTCGGTGGCCGCGGCGAGCCCTTCGCCGTAGATGCGCTGGTCGGCGCCGGGGTGAGGCCAGTCGGTGAGCGCGAGCTGGTGGGTCAGCGCCTCGCCCTCGGCGTCCATGTGGGGCATGCGTCGTGCCAGCCAGCGCGGCAGCCACCAGGCCCTGCCGTGCAGGAGCTTCATCACGGCCGGGCCGAGCGTCATCCGGACCAGGAAGGCGTCCACGGCGACGCCCGCTGCCAGCCCGAAGGCGATCGGCTTGATGACGCCCACACCCTCGGGGATAAAAAAGGCGAAGACGGCGATCATGATGACCGCCGCCGCGACGACTACCTTGGCTGAGTGGACGAACCCCTCCTCCGTGGGGTTGGTGTGGTTGCCGTGAACGAACTCCTCGCGCATCCGGGAGGTGAGGAAGACCTCGTAGTCCATGGCGAGGCCGAACAGAATGCCCATCAGGATGATCGGGAGGAACGAGATCACCGGGAGCGGCTCGTGCAGGTTCACGAACTCCCGGCCGATGCCCAGGTTGAACACGAGGGCGATCAGGCCGAACGCGGCGCCGACGCTGAGCAGGTAGCCCAGGGCTGCCTTCACGGGCACCCAGATCGACCGGAACACGATCGCCAGCAGGACCAGCGACAGGCCGACGACGAAGATTCCGAACGGCAGCAGCGCGTTGGCCAGCTGCGTGGAGACGTCGATGGCGATCGCGGTGTAGCCGGTGACAGCCATCGACACGCCCAGCTCGCGCTCCCACGTCGGTGCGAGGGCGCGCAGCGCGTGCACGAGCTCAGTCGTGGCCGGGTCGTCGGGGCCGGTCTCGGGGATCACCTGGATCAGTGCGGTGTCGGCGTTGGGGTTGGGGACCGCCATCGCGACCATCTTCACGCCGGGGACCTGTTCGACGTCGTCCCGTATCGCGTCCACGATGCGCAGGGGGTCTGTGGACTCCACGATCGAGCCCGTGATCACCAGAGGGCCGTTGTAGCCCACGCCGAATCGCTCACTGATGACGTCGAACGTGATCCGGTCTGGGGCCTCGGGATGGTTCTGGCCCGAGTTGGGCAACGCGAGTTGCAGGTATTGGGCGGGGAGCGTGGCGGCGCCCAGGAGTGCCACCACGACCGCGATGGTTACCACGGGCGCCCGGGTCACGACCCGGACCCACCAGCGCGACGGCCCGAACCCGTTCTGCACGGCGCGCCTGCGCGTGGCGGGCTTGGGGCGCAGGCTCTCGCCTGCGAAGGCCATCATGGCGGGGAGGAGCGTGAGAGCGAGCGCCACCTCGATCGCGACGGACAGGGCGGCGAAGATCCCCATCGTGGTGAGGAAGGGGATCCCGGCCACCCCGAGGCCAACGAGAGCGATGACCACGGTGGCCCCAGCGAACACCACGGCCGAACCGGCGGTGGCGGTGGCTCGCGCCGCCGACTCCTCGGCGTCCATGCCCGTCGCGAGCTGGTCGCGGTGCCGGCTTACGATGAAGAGCGAGTAGTCGATACCGACGGCGAGCGCCAGCATCAGGGCCAGCATCATCGTGGTGGAGTTGATCGCCACGACACCGGCCGCGGCGACGATC
>JBKHWW010000008.1:0-4824 GCA_046566345.1 Actinomycetes bacterium
AGCACCGACTTCTTCTTCTTGCCCATGGCCCGGCGGAGCAGGTCGGCTGCTCCCAGGCTGTAGCCGGCGAGCTCTTGGGCGATCTGCATCACCTGCTCCTGGTACACCAGCAGGCCGTACGTCTCGCCGAGCAGCTTGTCCATGGCAGTGGCCAGCTCGGGATGGACGTGGGTGACCGGCTGCTGGCCGTTCTTGCGCATCGCATAGTTCACGTGCGTGTTCGTGCCCATCGGGCCGGGGCGGTAGAGGGCGCCCAGCGCGGTGATGTCGGCGAACTGGTCGGGTCGCATGAGCCGGCACAGCGCCCGATAGCCCGAGCCGTCGAACTGGAAGACCCCCAGGGTGTCCCCACGGGCGAGCAGCTCGTAAGTGGCCGCGTCGGACGGGTCGCGGGCCAGCGCGTCCAGGTCGAGGTCGACGCCTGCGTTGATCTTGACGTTGTTGACGGCGTCGTCGAGGATCGTCAGATTGCGCAGCCCCAAGAAGTCCATCTTGACCAGGCCGAGGCTCTCGCAGCTCGGATAGTCGAACTGGGTGATGATCTGGCCGTCCTGCTCCCGCTTCATGATCGGGATGACGTCCATCAACGGCTTGCTCGACATGATCACGCCAGCGGCGTGGACGCCCCACTGCCGCTTGAGCCCTTCGATGCCGCGCGCCGTGTCCACCACGTGCTTGACGTCGGGATCGGACTCGTAAAGTTCGCGGAACTCGGTGCCTTCGCCGTAGCGGTCGTGCTCGGGGTCGAACACCTCCTTGATCGACACGTCCTTGCCCTGTGAAGCCGGCGTGTACACCTTGGTGATCTGCTCGCCCAGCGCGAACGGCTTGCCGAGCACGCGCCCGGCGTCCTTAATCGCCTGCTTGGCCTTGATCGTGCCGTAGGTGACGATCTGGCAGACGCGGTCGTCGCCATACTTCTCGGTCACGTAGCGGATCACTTCGCCGCGCCTGCGCTCGTCGAAATCGACGTCGAAGTCGGGCATCGAAGGACGCTCGGGGTTGAGGAAGCGTTCGAAGATCAGGCCGTGAGGGACCGGGTCGAGGTCGGTGATGCGCATCGCGAAGGCGCACATCGATCCAGCACCCGAGCCGCGGCCGGGACCCACTCTGATGCCGTTCTCTTTGGCCCACCTGATGTAGTCGGCCACGACGAGGAAGTAGCCGGCGTAGCCCTTGTCGATGATGACGCGCTGCTCGAACTCGGCCTGACGTGAGGCGTACTCGGGGACGCCGCCCGGGAACCGGGCCTCGAGGCCGCGGCGCACCTCGTGCACGAACCACGATTCCTCGGTCTCACCCGCCGGGACGGGGAAGTTGGGCATGTAGGTGCCCACGCCTTCGTCGAAGGACGACTCGCACCGGTCCGCGATCGCCAGCGTGTTGTCGCAGGCCTGGGGCAGGTTGGAGAAGAGTTGACGCATCTCGGCCGGCGACTTGACGTAGTAGCCGTTGCCGTCGAACTTGAAGCGGTTCGGCGTGTCTTTGTTGGAGCCCGAACTGACGCACAGGAGCGTGTCGTGGTCCTCGGCGTCCGTCGCGTTCACGTAGTGCAGGTCGTTGGTCGCCACCAAGGGCAGGTCGAGCTGGCGCGCCAGTCGCAGCAGGTCGTCGCGCACCCGGTTCTCGATGTCGAGGCCGTGGTCCATCAACTCGACGTAGAAGTTCCCGGCGCCGAATATGTCTCGAAATTCGGCCGCCGACCGCACCGCCTCGTCGTACTGCCCCAGCCGCAGGTACGTCTGCACCTCGCCCGAGGGGCACCCGGTCGTCGCGATGAGGCCCTGGGCATAGCGGTTCAAGATCTCGCGGTCGGCGCGCGGCTTGTAGAAGGAGCCCTCGAGGGAGGACATCGAGCTGAGCCTGAACAGGTTGTGCATGCCCTCGGTGCTGACAGCCCACATGGTCATGTGCGTGTACGCGCCCTTGGCGGACACGTCGTCGCCGGTGCCGTCGCCCCACTGCACGCGCTTGCGCTCGCTGCGATGAGTCTTGGGAGTGAGGTACGCCTCGAGCCCGATGATCGGCTTCACCGGACTGCCCTTCGCCGTGCGGTACCACTCGTACGCGCCGAAGACATTGCCGTGGTCGGTGACCGCCAGGGCGCGCATGCCCATCGCCTCTGCGCTCTTGACGAGATCCGTCAAGCGGGCAGCGCCGTCGAGCATCGAGTATTCGGAGTGACAGTGCAGGTGAACGAATTCGTCGCTCATGAGTGTGGTGAACCTCCCGAGTGCCCAACCCTATCTGCCTACGGCGACAGTCCTGCTCGGGCGGCGTCCGGCGCGGATGTGCAGCCCTTCCCGCACCGCACAGCGCGCCCGTGCCAGGCTTGGCCACGAGAGGAGCGTGGCCATGAGTGGACTTCCGGAGGGCTTCCTGTGGGGCGGGGCGGTGGCGGCCCACCAGTTGGAGGGTGGTTGGGACGCCGACGGCAAGGGGCCGAGCGTCGTGGACGTCTTGACCGCCGGGGCCCACGGCGTCCCGCGCCGGATAACCCGTGAGGTGGAGCAGGACGAGTTCTACCCCAACCAGGTAGCCATCGACTTCTATCACCGGTACCGCGAGGACGTCGCCCTCTTCGCGGAGATGGGCCTCAGGTGCTTCCGAACGTCGATCCAATGGACTCGAATCTTCCCGCGCGGCGACGAGGAGGAGCCCAACGAGGCGGGTCTGCGGTTCTACGACGAGCTGTTCGACGAGCTGCTGCGGCACGGCATCGAGCCTGTCGTGACGCTCTCGCACTTCGAACTGCCGCTGCATCTGGCGCACCACTACGGCGGATTCCGAGACCGCGCTCTCGTGGGATTCTTCGCGCGGTTCGCCCGCGTCTGCTTCGAGCGCTACCACGCCAAGGTGCGGTACTGGATGACCTTCAACGAGATCAACAACCAGATGGACACGCACAACGACCTGTTCCTCTGGACCAACTCGGGGGTGGTTCTGGGTGAGGACGACAACCCTCGTGAGGTGTTGTACCAGGTCGCGCACCACGAACTCTTGGCCAGCGCCGAGGCCGTGCGGATCGGGCACGAGATCGAGCCGCGGCTGCAGATCGGGTGCATGGTCTCCCATGTCCCGATCTACCCGTACTCCTGCGACCCGGCCGACGTGATGGCCGCGCAGGTCGCCAACAGAGAGCGGTTCCTGTTCGCCGACGTGCACGTGCGGGGTCACTACCCCGGCTACGCGCTGAAGGAGATCGAGCGTGGCGGCTACGACATCGGCTGGCAGGACGGGGACGCCGGCGTCCTGGCGGCGGGCACCGTCGACTTCATCGGCTTCAGCTACTACATGTCCACGGTGGTCAAGGCGGACGCCCACAGCGACGACGTCAGCCTCGCCGGCGGGCTGACGAACTCGGTGCCGAACCCCTATGTCAAGGCCAGCGACTGGGGGTGGCAGATCGACCCGGTCGGACTGCGCTACACGCTCGCCGTGCTCGCCGAACGGTACGAAAAGCCGCTGTTCATCGTCGAAAACGGCTTCGGAGCGGTCGACGAGGTCGCCCCGGACGGCGGCGTCCACGACCCCGAGCGGGTGGAGTACCTGCGCGCGCACATCGAGCAGATGAAGCTGGCCGTGACCGAGGACGGCGTAGACCTCCTCGG
Source organism: Actinomycetes bacterium (assembly GCA_046566345.1). Taxonomy (GTDB): domain Bacteria; phylum Actinomycetota; class Actinomycetes; order Propionibacteriales; family Propionibacteriaceae; genus Propioniciclava. Next base: position 3,612 of record JBKHWW010000008.1, read on the forward strand.
CTACACGCCGTGGGGCATCATCGACCTCGTCTCGTTCACCACGGGGGAGATGAAGAAGCGCTACGGGATGATCTACGTCGACCGGGACAACGCCGGCCAGGGGACGTTGGAGCGCCGCAGGAAGGACTCCTTCGCCTGGTACGCCGATGTCATCGCATCGAACGGCGAGCGGCTGTAGCCCACGCGACACCGACGCCCACCTCGGCCACCGTCTTGATGGCCATCAGAGCGGCCACCGGCGCCGCCGCCCCCGTGAGGATCAGCGCCGGCGTCGCCACGACGGGGCGGTCGAGGGCGCCCTCGGCCGCCGAGGTGAGCGCCAGTCCGAAGCCAAGGATGACGCCCACGTGCAGCACCACCATCCGGGTGATCGGGCCGACCAACATCCACGGACGCCGTTGCGTCGGCCCCGAGAGGATGTCGAGCACCTCGGCGGAGAACCGGACCAGGACGAGAACGAGGGGGATGGCCAGCGTGACGTCCGCGCGGATGCCGGTCAGCCACGCGGAGATGGCGACGAAGATCGCCTGGACGCCGGTGAACCCGCCGTACCAGGCCACCCAGAAAGTCCGGTCCATACCACCCGCACGCGGACCCAAGCGGTGGAGGCGAAGGGCGGTGGTGATGCCCACCGCGATGCTCTCGGCGAGAAACGCGATCCAGACATTGCCCGGTGCCCAACCCCACACGACAACGCCCAGCAGGATCGAGCCGTTGGCCACGATGCCGATCAGGAGGCCCACGACGTCGCGCGGGGTCAAGCGGGGTGCCTGGTCGCTCATCGGTCCTCCCGAGGGTGGTTCGGCGATGGTAGCGCGCGGGCATCCGCCTGCGCGACGCCGCGGGCGCTTGCCTTATTCGAACATGTGTTCTATCCTGGGTTCCATGTCAATCGCCACATCACTGGACGAGTGGATCGAGGTGAAGACCGAGACGCTCATGGTTCCCCGCGCCCTGGTGAAGGCCACGCTGGACGGTCTCTTTACCGCCGGTGAGCTCGCGATCAGCGAGGCCGCTCCTGAGCCCTGGCACTATGACGACCGCGCGCTGCTCTCGGAGGCCGAGCGGGCTCGAGTCGCGGCGGACCAGGCCCGAGGCCGCTGGCTCGCGCTCATAGCCGAGGTCGACAAGCGGGAAGCATCGATTCGGGTGGCCGGCACCCCTACGGCCACGTGGTTGGCGGGTGGCACCTCCCACTCCGCCCGCGCCGCAC
>JBKHWW010000009.1:0-13007 GCA_046566345.1 Actinomycetes bacterium
GAAGACGTGGTCGTGATCGGAGCCGGACTCGCCGGGCTGTCCGCGGCGCGAAGGCTGGAGCGCAGCGGCCTGTCACCGCGGGTGCTCGAGGCCTCGGACACCGTCGGGGGCCGGGTGCGGACGGACCTCGTGGACGGGTTCAGGGTGGACAGGGGCTTCCAGGTGCTCAACCCCGCCTACCCCGAGGTTCGCGCCCTGGTCGACGTGGCGCAGCTGTCCCTAGCCAAGTTCGGCAGGGGCGTCTCCGTGCACAGCGGGTCCAGCGAGGCCGTCGTCGCGGACCCCCTGCGCCTCCCGCGCGCGCTGCCCCAGCTGCTGCGTACCGCGGCCGCCGATCCGTCGGCGACGGCCGCGTTGGTGGCCTGGCTGCTCCCGGCGATCGCCGGCGACAAGGCGTTGGAGAGCCATGCCGACGCTCCTCTGTCGCGCTCCTGGGACGAGGCCGGCGTCCGCGGGCCGTGGCGGACCGACGTGCTGGAGCCCTTCCTCGCGGGCGTCCTCGCGGACGCCGAGGGGAGCACCTCGGCGGCGTTCACGCGCCGGCTGTTGCGCTGGTTCGCGCTCGGCACGCCGGGGCTCCCCGCTCAGGGGATGGCGGCGCTCCCGGTGCACCTGCGCGCCCCGCTGGCCTGTGAGGTGTCCCTGGGAGTGCGCGTGGACGGGGTCGCCCGCAGCGGCGCCGGTTGGGTCGTGCGCTCAGAGGGTCACACCTGGCGAACCCGGGCCGTGGTCGTGGCCGCCGACCCGGTCACCGCTGCCCGGCTGACCGGGCGAACCACGCCCGCCATGCGGGGCTTGGCGACCTGGTGGTTCGCACCACCGGCGGCCCCGACCCTTTCCACGCTGGTGCACGTGGACGCCGACCGCCGCGGCCCGGTGGTGAACTCGGCCGTGATCAGCAATGTGCAGCCCTCGTACGCGCCCGCCGGACAGCACCTGGTGCAGGCGTCGACGCTCATGGAGCAGGGGAGCGCCCCCTCCGAGGAGCAGGTCCGCGCCCACGTGAGTGTGCTGTACCGCACTCCCGCGCACGACTGGCCTGTGGTGGCGGTGCACGAGATCCCGCACGCGCTGCCCGCCGTCCTCCCGGGGGGAGAGCGCGCCGGGGGCGGTGCGGCTGGCGTGCTCGGTGACGGGATGTTCCTGGCCTCCGACCTGGGCGAGGCGTCCATCCAGGGCGCGCTGCGCTCGGGGCGCGAGGCAGCCGAGCAGGCGGCGGCCTGGCTGGGGGTGGGCCCGCGGCACGGCGGCGTCCGCGAGGGCTAGCCTGACAGGCGAAGGAGGGCGGGGTGGAGCAACCAAACGTCGACCAACGCCGTGCGACACGCGCCGAGGACGCGACCGGCGCCCGGATCGAGCGCGAGGGCGCGGTGGTGCGGGTGCGGTCGCTGGCCGCCGCGCGGCAGGTGCTGCGGGAGCGCGACCGCACCACGCAGGCCGGCTTCACCGCCGAGGCCATCCCCACGGGTTACCTCAAGCACCACCCGATCCTGCTCTCGGATGGGCCCCTGCACGATGAGCAGCGCAGCAAGGTCGCGCGGTACTTCGCGCCGAAGGTGGTGGCCGAGCGCTATACCGCCACCATGCAGGCGTGCGCAGCAGCCCTGCTCGACCGCGCCGAGGCCGACGGTAGCTGCCTGGTCGACGACGTCGCTCTTCACTACGCGGTCGAGGTGACCGCCGAGGTGGTGGGCCTGACACACGCCCCGGTTCCCGCCATGTCGCGCCGCTTGGTCACATTCTTCAACCAGCCGCCGTTCGACATCACCCGACCCGACCTGGGCCGCACGCCTCGCCAATGGGCCAAGGCCGCGGTGAACGCCCTGGTCCCGATCACGCGCTTCCACCTCGCCGACGTCCGCCCCGCCATCTCGTCGCGTCGACGCTCGCCCCGCCACGACGTGATCAGCCACCTGATCGCCGAGGGGTACACCGACACCGACATCCTGGTCGAGTGCGTCACCTACGGCACCGCCGGCATGGTGACCACGCGCGAGTTCATCGCCATGGCGGTCTGGCACGTCCTGGGGGACGCTGCGCTCTCCGAGCGCTACCGCACGGCCGGACAGGCCGAGCGGTTCGGCATCCTCCACGAGGTGATCCGGCTCGAGCCCGTCGTCGGGCACCTCTATCGGCGCGCCAGCGCTCCTTTCACCCTGTCCGACCGAGACCAGGAGTGCCGGGTCGCGCCCGGAGACCTCATTGACGTCTCGGTTCGCCAGGCTAACGCCGACCCGGACGCCGTCGGCGCCCGCCCGCTGGGGCTGTGCCCGGGGCGGACGTTGCCCCCCGGGGTCAACGCGGCGGGATTGAGCTTCGGCGACGGAGCCCACAAGTGCCCAGGACAGCCGTTGGCCATACTGGAGACCGACGTGTTCCTCCTCGACCTGCTGGGTCGCGGGGCCACCATCGTGGCGGAACCCTCGGTCGGCTGGGACGACCTCATCGCCGGTTACACGGTCCGCGGCCTGCGGATCGGCTTCGGCAGGGCGTCCGGACTCTGAAGGCGGTAGCGGTCGGTAGAGCTCGAACCTCCCTCAGGCGTGCAGAGCCTCGGCCACGTCGGCAGCGGCGGCGGTCACGGAGTTCTCGAGCTGCTCGACACCCGGCGGGAGGGGAGTCATCGCCTCCGCACCGCCGCCGCCCACGAAGACCGTGGTCAGCGCGGCGAGCGCGGACGCCGTCCGCGACGCCTGCTCGGCGTCCCGGCTCAGCGGGACGCTGACCACCACGGCGTCCGGGCGAAGGGTCTGCGTCGCCTGGACCCAGCTGTCGTGGGGGAGGTCGGCTCCGAGGTAGCGCACGTCTACGCCCTGGCGCCGTAAGCACGTCGCGAACGCCAGTGCACCCAGCTGGTGGCTGGCGCCGGCGGGCAGGCCCACCAGGACGATGGGAGAGCCCGGTCGCACGGGAGCGGCTTCGAACCAGGTCGCAAGTCGGCGCGCCACGGACGCGCTGACGAAGTGCTCGCCGGCCACGTCGACCTCCCCCCTGTCCCAGGCGTCACCGATGGCGCGCAGAGCCGGCACGAGCCAGTCCTCGACGACCGACTCGAAGCTGCCACGGGCGAACGCGTCGGCGAGCACGGCGTCCAAGAGGTCGGCGTCCAGGGTGCGGGCGGCCTGAACTAGCCCGTCCACGTTCGGCGGGCCGCCGTGGTCCGGACGCCGCGAGGCCGGCGTGGCCCGGCGGCCGAAGGGGGGCTCCGGGCGGGCCGGACCCAGCTGGTGTGCCGCCAGCGACGCTGGGGTGCCCTCGGCGATCAGCTGCGCCATCCGCGTCAGCCGGGCGACGTCGCCGTCGTCGTAGAGCCGGTAGCCCGCGGGGGTGCGTGCTGGGGAGACCACCTCATAGCGGCGCTCCCAGACGCGCAGGGTGGCTGCGGGCACACCCGTGAGCGCCGCGACCTGCTTGACCGTGTACTGGCTCACTGACCGTGCTCCCTTGGGCTCAACCTTGAACGAAGTCTAGACACATGGCGAGCTTTTTGGCGAACAGGTTTATGCAAACTTTGGACGCATCGCGACGCGGAGCCAGCGTGGAGGGGCAACACCCTGCTGGGTGTGGCCCCTCCAGGCGTGCTCTCAGAGACCGACGATGCGGCTGTCCGGAGTGGTCAGCCCCGGGTTGGCCTCGAAGTACGCCACCAGGTTGGCCAGGTCTTCGGGGCCGCCGACCAGGTTGGTGCCCTGGGTAAAGGCCGTGAACTGGTCGCCGCCTTGGGCCAGGAAGTTCAGCGTGGCAACGCGGTAGGTCTGATCGGGTATCAGCGCCTCGCCGTTCAGCATCATGGTCTCGGCCAGCACCTTGTCGCCCTGAGACCGGCTGTCGTCCCAGGTGTAGGTGAACCCCGTCGAGACCCCCAGGGCCAGCCGGTTCCTGCCTGGCAGATCCTGCTGCTCGAGCACCTGCTTGATCTGGGCCCCGGTCAGGTCCATGGTGACCAGCAGGTTGCCGAAGGGCGCGATGTCGTAGGCCTCCTGGAAGGTGATTTCACCGGTTCCCTCGTTGTACTTCGCCTCCATCGGCAGGTCCTCCCGGACGCCGCCGACGTTCATGAACGCGATCTGCGCGCCGCCCTCGTCGGCGCCGTCGGTGCCCCACAGGATCGCGTCGGCCACGACGTCGACCATCGGAGTCTCGATCGCTCGGTTCCCGCTGGAGTCACCGAGGATGGCCTCGGTGTGCGTGCCGACCACGCGCTCCTTCTGCGGCCCGGCGAGCGTGTCCCACTTCTCGATGATGGCGGTCTGCTCGGCGTCCGGCTCGACGGCGCCGCGTGCCACGAGGTGGTTGGTGGCCGTGGTCAGGTCGCGCACGACGTCTTTGGTCCGCCGGTTGATGACCAGTTGCGTCTCGGTGACGACGCGACCGTAGTCGGCGGCGCTGGTGACGAAGCGATCGTTGCCGTCGGGGTCGGGGATCGCGCAGACGTAGGGCTGGTGGGTGTGGCCGGACACGATCAGGTCGATCTCGGCGTCCATGTTCGCGGCGATCTGCACGATCGGGTCGGAGATCCCCTCGCAGCCGTTGTAGCCGCCCGTCACGCGGCCGCCCTCGTGCAGCAGCACGACGATGGCTTCAACCCCTCTCTTCTTGAGCAGGGCCGCCTGGGCGTTGGCGGTCTCCACCTCGTCGAGGAAGTCGACGGTCGCGACACCGGCCGGGCTGACCAGGGTGTCGGTCGCCTCCAGCGTCATCCCGACGAAGCCGATGTCGATGCCCTGGACCTTCCGGATGGTCGTCCCGGGCAGGAGCGTCTCGCCGGTGTCCTTGACCACGACGTTGGCGGCCAGGTACTCGAAGTCGGTGCCGTCGTAGGGGTCGGCGGGGAAGTAGCAGCCGTCGGTGGGGTGGCAGCCTCCGTTGACCATCCGCAGCAACTCGTCGGTACCTTCGTCGAACTCATGGTTGCCGACCCCGGCGACGTCCAGGCCCATGGCCTCCAGCGACTCGATGCTCGGCTCGTCGTGGAACATGCCGGACAGGAACGTCGAACCGCCGATGAGGTCGCCGGCGGCCACCGTCAGGGTGTTCTTCTCACCCGCCCGCAGCGTGTCCAGCGTGGCGGCCAAGTACTCCGCGCCGCCCACCGGGGTCTTGGCCGGGTCCAGAGCTAGGGGAGGGTCGGTCGCCTCGAGATGGCCGTGGAAGTCGTTGAACGACAAGATCTGCACCGTCATGGTCGCGCTGGGATTGGGTCGCTCCCGGGCGCTGGGAGCCGGTGCGGGCTTCTTGGGCGCTGCCTCGGCGGCGGGGATGCCGGCGAGCAGGGTTCCGCACACCAGCGCGGCGGTGCCGAGCGCGGCGGCGGCGCGCCGGATGGTCTTCGGGTTCAATGGTCCTCCTTGGCGAGTCTGGTCAGGCGACCAGCATCGGATGGGCGGGTGCCGGGTGTCTATCGGGTTCGCGTGAACGGGGGGTGACCACCTCGTGGTTGTAGCATGGCGACGGGGTCGGCGGGCACCGACCCGCCCAGAGAGGCCAGTCCAATGAAGCGCATCAGCCTCGCGAGCACGAGGGCCAAGGTGATCGCGGTGCTCGCCGTGGTCGCGCTGGTCGCCGGCAGCGTCCTGGTGTACGCGAGGGTGCGCGAAGCGTCTCTCCCGGCGGTGGAGGTGACGACCGTGACCCGCACGCGTCTGACGAACTCGGTCGTCGCCGTCGGTGACATCGAGGCCGGGGCCCGCAACGTCATTTCCCTGCTGCCGTCGGTCAAAGTGGTCGACGTCCTCGTCGAGGAAGGTCAGCGCGTCAGCGCGGGCGACACCCTGGTCGTCCTGGACACTTCCGAGTTCGAGCGTCAACTCGTGCAGCAAGGCATCACGCTGGACGACGCACGATCCACCCTCGACCACCTGGCCGGCGCGAGTTCGACCATGGACCGCGGCACGGCGGCCGGCGCGGTGAGCCAGGCGGGGGTGGCCCTGGATAGTGCGCGCGCGCAGCTGGACGCCGCTCGCCGCAACTTGGCCGACGTGCCGGCGCTCACCGAGAATGCGCTGCGACAGGCGGACGTGGCCGTCGAGGCCGCAGTCTCTCGCCGTGACGCGGCCGAGCAGGGCGTGGAGTCAGTGCGCCGGCTGAATCGGAACGCCGTCGACCAGGCCGAAATCGCGGTGGACGCCGCGGAACTGGCGGTCGACAAGGCGAAAAGAGACCTTGCCGACCTGAAGCGACAACTGGTGACCGGAGTGATCACCCAGGCCGTCTATGACGCCCAGCAGCCTGCGCTGCGCCTGGCGTTGCAGGCCGCCGAGAGCGCCCTGTCCAGCGCCGAGGTGACGCTGTCGACCGCCCGCGTCGCCGCGGACGCCGACGAGGACCAGGCCCTTCAGGCAGTCCAGGACGCCGAGAATGCGATCGCGAGCGCGGAGGCGAGCCGCGAAGCGGCCTCCCTGCAGGGCAACACCACCCTCGAGGCGGCCGAGAAGGCGGTGACGGACGCCGAACTCGCCGTCCGCAGCGCCGAACTCGGCCTCGCCGATGCCAGGCGGGCCGCCACCTTCGCCGGTCAGAGCAGCGCGGAGCGCGCCGACAACCAGAGCAGCCAGGTCTCGCTCGTCGAGGCCACCATCGCGCACCTGTGGGACAAGGTCGAAGAGGGTCGGCTCCGGGCGAGCGTCGACGGCGTGGTCAGCCGCGTCGACGCCGAGGCGGGCAGGTACCCGCAGGTCGGGGATCTCATCGTCGTCGAGGGCTCGACCGGCTACGTGGCCAGCGTCGAGGTCAGCCAGCCCGACAGCGTGGGGATCCGGCCCGGACAGCGCGTCACCGTGACGCTGAAGGGAATCGGCACGGTGTATGAGGGGTCCGTGACGGAGGTGGCTCCGGTCGCTGAGGTCTCCACCACGTCCGCGGACACCGCGCCGAAGGTGACGGTCACGGCGTCCGTGCTCGACCCCGACAACACCATCAGGGTGGGATTCGAGGCTGATGCCGAGATCCACCTGGACGAGAAGGCGTCCGCGCTGCAGGTGGACCCGGCGGCCATCGTCCGCGAGCCGGGGACCGGGCGCGCCTACGCGCTGGTCGTCGGCGATGACAACCGCGTGGCACGAGCGTGGGTGCGCACCGGCATCGAGGGCGACGCCACCATCGAGGTGCTCGACGGCCTGGTCGAGGGCCAAGAATGCATCGTCGACCCCGACCCCACGCTCCGGGACGGGACGGAGGTGCGCATCACCCGGGGTGCGCGCTGATGGCGAACCCCCTGCAGGAAGCCGCGCCCCTGCCCCTGCTCGTGCTGACCGGAGTCTCCAAAATCTACTCCAGCGGCGAGGTTGAGACCGTCGCCCTCTCCGGCGTCGACCTGACCATTGAAGAGGGCGAGTTCGTCGTCATCCTGGGCCCCAGCGGCAGCGGCAAGAGCACCCTCCTCAACGTGATCAGCGGCCTGGACACCGTGAGCGCCGGCACCATCGCCTTCCGCGACCAGGTGCTCACCGACTTCACCGAGGACGAGATGACCCGCTTCCGGCGGGCCCACCTCGGCTTCATCTTCCAGCAGTACAACCTGCTCCAGAACCTGACCGTGTACGAGAACGTGCAGATGGCGGCCGACCTCGGCGCCGATCCACTCGACATCGACGGACTCCTCGCCTCCGTCGGCCTGACCCAGGCACGCGACAAGTACCCCCGACAGCTGTCCGGCGGTGAGCAGCAGCGGGTGTCGGTGGCCCGAAGCCTGGCCAAGAACCCCGACATCATCTTCTGCGACGAACCCACCGGCGCCCTGGACGAGATGAACTCCAAGCGCGTCCTGACGGCCCTGCAGGAACTCCAGCGCGAGTACCGCAAGACCGTCGTCGTGATCACCCACAACGCCGGCATCGCGCAGATGGCCGACAAAGTGATCAAGATGAACTCCGGGGCCATCACTGAGGTGCTGCACAACGAGGTGTTGGTGAACGCCGCGGACGTCGAGTGGGTGTAGGAGCGTCCGGTGCTGCTGAAGAACGTGCTCAGAACCCTGCTCCAGAAGTGGACCCAGCTGGTCGCCATCGGCGTGATCGTCGCGCTCAGCTCGCTGATCTACACCATGATGACGTACGGCCTCGGCGCCATCGCCGAGCCCACGACGACCTACCTCGAGGCGTCCGACCAGGAGGACTTCGCGGTCGAGATGCTCAGTGTCGTGACGGCCGAGGAGGCGCGGTACCCGATGATGCAGGGCGCCGTTGCGCGGCGCGCCTACAGCCGGGCCGACATCAAGCGGAGCGAGCCCGCCACCTTCGCCAGGCTGATCGAACGCAGGATGGCCGCCTTCGGCGACCTGTACCCCGGCGTCACCCTGGAGTTGCGCGAGGTCAAGATCCTCGACTTCGAGATCGGCGGCCGGGCCCACACCGCCCTGGTCGCCCGGGACGCCGACCGGATCAACCTGTCCTTCATGGAGCAGGGCGCCAAGCCCACGCGGGACAGCGAGGTGGCGGTCAACCGCATCTACGCCGAGAAGAACGGCATCAGGGTCGGCGGGTCGATCATGCTCAAGGACCGGCTCTACCGGGTGACCGGGTTCGTGCTCTTTCCCGACTACACGCTGACCACATTCGACGACAGCTTCAACATCGACACCGGGCTCCAGCCTCTCGTTCTGATGACGGACGGCGCCTACCAGTCGGTCGACGCGGAGGAATCCTTCCGCCTGGCAGGAGTGTCCGACCGCGACACGGCTATCGACACCGCCTACGACGAGGACCAGCTGCCTTTCGTGACCCAGATCGTGCCCACGTCGACCAACATGCGCAGCGGCGCGATCTACGACGAGATCGAGCAGGGCCGGGCGATGTCTCTGGGCCTGGGCGTCTTCATCGCGTCCATCGCGGTGATCATCGTGGCCATCATGATGTCGAACCTGCTCAGCGCCGAGCGGGGACAGATCGGCATCCTCAAGGCGATGGGCTACCGGCGCATCGAGATCGCTGTGCCCTACTTCACGTGCGTCGTCGCGTGGGCGTTCCTGATGCTCATGGTCGGGTACGGGGCGGGCGCCGCGCTCGCCGAGCCCCTCAAGATGATGTACCTCGACTTCTACTTGTTGCCGCGCGTCGAGATCGCGCAGACGCCGACGGTGTTCGCCACCGCGATCTTCGTGCCCCTGCTCTTCTTCGCCCTGTTTTCCGGTGTGGTGATCCGCCGCATGCTGGGGGAACGTCCGCTGGCCCTGCTCAAGCCCCACGAGGCGACCTCGCTCAACCTGCTCACGCGGTACGTAGCCCGGCTCCTGCGTGGGGCGCGGGGACGCACGAAGTTCACGTTCCTGCACGCGGTGAGGAACACCGGAAGCTTCCTGGTCTTCTTCGTCGGGATCATGTTCTCCACCCTGCTGATCACCTTCGCCTTCACCATGGACGGCATGGTGGACCGAATGACGGTCGGCTCGCTGGACCGTGTTGCCTACCAGTACCAGGCCTACGTCGACCCTCAGGAGCGGACGCCGGAGCCGCAGCCCGGCGAGGAGCGGTTCCTGGTCTACCCCTACGGCTACGTCGAGGACGACGTGGTCTCGCTCCAGGGACTCGCTGCCGACAACGCGCTCTACCACCTCTACGACGCCGAGGGCGCCGACGTCACCGGCCAGATCAGGCGCGGCGCGGTGATCACCGAGAGCCTGAGTCGCAAGTTGGATGTCGGGGTGGGTGACCGGCTCGGCGTCCGCGTGAACGCGACGCGGCACGACTTCCGGATCACCGGGGTGGCCGACGAGTTTGCCGACCAGGTCTACGTCGAGATCGAAGCGCTGAGCACCATCCTCTCCGAGGGGGAATCCACGCGGATGTTCAGCGGCGTCTACGCACTCGAGCGCCCCTCGCCGCTGTACTACGGGGCGATCATCAGCAAGCAGGGCCTGTTGGAGCAGTCGCGCTCGATGGCCACCTACACCAGCTACATGGTCAACGTGATGGTCGGTGCGTCGGCGGTCATCGCGGCGAGCATCCTGTTCATCCTCACCGCCTTCGCGGTCGAGCGGAACTACTACTCCATCTCCCTGCTGAAGGTCTTGGGCTACTCCCGGCGTGAGGTGAACGGCATGGTGCTGAACAGCTACTTCGTCTACTCGCTGATCTCCTATGCCTTGAGCGTCCCCATCGCCCTCGCCTCCCTGGCCCTTCTGCAGGAGGCGATCCTGGCCGAGTACGGCTTCGTCATGCCCCTGTCCTACGACCCCGCGGACACGGTGAAGGGCCTGGCGGTGCTGGTCGCCATCTTCCTCGCCGGCACCTTCGTGAGCCGCCGGAAGATCGCGGGGATCCCCCTGCAAGAGGTGTTCAAGACGTACGGCGAGTAGGCCGAACCGGGAGCTGTCCCCGCGGCGCTTTTTTCCTTGTCCGGGCCCCTCGGGGCGGGAAGAATGGGCCCATGCCCTCAGCCCCTCTCCGCGTCGCGTCGGCCCTCGCGGGGATCTGTCTCGCGGTGGGACTAGCCTCGTGCACGGCCGCCCCCACGCCCTCACCCGGGGGCGGCGCGGGGCCGAGGTCGGGCGGTGCGATCGAACTCCGGGCGAGCGCGGCGCGCAGCCACATGGAAGCGCTCGCCAACGGCATCGGCGACCGGTACTCGGGCACGGACGCCGAGCGGAGGGCCGCCGACTACGTCGGTTCTGCATTCGAGAGGATGGGGTACACCGTCGAGACCCAGTCCTTCAGCTTCGGACGCCGGGGCATGTCGGCGAACGTGCTGGCCACCAAGCCGGGCGCGTCCAGCGGGGAAATCATCGTCGGCGCCCACTATGATTCCGGCGACGAGGGCGACGGCGCAGACGACAACGCTTCGGGGGTGGGCGTGTTGCTCGCGGCCGCTGAAGAGGTGCGCGACGTCGAGACGCCCTACACGATCACGTTCGTCGCCTTCGGTGCCGAAGAGGCTGACGACCTCTACGGATCGGGCCACTTCGTCGACCAGCTCGACCAGTCCGGTCGGGACAACGTCGTGGCCATGGTCAACCTCGACAGCATCTCCGCCGGCGACATTCCCTATGTCTACGGCGACGCCGACGACCTGCGCGAGTGGATCCAGCGCGCCGCAGACCAGGCCGGGCAGCGGATGGACACGGTGCCCGTGAGCAGCCTTCACGGCGACGCCGACTACTATCCTTTCCAGCGCGCCGGAATTCCTTTCGTCTACTTCGAAGCCACTAATTGGAACCTGGGTCGCCGGGACGGTTTTACGCAGGTCGATCCACGCTTCGCCGACGACGGGGCCATTATTCACACCCGATACGACACCGTCAGCTTCTTGGACGACACATTTCCCGGACGAATCGACGAACGCCTCGCCCTCTATACCACGGTGCTGACCCGGGTGCTCACGGAGTATCAGGGGTAGGGCTAGGCCTTACCCCGGGGAGCAATCCCCCTTGCAGGGCCTGCCCCTGGGCATCTCGGACGGGTTCTCAGCCGGCATTCCGCAGGGGGGTATTCCCCCCCTTGCTCCTCGCCGAGCGTGGCCGGTTCTGCCGGATTGACAGCCGGGTCACAGAGTGCGACGCTGCCTATCTGGGGTGGAAGCAACAATCTACCCTGAATGGCAGTGGGGCACCCTGGTTGCGATTCCCTTACTGCGCCGCGCGGTCGTCAAGGAGGATTTGCCGTGGGAAACCGTAGGAGTGTTTTCGAAGAGCGCGAGTCGCAGGTGCGCACGTATTGCCGCTCTTTCACCCGCGTGCTCGCCACGGCAAGGGGTAGCTTCGTCTATGACACCGAAGGCAACGAGTTCATCGACTTCCTCGCCGGCGCCGGCACACTCAACTACGGGCACAACGATCCGGACATGAAGGACGCGCTCGTGGGCTACATCACCGGCGACGGAATCGCCCACGGGCTGGACCTGCACACGGTGGCCAAGCGAGATTTCCTCGTTGCCTTCCACGAGGTCATCCTCGCCCCGCGCCAGCTCGACTACCGCGTCCAGTTCACCGGCCCCACCGGCACGAACGCGGTCGAGGCGGCGCTCAAGCTCGCGCGCAAAGTCACCGGCCGCACCAACGTGATCGCCTTCACCAACGCGTTCCACGGCGTGAGCGTGGGGGCGCTGGCGACCACCGGCAGCCGCCATCACCGAATGACGAACCAAGGCCTGCAGAACGTCACACGCATGCCGTACGACGGGTACCTCGGGCCTGGCGTGGACACCAGCGAGGTGTTGGCGCACATGCTGGCGGACCCGTCCAGCGGAGTCGACGCCCCCGCTGCCATCATCCTCGAATGCGTGCAGGGCGAGGGAGGGCTGAACGCGCTCGGGATGTCCTGGCTGCGGCGCATCGCCGCGCTCGCGCGCGAGCACGAGGCCCTGCTCATCATCGACGACTGCCAGGCGGGCTGTGGGCGCACCGGTAGCTTCTTCAGCTTCGAGGCCGCCAACATCCGCCCCGACCTCGTGGTCATGGCCAAGTCGTTGTCCGGATTCGGGTTGCCCATGTCGGTGGTGCTCATCTGGCCCGAGATCGACGAATGGAAGCCGGGGGAGCATAACGGCACTTTCCGGGGCAACGCGCATGCCTTTGTCACCGCCGAGGTCGCCCTCCGCAAGTTTTGGGCCGATGACAACCTCTTGCGCGACGTCCACCGGCGATCCGACCTGCTCAGCACACGCCTGACGGCCCTGGCCGAGATGGTGCCGGGCTCTCGCGTCAAGGGGCGAGGGATGATGCAGGGGCTGGATGTCGGAACCGAGGAGGCCTCGGCAGCGGTGCGGAAGGCCTGCGTCAACAACGGCCTCCTGATCGAGGCCGCGGGCCCCCGAGACGAAGTGATCAAGGTGATGGCGCCGCTGACCACCGACGACGCGACCCTTGAGCGCGGACTCGACATCGTGCACGAGGCGGTCGAGGACTACTTCGTGGGTGCGCGCGTGCCCGATCTGGTCGGCTGACAGTCGTCGCGACCCTGCCGTGACAACTGAGTTCTGCCGTGATGATCGATGCCGATGAGTGAGCTGCTGTGATGACCGATGTGGTGGCCCGTGACGTGGTGGCCCGCCCCGACGTCCTGATCGACACACGATTC
>JBKHWW010000010.1:0-19446 GCA_046566345.1 Actinomycetes bacterium
CCCCCCGCCCGTCTGTCTTGGCGCGGCGCCCGCCACAGCAGAGAAAGGGCAGCGCCGCGCTCACAACCACCCCCTCTCTAAGGCCTTCCTGAGTGAGTACCACCCCCAGGAGGCAAACATGGACGCCGAGCCGACCGACACAACCACGACCGCCGAGACCACATGGGTGGCGGCCGCCCCCTTCCGGGCGCACCTGTCACGGCTTGCCGAGACAACCGAGACGCCGTGGCAGGTGATCGCCCTCAGCAGCGGTGTCTCGCTGCGCGAGGCGGACCGGCTGCTTCATGGTCGGCCTGGTCCCGGCGGACGCCGCCGCGCGCTACGACGGATCTCCCGGGCCACCGCGGTGAGGCTGCTCGCCGCCACCGACGCCGAGGTCCTCGCCCTCCGGAGCACCTGGATCCCGGCCGCCGCCACCTGCAAGCGGCTGGCCGAGCTGGTAGCCCGAGGGGTCTCGCCGGAGGCGCTAGCTGCGCAGTTGGGCTGCACCGCCACCTCCGTGATTGCTTTGGTGGAGGGGGCCGGCGTTCGGGGCAAGCCTGCGCCCTCGGTGACGCTTGCCTTCGCGCTGGGTGTGCGGGCCGCGTGCGAGGCCGCCGACCGGGCCGCGGTCCGCGCCCTGAGCGCGGCCGCTTAGGCTGGCCGGGTGTCCTGGTCAGCCTTCCTCGCCGCCACCGCCTGCGCCCTGGCGCTGGTGCTGCTGACGCCGTGGGTGCTGCGACGGCTCCCCGAGCCGGCGGCCGCTGACGCCGAGGGCAAGCGGCCCTACGCCTCGCTGGCCACGCCCGGCTTCGTGGGCACCACCGCCTTGGTCGGCCTCGCCTGCGCGTTGGCCGCGTTCGCTTGGACCCCGCCCGCCCACTGGATCGCGTGGAGCGCCCTGGCGGGCGTGAACGTGCTCGCCTGCGCCATCGACGCCCGGACGACCTGGCTGCCGGTGCGGCTGTCCAAGACCGGCTGGGTGGTGGCGGCGCTGGGAGCCTCCTGGGTGGCGATGGTGGGGCGGTCGTGGACGCCGCTGCTCGCGGCCGGAGCCTGCGCCCTCCTGGCTGGGGGCTTCTTCCACCTCGTCTGGCGGCTCACGGGAGGCATCGGGTACGGCGACGTGCGGCTGGCCGCCACCATCGGCGCGGTCACCGGCCTCGCCTCGCCGGCGCTAGTGGGGTGGTCGCTCGCGTTGGGCACGCTGACCGGGGCACTGGTGGGCGTCGGGCACCACGTGCGCGGCAGCCGGGGGGCGTTCGCCTACGGGCCGGGGTTGCTTGCGGGGCCCTTCCTGGCGTTGGCGCTGCTCGCGACGCACGGCTGACCGGTCGATCGCTCAGACCACCGAACGCGTCAGCGTGACCCACCGGTGCAGGCGGTCGTCCGCGGCGCCGGAGTCGATCGCCTTCCTGGCGCGAGTCAGCGGCTCCCGGAGCTGGTCGGCGACCGGGATACCGAGCGTAGGTCCGTCGAAGGCGAGCAGGGCTGCAGCGGCGTTGAGCAGCACGATGTCGCGCACCGGCCCGATCCGGCCAGCGAGCGTGTCGCGCACCACTTGGGCGTTGACCTCGGGGTCTCCACCCACCAGCGACTCCTTGACGGCACGCTCGAGGCCGAGGTCGGCCGGGTCGAGGGTTGCCACCTCCACGACGCCGTCGCGGATCAGCCACACGTCGCTGGTGGTGGTCGTGGTGAGTTCGTCGAGGCCGTCCCCACCATGGAAGACCAGACCGCGATTACCACGCGAGGCCAGCACGTCGGCGACCAGACTGGCGGTGGCGGCGTCCGCGACGCCGATCGCCTGCGCCACGGGTTTGGCCGGATTGGCGAGCGGACCCAGGTAGTTGAAGATGGTGCGGATGCCCAGCTCACGCCGAGGCACCGCGGCGTGCCGCAGCGAAGGGTGGTAGTGCGAGGCGAACAGGAAGACGATGCCCGTTTCGTCGAACACCTGCGGCTGGACCGAGGGGTCGAGGTCGAGGACGACCCCGAGCGCCTCGAGGCAGTCGGCCGTGCCGCACTTGGAGGAGGCCGCTCTGTTCCCGTGCTTGACCACCTTGGCTCCGGCGGCGGCGGCCACGATGGCGGCCATGGTCGACACATTGACGGTGTTGGCGCGGTCTCCGCCCGTTCCGACGATGTCCACCGCTTCGCGCGTGGGCAGCGAGATAGGCCGCGCGTTCTCGAGCATGCTGCCGACCAGCCCGCTGAGTTCCTCGGCCGTCGCCCCCTTGGCCTGGAGCGCCACCATGAAGCCGGCGATCTGGACCGGTGTCGCCGCCCCGGCGAGAATCTCGTTCATCGCCCACGCGGCCTGCTGCTGATCGAGGTCGCGCCTGTTCACCAGGTGAGTCAGCAGGTCCGGCCAGGTTGGCGTCACCGCGCGGACGCCTCGCTCGCCAGCCGGGCGCGCAGCAGTTGAGCGGCAGCCCCGGGGAGGGTGACCGGGTCGATGGGGAAGGCGGCCACGGCGTCGGCCCTCGACCATGTGGCCAGCCAGGCGTCCGCGACGCGGGCGACCAGCAGCAGCACGGGCGGGCAGTTGGCGATCTCGTCCTTGATCTGGTGACACAGGCCCATCCCGCCGGCGGGAACCGCTTCACCGTCCATGACGACGAGGTCGATGCCACCAGCGTCCAGCGTCTTGGTGACCGCCTGGTGGGTGGCGCACTCGACGTACTGGACCTCGGGCAGGTCTGCGGCGACGCGGCGGCCGAGCGCCAGCTTGACCTGGTCGCGGACGCTCCGGTCGTCGGAGTACACCAGGACGGCCGCCTTGACGACGGGTACGTCTTCGATCATCGCGTCCTCAACTCTCTGCCAGCGTCGGTGGTCGTCATCGTAGCCGTGCGCCACCGTCGCCGCCCAACACCCGGCGATCGGGTGGCGGCAGGGGTGCGGAGATAACGAACCTTCATCAATTGTCCACCAGGGCCCCCGCCGACGTGACCCGGGGTAGGTGGAACGGTAATAATGCCTGCGTGGCCAATACATCGAAGACGACGGCGACCATCGCGATCCCCCACGGTGCCATCCACCCGATCGCACCGGCGCGCCTGCACGGCATCAAGGGCAAGCCCGACATGGTCGCTGTGGGGACGGTCATCTGGCTGGCGAGCGAGCTGATGTTCTTCGCCGCGCTCTTCGCCGCGTACTTCAACCTCCGCAACGCCACCACCGCGATGGCCGCGCCGGGCGAAGAGACGATGTGGCAGTGGGGCAGTGCCCACTTCATGAACAACTGGTTCGGGATCGAGGCTCCGTGGTTCTCGATCGTCAACACCACCATTCTCGTGCTGTCCTCGGTCACCTGCCAGCTGGGCGTGTTCCGCGCCGAGAAGGGCTTCGTCTCCCGCACCGGCGGCCTGCTCAACGTGGGCAGGTGGGGCATGCGCGAGTGGTACATCCTCACCTTCCTCATGGGCGCGGTCTTCCTCGGGGGCCAGGCCTACGAGTACACGCTGCTCGCCTCCGAGGGCTTCCTGCTCTCCACCAACGCCTACACCTCGGCGTTCTTCCTCGCCACCGGGTTCCACGGCCTCCACGTCCTGGGTGGCCTGATCGCCTTCCTGCTCATGCTCGGACGCACCTACCTGGCGCGCACGTTCACGCACGAGCAGCGGGTGCACGCGATCGTCACGTCCTACTACTGGCACTTCGTCGACGTCGTGTGGATCATCCTCTTCTCCGTGATCTACATCATCCGATGACCCGACCGGTCCGACTTCGAAAGGCGCATTGATGCGATTCGGTACCTCAAGAAGGCGGCACAGGGCGTCGCGTCCCGTCTCGCTCGCGTTGGCGCTGCTCCTGCTCGGTTCGCTCTATGCGGCACTCTCCCCCGCCACCCAGGTGGCCGCTGACACAGGCATGTCAGCCCAGGTCGCCGAGGGTAAGGCGCTCTTCCAGGTGACGTGCTCCTCGTGCCACGGCCTCAACGGCGAGGGCACCTCCCAGGGTCCGTCTCTGGTCGGCGTCGGGGCGGCCTCGGTCGATTTCCAGATGAGCACGAACCGCATGCCGATGGCGCGGCCCGGCGCCCAGGCGCCGCGCAAGGTCGTTACTTACACCGCCGAAGAGATCGCGAGCATCGCGGCCTTCGTTCAGACGCTGGGCCCCGGGCCCGAGATCCCCGACTCCGCGGCATACGACTACTCCCGGCTGAGCGCGGAGGACATCGCGCGCGGCGGCGAGTTGTTCCGCACGAACTGCTCAGCGTGCCACCAGGCCGCCGGAAACGGCGGCGCACTACCCAACGGCAAGTACGCCCCCGCGCTGCACGGCGTCGAGCCGCTGCACATCTACGAGGCGATGCGCACCGGACCCCAGCAGATGCCCGTGTTCTCGGCCGGGGCCATCCCCGACGAAGACGTGGCCGCGATCATCGGCTACCTCAAGGGTCTCGAGGAGCAGCAGTCCGCCGGCTTCTCCCTCGGCGGTCTCGGCCCGGTGACCGAGGGCCTGTTCGGTTGGATCGTGGGCATCGGCGGTCTCGTCCTGTTGGCCATCTGGATCGCTTCCCGAGGAGCACGAGCAAAATGACACTCGACCAGTCCCGCCCTCCCATCCGTGACGAGGACGTGCACTTCCCGGTTGCCGACCCTGGCCACGAGGAGCACATCGAACGGTACTCCGACGTGGACGCCGCCGCCGGCGCCCGTGCCTACCGTCAGGTGGTCACCCTGTTCGGGCTCGTCCCGATCTTCGCCATCGCCTTCGTCGTGATCTACTTCGCGGTCCCCCGCGACTTGAGTTGGACCGGCCTGGGCACGGTCTGGAATGTGTCGAACACCCTGCTGGGGCTGACCGGCGGCATGGCGGTCCTCCTGATCGGGCTGGCAGCCATCCACTGGGCGCGCGAAATCATGAGCGACGTCGAGGTGGCCGACGACCGCCACCAGACAGAGGCGGACGAGACTCAGCGCGCCGCGTTCCTGGAGTCGGTCAACGCGGGCATCAAGGACGCCGGCGTGCAACGCCGCGGCCTCCTGCTGGCGTCGGCCGGCGGCGCTCTGGGCATTGTCGTGGTTCCCGCTCTGGTGACCCTCGCCGACATGGGCCCCTGGCCGGTGGCCGCCTTGCGCGCCGAGACGATCGAGAAGACGCTCTGGGCCGACGGCGTCCGCGTGGTCAACGACGCCAACTGGCTGCCGGTGAAGGCGTCCGAGATCGAGATCGGCCAATTGATCAACGCCCAGCCAGAGAACCTGCGCGAGCTGCACGCCCACCACTACCAGAACGCCAAGGCCAAGGCCGCCCTGATCGTGGTCCGGATGGACCCGAACTCCATCCAGATCCCCGAGTCGCGCCGGGACTGGCACGTCGGCGGGATCCTCGCTTACAGCAAGATCTGCACGCACGTCGGCTGCCCCATCTCGCTGTGGGAGCAGCAGACGCACCACCTGCTCTGCCCCTGCCACCAAAGCACGTTCGACCTCGGCAATTCCGGCGTCGTCGTGTTCGGGCCCGCGGCGCGTTCGCTTCCGCAGCTCCCCATCAAGGTCGACAGCGAGGGTTACCTGGTCGCCCAGAGCGACTTCACCATTCCCGTCGGTCCCAGCTACTTCGAGCGTGACTCCCGCAACGACTTCCAGGACGGTGATCAGTGATGGCCAAGCCTGCTGGCATCGAGGAGAAGGCCCCTCTCCTCGAAACCCAATCCAGAGCCGAGACAGGGCCCCTGAAGGAGGTGTCCGGCGTTCTCGGCTGGCTGGACTCGCGTGTCGGCGTCGGCAAGCTTGGCAAGAACGCGATCCGCAAGGTGTTCCCCGACCACTGGTCGTTCCTCCTCGGCGAGATCGCGCTCTACAGCTTCATCGTGCTCCTCCTGACGGGCATCTTCCTCACGATCTGGTTCAAGCCGTCGATGGCCGAGATTGAGTACGAAGGAAGCTACGAGCTGTTGCGCGGGCTGCCCATGTCGCAGGCCTTCGAGTCCACGCTGATGATCAGCTTTGACGTCCGAGGTGGCATGCTGGTCCGCCAGGTCCACCACTGGGCGGCGATCCTGTTCATGGCGGCGATGACGGTGCACATGCTGCGCGTCTTCTTCACCGGCGCGTTCCGCAAGCCCCGCGAGCTCAACTGGCTCATCGGCGTGGTGCTGCTGTCGCTGTCGATGATGGCCGGCATGACCGGGTACTCCCTGCCTGACGACCTGTTGTCGGGCACCGGCCTGAGGTTCACCGACGGGGCGATCCGCTCGATCCCGGTCATCGGCACCTGGATGGAGTTCTTCATCTTCGCCGGCGAGTACCCCGGGGACGCGATCATCGCGCGCTTCTACATGGCGCACATTCTGCTCATCCCGGCGATCCTGCTGGGCCTCATCGCCGCGCATATCGCCCTGGTCGTCTACCACAAGCACACGCACTTCCCCGGCCCTGGCCGGACCGAGGGCAACGTGGTGGGCTACCCCTTCTTCCCGATCTACGTGGCCAAGGCGGGCGGCTTCTTCTTCATCGTGTTCGGCGTCCTGATCCTGATGGGCGGCACGATGGCGATCAACCAGGTCTGGCTGTACGGTCCGTATAACCCGGCTCAAGTGACCGCCGGCTCGCAGCCTGACTGGTACATGGGCTGGGTAGAAGGCGCGGTCCGGATCATGCCGGGCTGGGAGTCGCACTGGGGCTCTACCACCTGGTCCTGGAACGTGTTCATTCCCTTCGCGGTGTTGATGGGCATCTTCTACACCGGCCTGGCGCTGTGGCCGTTCCTCGAGGCGTGGATCACCGGCGACAAGCGTCACCACCACCTCCTCGACCGCCCGCGCAACGCCCCGACCCGCACGGCTCTGGGCATGGCAGGCGTGACGTTCTACGGCCTGATGTGGGCCGGCGGCGGCAACGACATCATCGCCACGCAGTTCTCCGTGTCGCTCAACGCCGTCACGTGGTTCCTACGGGTCGCCGTCTTTGTGGGGCCGGTGATCGCGTTCATCATCACCAAGCGGATCTGCCTCTCGCTGCAGCGGGCCGACCGCGAACGCGTGTTGCACGGGTCGGAGTCGGGCGTCATCGTCCGCAGCCCCGACGGCGGCTACTCCGAGCCGCACGCCCCGATCTCGCACGGCGAGGCGTTCCTGCTCACCCAGCACCGGCAGGATCCCCCGCTCGAGCTCACCGCCTCCGAGGACGAGCACGGTGTCAAGACGAAGGACCCCAACGCCGTCAAGGGCCTCCGTGCCCGGCTCTCACGCTGGTTCTCCGGGGACGACATCGCCAAGCCGACGCGCCAGGAGATCGAGGAAGCACAGCACCACGAGACCGAGGTCAAGCAGCTCACCTGAGCCGCCTTAATTGCTCTTAATTGCTGCCTCGATGGCCCCCTCCCCCGCCGGAGGGGGCCATCGCCCTTCCCGGTACGATGGGGCGGTGCGTTTCACCACCGGTAAGCCCGACCACGACCTCACCTACGACGACGTCTTCATGTCGCCGAACCGCTCGTCGGTGAAGTCGCGCATGGACGTGGATCTCACCTCCACCGACGGCCTGGCCTTGCCCACGCCGCTGGTGGTTGCCAACATGACGGCCATCTCCGGACGCCGCATGGCCGAGACCGTCGCTCGCCGTGGCGGGGTGTCGATCATCCCGCAGGACCTCCCGCCGGTGTCCGCGGCGGGCACGATCGCCCGCGTCAAGGCCGCCCACACGACCTTCGACACGCCGATCGAGGTCCACCCCGACACCATCGTGGCCGAGGCCCTGCCGCTGATTCCCAAGCGCGCCCACGGTGTCGCCGTGGTGCTCCAGGGTCGGCGTCCGGTTGGGCTGGTGTCGGTGGCCGCGGCATCAGCCGTCGATCGGTTCGTCCCGGTCCACGAGGTGATGTCCACCGACCTGACGGTCGTCGGCGATGACGCCACACCCAAAGAGGTCTTCGAGAAGCTGACCCAGCGCCGCCACAAGATCGCCCTCGCCGTCGACTCCGCCGGCGACCTGCGGGGCATCTTGACGCTGAAGGGCGCGATGCGCTCCGCGATCTACCCCCCGGCCCTGGACGCCGACGGGCGGCTCCGCATCGGCGCCGCGGTCGGCATATCTGGTGACGCCGAGGAACGCGCCCGCAGCCTGCTCGACGCCGGCGCGGACGTGCTCGTGATGGACACCGCCCATGGTCACCAGGACCGGATGCTGGAGCTCCTGTCGGCCGTTCGCCGGATCCGGGACGCCCACCAGTCCGTCACCGGCGTCCGCGTCCCGCTGGTCGGCGGCAACGTGGTCACCGCGGAGGGGACCGTCGACCTGATCGAAGCCGGCGCCGACGTGGTCAAGGTCGGAGTCGGGCCGGGCGCCATGTGCACCACGCGCATGCAGACCGGTGTGGGCCGCCCCCAGTTCTCGGCTGTCCTCGACTGCGCCGAGGCTGCTGCCGACATCGGAAAGGCCATCTGGGCCGATGGCGGCGTCCGGCACCCGCGTGACGTCGCGCTGGCGCTCGCCGCAGGAGCGGGCGCGGTGATGATCGGTTCCTGGTTCGCGGGGACACACGAGTCCACGGGCCCCCTGCAGCGCGACCCGGACGGCCGCGTGTACAAGGAGTCGTTCGGCATGGCCTCGGCCCGTGCGGTCCGGGCGCGCACGCAGGAGCAGACGTTCTTCGAGCGCGCCCGCGCGGGCCTGTTCGAGGAAGGGATCTCGTCGTCACGGATGTACCTGGATCCGGCTCGGCCGGGCGTCGAGGACCTGATCGACTTCATCACCTCGGGCGTGCGCTCGTCATGCACCTATGCCGGCTCGGGCACGCTCATGGATTTCCACGCCCGGGCGACGGTGGGCGTCCAGTCACGCTCCGGATACGAGGAGGGTCGCCCGCTGCACATCAGCTGGTGAGCCCAGGGCGTCCACACGACGAGGGTGGAGCCGGTAACGGCTCCACCCTCGTCGGTCGCGCGATGTGCGGCTCAGTGCTTGTAGTCGCCGACGTAGAATTCGTAGGCCCACCCGAGGGCGGTCCACAGGCCGATCCCCAGCCCGAGCAGCGTCAGCCACCACCCGAAGACCGGCCCGAGGAAGATGGTGGCGATGGCCACCGTCGACCAGAACGGCACGATGCTGGACGGCGGGAAGAAGCCAAGGGCGCCGGCGCCTTCGACGATGTCGGCCTCCTTGCGGTCCTCGGGGCGGGGGCCGGTCGAGCGGCCGGTGAGAACGAGCAGCCCCCACACCATCAGCGAGAAGAGCAGCGTCAGGAGCAGCACGGTCGTGCCGATGGGCTCGAGGCGTCCGTCCAGCCGCCACGTCATGTACGCGTAGACCGGGGAGACGACGGCGAAGAAGATAACCAGGAACAGGAAGATCTTGGCTTCGGTCTTCACTTGGACGCCCCCTCGGACTCCTCGTCGATGATGTCTTCTTGCAGCGGGTTGACCGGGTGCGGCCCAATGTCGGTGATATCGGGGTGGTGCAGGTCGAACGCCGGGGACTCGCTGCGGATGCGGGGCAGGCTGGTGAAGTTGTGCCGCGGGGGCGGGCAGGAGGTGGCCCACTCCAGCGACCGGCCCCAACCCCACGGATCGTCGACGGTGACACGGGGTGCCGTCTTGTGGCTGTGGTAGACGTTCCACAAGAAGGGCAGCATCGAGACGCCGAGCAGGAACGCGCCGACCGTGGAGATCTGGTTGAGCAGCGCGAAGTCTTCACCGGGCAAGTAGTCGGCGATGCGCCGCTGCATGCCTTCGACGCCGAGCCAGTGCTGGACCAGGAACGTCATGTGGAAGCCGACGAAGACCAGCCAGAAGTGCAGCTTGGCCAGCTTCTCGTCGAGCATGTAGCCATACATTTTGGGCCACCAGAAGTAGAACCCCGCGAACATCGAGAACACCACCGTGCCGAACAGCACGTAGTGGAAGTGGGCCACCACGAAATAGGTGTCGGAGACCTGGAAGTCCAGCGGCGGGGAGGCGAGGATGACGCCGGTCAGCCCGCCGAAGAGGAAGGTGGTCAGGAAGCCGATCGCCCACAGCATGGGGCTGTCGAGGCTGATCGAGCCGTTCCACATCGTGCCGATCCAGTTGAAGAACTTCACGCCGGTGGGCACCGCGATCATGAACGTCATGAACGAGAAGAACGGCAGGTTCACCGCGCCGGTGACGAACATGTGGTGGGCCCACACCGAGATGGACAGTGCGCCGATCGCCAGCGTGGCCCCGACGAGGCCGACGTAGCCGAAGATCGGCTTACGGCTGAAGACGGGGAGGATCTCGGTGATGATGCCGAAGAACGGCAGCGCCAGCACGTAGACCTCGGGGTGGCCGAAGAACCAGAACAGGTGCTGCCAGAGCAGCGCCCCGCCGGTGGCCGCATCCAGGATGTGCGTGCCGAGCACCCGGTCGCTGAGCAGGACGAGCAGCCCGGCGGCGAGCACCGGGAAGACGACCAGGATCAGGATCGAGGTGACCAGGATGTTCCACGTGAACATCGACATGCGGAACATGGTCAGGCCCGGGGCCCGCATCGTGATGATGGTGGTGACGAAGTTCACCGCACCGAGGATGGAGGACAGGCCGAGGAGGTAGAGGCCGGCGACCCACAGGTCACCGCCCACGCCGGGAGTGTGGATGGCGTCCGAGAGCGGCACATAGGCGAACCACCCGAAGGACGCCGCGCCGTCCGGCGTGAGGAACCCCGCGCACGCGATCAGCGAGCCGAACAGGTACAACCAGTAGCTGAACATGTTCATGCGCGGGAACGACACGTCGGGGGCGCCGATGTGCAGCGGCATGAGCGCGTTGGCGAACGCCGCGAACATCGGCGTCGCGAACATCAGCAGCATGATCGTGCCGTGCATGGTGAAGAACTGGTTGAAGGTCTCGTAGTGCAGGTACTGCAGCCCCGGGAACGCGAGTTCGGCGCGGATTCCCAGCGCGAGCAGGCCGGCGAAGGCGAAGAACGCCAGGGCCGTCCAGATGTAGAGCTTCGCGATGACCTTGTGGTCGGTCGTGGTCATCCAGGACCAGAAGAGCTCTCCCATCCCGGTGCTGCGTGCAACGGGGACGGTCGTCGCGGAGGCGTCGACGCGGGCGGTCGTGGTCATGGGATCAGCCCTCCCTCTGAGGTCCGGTGGACGGGAACGCGGGGCCGGCCACCTGGCCGGTCTGCCCCTGCGCCGCCAGCTGCTGCACGTGAGCGTTGTACTCCGCCTCGGGAACGACGTTGACGTAGAAGACCATGGCGGCGTGGTAGGTGCCGCACAGTTCGGCGCACTTGCCGAGGAAGCGGCCCTCCTTGGTCGGCGTCACGTCGAAGCTGTTGGTACGGCCGGGGATGACGTCGAGCTTGAAATAGAAATCGGGGACCCAGAAGGAGTGGATCACGTCGGCGGAGTTGAGGTTGAACCTGACCGGTTCGTTGACGGGCAGGTACAGCTCGGGAATCGACTCGAGCGTGCCCACCGAGTAGGCGTCGACGCCGACAGCCGGGTTCTGGGACTCCATGTAGTTGAACGACCACGACCACTTCTGCCCGACGACGTTGATCGTGTGCGTCGGGGGCTCGCTCTCTTTGGCAAGAACACCGTTCTGAGCCTGGACGGTGAAGAAGAAGAGCACGCCGATGATCAGGAATGGAACCAGCGTGTACATGATCTCCATCGGGAGGTTGTAGCGCACCTGGCGGGGGACGTCGTCGTCGCTGCGGCGCCGGTACCGGAAGACCGCCCAGCCGATGAGGGCCCAGACGATGACGCCGATGACCATCGACGCAATCCAGGCTCCGTTCCACAGGTCGCCGGTGTACTGAGCCCGGTCGCTGGCCGCCTCGGGCAGGCCCCACCGCCCCCACTGCTCAGCAGTCGCCTGGGAGCAGCCGCTCAGTGCCACGACGCCCACGATGGCGGCAGCGGCACCCGCGATGCGTCGTGCGGCCTTGGAGGATCTGTTCGAAGCCACGTCACACCTTTCCGATGCTGGCCGGCCGGTGCACTGCCTCGTGAAGGCAGCAGAACAGCCGAGCGGTCGATCTCGCGCCCAGACTAACCCAAACAGGCATCCCGCCGCCTCATGAGAAGCGGCGGGATGCCCGGTGTGTGGGACAACGTGTCCCGATCGTTACCTGTGCGGCTCGATCAGTGGAAGCTGTCCCCGCAAGCGCAGGAACCCTGCGCGTTGGGGTTGTCGATGGTAAAGCCCTGCTGCGAGATCGAGTCCACGAAGTCGATCGTGGCGCCGCTGAGGTAGGGGGCGCTCATGCGGTCGGTCACGACCCGAACGCCGTACCACTCCTTCTCGACGTCGCCGTCGAGGTCGCGGTCGTCGAGGGCGAGTTGATAGCGCAGCCCGGAGCACCCGCCGGGGGCGACGGAGATACGCAGGGCGAGGTGCTCTTCGCCCTCGCTGGCGGCCAGGTCGGAGACCTTCTTCGCCGCCACCTCGGTCAGGATGATGCCGTCGGCCTGGGGCTGGGCCTCGGTCTGCTGGTCAACGCTCATGTACGGGAACCTCCGGGTGAGTCTGGTACCGGTGTCAACGTCGCTGGGGTGCGGCGCATTCCGATCGGACGTGCCCGGCCAGTGTAGGCGAACCAGCTCCGATCGCGAAGAGCTGCGCTCACCAGGTCCAGCTGGTTGCCAGGCCGGACGCGCTGCGCGTCAGCGCCTCGGCGTCCATGCTCGGGTCTCCGCCGAGGGCGTAAGCCACCTCCACGCCGTAGGCGCGCAGTTCGCGCGCCGACACGTCGACTTCGCGGGCGGCGACCACCACCGGGCGCAGTGCGCGCTCCCCCAGCGCGGCCACTTCGGCCACCACGTGCCCACCGCGGGAGACGAAGTCGACCCGGTCGGCGCCGGTGACCAGCACGTCCGCCACGGACGCCGTCCGCTCCAGCCCGGCGACGTGGGCGCACAGCGCCGGGCCCGTGGTCGTCCACGCGCCGAGCGCGGCCAGGGCAAGAGCTGTCCCGCCTGCCGCGCCGAGGCCGGGGGCGTCCGGGACGCCCAGAGCGCCGGCGAGGGTGCCGAGGGCGGCGTCCGTGGCCAGCATCACGGCCGGGTCTGTCCCCGCGGCGTGGCCGCGGCGTGCCGTCAGCCCCCGCAGGCCCAGCAGCATGTCCCCGAGTTGACCGGGCGGAAGGACCGCCACCACCTCGGTGCTGCCGACGAGTGCGCGCGCCGGTGCGGTGTCGATGGCAGTCAGGCCCGCCAGGCCGGCCGCCCCGGCGTCCAGCGGGGCATCCGCCGTGGCGCCCAGGGCCGCGAGCACCCCTGCCCCTCCGTCGTGGGTGACGACGCCGGTGAGGTCCACCACCACGCGGTCCGGGCGCGTGGCCAACGTTCGGGCCAGCACCCGCCCCAGGCCCAGCGACGTGGACGCCGGGTCGACCCCGAGCGGCGGGGCGTCGTCATGGGCGTGCGCGTGTCCGTGATCGTGGCTGCGCCTCTCGTGGTGGGCGTCGGCGTCCGGGTCAGCCACGAACGCGGCCGTCTCGCCCAGCGCCGCCAATGCGGACGCCAGGTCGCTGCCGCTGACCCCCATCGGCACCACGGCGACCTGGGTGCCGGGCCGGGCCGCGACGAACGCCCGGGCGAGCGCGGCCCCCGCGTCGAACGACGCGAGGGCCCCGATCCGGTCCGTGCAGACGACGACGCGCACTAGGGCAGCAGCCCCGAGAAGCTGTCGTCGTTGCCCATCCATTCCCGCACTTGCTCCACCGTCACCTCGGCGTCGGGGATGATCAGGTCGGAATCGATCAACAGGTCCGGGTCCAGGGGCGTGCCCTGGGTGCGGATCTCCTCGATCAGCCTCAGCAGGGCGCGGTTGAGCCACTCGGCGTCGCCGGCCTTGGCGGCCGCTTCGACGTCGTCGTCGAGGGCGGCGAGCATGTCGAGCTCGGCGTCGTCGAGCCGGAACTGGCCCTCACCGAGAATGCGCACGATCATGGCCCCTTACTCCTTGTCGTCGGAGACCGGCCGGGCCTCGGGGCTCGCAGCGGTAGCCCCCGGAGCCGCCGTCGGCGCCTCGGGGAGGACCTCGGTCGCCTCGACGTCGACAGGCTGGGCCTGGCCGATGGCTTGGGTCTGGCCGGCCGGCTGGGCCTGACCGACGGGCAGCTGGGGCGCGGTCTGCGCGGCCGCGCCCGTGGTGAGAGCCCCCATGGACGCCTTGAGCGCGGCCAGCTCGTTCTCCACCTGAGAAGTGGATGCCAGCGCGTCCAGTTCGCGGGTGATGTCGTCCTTGGCCATGTGGGAGGAATCCTCCAGGGCCCCCGAGGCGAGCAGCTCGTCGATGGCACCCGCGCGCGCCTGCATCTGCGCGGTCTTGTCCTCGGCCCGCTGGATCGCCAGGCCGACGTCGCCCATTTCTTCGCTGATGCCTGTGAACGCCTCGTTGATGCGCGTCTGCGCCTCGGCGGCGGAGTAGGTGGCCTTGATGGTCTCCTTGCGCGTGCGGAACGCGTCCACCTTCGCCTGGAGGCGCGTGGAGGCTCGCACGAGCTTCTCCTCCTCACCCTGGAGTTGGGCGTGCTGACCCATCAGGTCGTCGAGCTGCTGCTGCAGCCCAGACTTGCGCGTGAGCGCCTCCCGGGCGAGGTCCTCGCGGTTCACCTCGAGCGCGCGTTGCGCCGAAAGAGAGAGCTTCTTCATTTCGGCGTCCAGCTGGTTGGCCTGGAGCTCGACCCGCTTGCGGGAGGTGGCCACGTCGGCGACGCCGCGACGGACCTTCTGCAGCAGCTCCAGCTGCCGCTGGTAGGAGTAGTCAAGGGTCTCCCTGGGGTCCTCCATCTTGTCGAGGGCCTTCTCGGCCTTGGCGTTGAAGATGACCTTGAGTCGTTCGAAGAGGCCGGCCATTGCGTCGTGCGTCCTTCCGTGGGCAGTGTGCGTGCACAGCCTACCGGCGGCGTCCCTGGGGCGGCAGGCCGGAGTGGCACGGGAACCCCGAGCCCACCCTGATCTAGACTGAAGCGGTTCGCATTCAGCACAAGAATCGGGGGACACCACGTGGTGCTGTTCAAGAAGTCCGCAGACCCGGCCGATTCACACGAGCCCGACCCGTCCGTCCCCCCAGCGCCTGGCACCCGGAAGAGCGTGCCGACCCCGACGCGCCGCCAGGCGGAGGCAGCGCGGAGGGAACGCCTCAACCCCACGCTGTCGCCAAAAGAGGCTAAGCGACGTGAGCGCGACGCGAACTTCGAGGCCCGGCAGAAGTCGTTCGCCGCGCAGGAGGCCCAGCCGGCGCGCGCGCTGCTCCGCGACCACGTGGACAGCCGCTTCAACCCGGCGGAGTTCGCGATGCCCGTGCTCCTCGCGGTGATGGCCGCCACCCTGATCCCGACCTTCCAGGGGATCATCGACTGGCTGCTGTACATCTCGTGGGGCTACATCGCGGTGATGGTGCTGGACGCCATCCTGATGTGGCGCCGAGCCAAGCAACTCCTGGCCGACCGACTTCCCGGGACCCCGACCAAGGGCCTGTTCATGTACGGCTTCAACCGGCAAATGACGTTCCGACGGTGGCGTCGGCCGGCACCCCGCGTCCGGCGCGCGGAGAAGATCTGATGGCCTACTCCTGGTCCTCCCCCCAGGCGGACGCCGACCTCGCCGCCTCGGCGGGCCTCGCCCAAGGATTCCCGACCCAGGCGGACGCCGAGGCCTGGCTCACCGCCACGTACGAGGACCTCCTGGACGCAGGCGTTGACGAGGTCGTGCTCCTCGAGGGGGACCGTGTCGTCTACGGCCCTATGAGCCTCCACGCTTGACCGCGCTCAGGACGAACTCCGCCGTGGGCGTCGACCATGTCCCGAGGCGGCCCGCCGAGACCCAACGGGTTATGCCTGCCGCACCTGGGGCTGGACCAGCGGCGGCTTCTCGACGCTGAAAGGCTCGACCCGCTGCCTGATCCGGACGCCGACCTGCGTGCCGGGGGTGTAGGCCGGGTCCAGGAGGGCCAGGCCGATGCCGACCTTGAGGGTCGGGCTGAAGGTGCCCGAGGTGACCGTCCCGACCACGGCGCCGTCGGCGTCCACACACTCCATGCCGGGGCGCGGGATGGCGCGGCCGGCCGACTTGATCGCCCGGGAGCGGCGGGCCGGGCCCGCAGCGCGTTCCGCGCGCAAGGCGTCCGCGCCCCAGAAGGCCGGCTTGTCCCAGCCGACCGCCCAGTTCAGGCCCGCCATGACCGGCGTGATGGTGGCGGACAACTCGTGGCCGTGCAGGGCGTACCCCATCTCGGTGCGGAGCGTGTCCCGGGCGCCCAGCCCACAGGGCAGCAGCCCGAGGGGCTCGCCGGCCGCGACGACGGCGTCCCACACGGCCGGGGCGTCCGCGACGCCGCAGACCAGCTCGTAACCGCGCTCCCCGGTGTACCCCGTCCGGCACACGGTCAAGGGGCGGCCCTGGAGCGTGCCGGACCGGAACTGCATGTAGTCGAAGTCCGCCGCCACGCCGAGGGCTTCGAGCACTTCGTCCGCGTTCGGGCCCTGCACGGCCAGTACGGCGTAGTCATCGTGTTCGTTGGCCACCGTGATGCCCTCAGGCGCCTGCGCCGCGAGGAGCCGCACCACCTCGGCTGTGTTCGCCGCATTAGGGATGAGGAACACGTCCTCGTCGTTGACCAGGTAGGCGATGAGGTCGTCGACGACGCCGCCGCCGTCGTCGCAACACAGCGTGTACTGGGCCTGCCCAGGGCCGATCCTGCCCAAGTCGTTGGTGAAGCAGGCGTTCACGAACTCGCGCGCACCCGGGCCCGTCACGCGCGCCTTGCCGAGGTGGCTGACATCGAAGAGGCCGACTGCGGCTCGTACCGCGTTGTGCTCGGCGACGATCGACGAGTACTGGAGCGGCATGGACCAGCCACTGAACTCCGCGAACTTCGCGCCAAGGGCGACGTGACGCTCGTGCAGGGGGGAGGTCTTGAGGTCAGGCATGCCCCGCAACCTACCGCAGGCCCGGCGTCCGGCTCCGGCGTTCCGGGGGTCCCCGCCGGACGCTAGGGTGAGCGCCGAACACGTCAGGAGGGACCGAACCGTGCCGAACGCGCTGCCACCGCTCACCACCGCCCCCACCGTCTCCCGGGACGTCGACCTCCTCGTGGTCGGCCTGGCGGACGCCTCAGGCGGCCCCCTGCTGATCGGCGTCCCTGACGACGTGGACCGCGCCTGGACGAAACGGCACGGCACCTCGCTGCTCGCCTCGGCTCAGCAGCTGGGAGCCGCCAGCAAGCACGGCACGACGGTCGTGCTGCCCGGCGATCCCGGCATCGTGGTCACCGGGCTCGGCGGCGTCGACGTGACGCCCGAGCAGGTTCGTCGCGCCGCCGGCAACGCGGTGCGCGCCGCCGCTCAGGTGGCCGGCGAGCGGACGCTGAGGGTCGCGGTCAGCCTCGACCCGGTCGAGCCCGACGTCGTCCGCGGGGTCACCGAGGGTGCGTTGCTTGGCGCGTACGCCTATCAGAAGGCGTCCGCGGAGCCGGCCAAGACGCCCGTCGGCGCGCTGGTCGTCATCACTTCCGCCAAGGACGCCCGCGCCCACGTCGCCGAGGGGGTCACGGTGGCGACCGCCGTTGCGCGCGCCCGCGACTGGGTGAACACGCCCCCGAACGTGCTCTACCCCGACTCGTTCGCCGAGGAGGCCCGAGCCCTCGCCCGAGGCGGGCGCCTCGAGGTCGAGGTCCTCGACGACAAGGCCCTCGCGCGGGCGGGCTACGGCGGCATCCTCGCCGTCGGCGGCGGCTCCGCCCGGCCTCCCCGACTGGTGCGGATCGAATACGCGCCCCGGGGTGCCACCACGCATCTGGCGCTGGTCGGGAAGGGGATCACCTTCGACACCGGCGGCCTCAACCTCAAGCCCGCCGAAGGCATGATCACGATGAAGTGCGACATGGCGGGCGCTGCCGCCGTCGTCGCCGCCGTGCGCGCCATCGCCGACTTGAGGCTGCGCGTCCGGGTCACCGCCTACGCCGCTCTGGCCGAGAACATGCCCTCGGGGGCGGCGTACCGGCCCTCCGACGTGCTGACGATGTTCGGCGGCAAGACCGTCGAGAACGCCAACAGCGACGCTGAGGGGCGGTTGGTGATGGCCGACGCCCTCGTTCGCGCCGGGCAGGACTCCCCCGACCTCGTCGTCGACGTCGCGACCCTCACCGGCGCCTGTGTGGTGGCGCTGGGCGAACGGGTGGCCGGGCTGATGGCCTCCGACGACGGAACCGCGGACGCGGTGCTGGACGCGGCGGAGGCGTCCGGCGAGGCGTTCTGGCAGCTCCCCATCCCCGAGGAGGTGCGCGAGAACCTGCGCAGCGATGTGGCGGACCTTGCCTCGGCCGGGAAGACGCGCTACGGGGGCGCGTTGACCGCCGCGGCTTTCCTGCAGGCGTTCGTGCCCGAGGGGGTGCGCTGGGCCCACCTCGACATCGCCGGCCCGGCGTGGAACGGCCAGGCCGCCTACGACTACGTACCGAAGGGCGGTACCGGTTCGGGCGTGAGGACGCTGGTGGCGCTGGCCCGGTCCCTGGCGGCCGGGGATCAATCCTGACGGCGCCGATGGGGTGTGCTCGCCCCGGCGTGAGGCTAGGGTGGGTCGCGAAACGGCCAGTCAACGTAGAAGGAGCCTGACACTCATGCCGACCAACGTCCCCCTCCCCGCCCTGGGCGAAAGCGTCACTGAAGGCACGATCTCCCGCTGGCTGAAGCAGGTGGGCGACACCGTCGAGGCCGACGAGGCACTGGTGGAGGTGTCCACCGACAAGGTCGACACCGAGATCCCGGCCCCCGTCGCGGGCGTACTGCTCGAGATCCTCGTCGCCGAGGACGAGACCGCCGAGGTCGGGGCCACCCTCGCCGTGATCGGGGAGCCCGGAGAGGCGCCATCCGGCGGTGCGGACGCCGCGGGCGGCGGCGACGCTGCTGTCGAGCCCGAGGAGCAGGCTGCACCGCAAGAGGCGTCGAACGAGCCCGCTGCCGAGCCGTCGAAGCCCTCCGCGCCGGCGTCGGGCGGCGCGGCGTCCGGCACCGAGGTCACCCTGCCCGCCCTGGGCGAGTCGGTCACCGAGGGCACCATCTCCCGCTGGCTGAAGCAGGTGGGCGACACCGTTGAAGTCGACGAGGCCCTGGTCGAGGTGTCCACCGACAAAGTCGACACCGAAGTCCCCTCCCCCGTCGCCGGCACCGTGCTGGAGATCCGCGTCAACGAGGACGAGACCGCCGACGTCGGCGCCGTCCTGGCCGTCATCGGCGACCCCAACGCCGCGGGCACCGGCACCCCCACGCCCGCCGAAGCCCCCCAAGAAGAGGCTCCTTCGACTGAGTCTGAGCCTCCGCTGGCTCACGAAGGCAAGCCGTCGACCGAGGCCGAAACGGAGGCCGAGGCCCCCAAGCCCGCGCCAGCGCCGGCGTCGGGTGGCGCGGCGTCCGGCACCGAGGTCACCCTGCCCGCCCTGGGTGAGTCGGTCACCGAGGGCACCATCTCCCGCTGGCTGAAGCAGGTGGGCGACACCGTCGAAGTCGACGAGGCCCTGGTCGAGGTGTCCACCGACAA
>JBKHWW010000011.1:0-8324 GCA_046566345.1 Actinomycetes bacterium
AGGCTGTGCGCGGTCACCACGAAGGGGATGTCCTGGAACTCGGAGGCGATGATGCCGGCGAACTGGGCGTACCAGGTGTGCGCGTGCACCACGTCGACCTCGGGGATCGCGGCGGCCATCGCGACATCGGCCCCCAGCGTGCGAATGGCTCCGTTGGCGCCTTCGGGGTAGTCCTCGGCATGGGCCGTGGCGCCTTCGCGGGGCTCGCCCATGCACTGGACGTCGACCGAGTCGGTGAACTTGGCCAGCTGCGGGACGAGCTGGCCCACGTGGACGCCGGCGCCACCGTAGATGAACGGGGGGTACTCACGGGTGAGGATCGATACACGCATGGGGCGATCGTGTCACACGAGCCTGAGGTCCGAGGGCGATCCGGACGAACCGACTTCCCCCCGCGCGCGCGGGGGGAAGTCGCCGTGGGGAATGTCGGAATTGGTATCCGACGGGGCTCGGCGTGGCCTAGGTTGGGCCCCATGAGCAATCGACCGAACGTCCTGTCGATTGTCCTGGCCGGCGGTGAGGGGAAGCGGCTGATGCCCCTGACCGCCGACCGGGCCAAGCCGGCTGTCCCCTTCGGCGGTACCTACCGCCTCATCGACTTCGTCCTGTCCAACCTCGCGAACTCGGGCCTCACGAAGATGGCCGTGCTGACCCAGTACAAGTCGCACTCGCTGGATCGTCACATCGCCCAGACGTGGCGCATGTCCACGCTCCTGGGCAGCTACGTGACGTCGGTCCCGGCGCAGCAGCGCACGGGCAAGCAGTGGTACCAGGGCAGCGCGGACGCCATCTACCAGTCGCTGAACCTGATCAACGACGAAGAACCCGACTACGTGGTCGTCTTCGGCGCTGACAACATCTACCGCATGGACGTGGCGGCCATGCTCCAGTCGCACGCCGACTCCGGGCTGGAGTGCACGGTCGCGGGCATCCGCGTGCCGCGCGCCGAGGCGTCCGCGTTCGGCATCATCGACTCTGACGAGACCGCGAAGATCAACCAGTTCCTCGAGAAGCCGGCCGACCCCCCCGGGCTGCCGGACAGCCCCGAGGAGTCCTTCGCCTCGATGGGCAACTACATCTTCACCCGCAAGGCGTTCGTGGAGTTCCTGCGCGCCGACGCCGAAGACCCCGACTCCAAGCACGACATGGGCGGCAATGTGGTCCCCTTCTTCGTCGAGAAGGGCCAGGCCCAGGTCTACGACTTCACCAAGAACGACGTCCCGGGCTCCACCGACAAGGACCGCAACTACTGGCGCGACGTCGGCACCATCGACGCCTACCACGCCGCCCACATGGACCTCGTGAGCGTCGACCCGGACTTCAACCTGTACAACCGGCAGTGGCCGATCTTCACCCAGGCCGCTCAGGGCCCGGGCGCCAAGTTCACCCTGCGCGGCACCGCCGAAGACTCGATCGTCTCGGCCGGCTCCATCATCTCCGGGGGCGACGTCGACCGCTCCGTCCTCTCCCCGAACGTGATGGTGGACAAGTGGGCCAAGGTGGAGGAGTCGGTGATCTTCTCCGGCGTCCGCGTCGGTCGCAACGCGGTGGTGCGTCGGGCGATCCTCGACAAGAACGTCATCATCGAAGACGGCGCCGAGGTCGGCGTCAGCCGCGATGCGGACTTGGCGCGCGGCTTCCACGTGTCTGACCAGGGCATCACGGTTGTGACCAAGAACGGCCACGTCCAAGCCTGACCCTGAACCGGCCCGGTACGAGGCCCCGCAGGAGAAATCCGGCGGGGCCTCGTGCTACCCGCGGCGAGTTCGGCCGCCGTGGTCAGGAGCGGCGGGCCACCAACAGGCCGTCGCCGACCGGGAGCAGGACAGGGGACAGGTCGTCGGCGTCCGAGACCGCGGTCAGCGCCTCGCGGATGATTACCGTCTCGTCGTCCTCGTTCGCGGTGTCGGCGACCCGGCCACCCGCCAGCGCGTGGTGCAGGATCAGGAGGCCGCCGGGCCGGAGCAGACGGAGGGCCTGCTCGACGTACTCGACGTACTCCAGCGGATCACCGTCGACGAGGACCAGGTCGTAGGCACCGTCGCTGAGCTTCGGCAGCACCTGCAGGGCGGCGCCGGCGATGAGGCGCGCACGCCGCGGCGAGATGCCGGCCGCTGCGAAGGCCTTGCGGGCGGCGGCCTGGTGCTCGGGCTCGGTGTCGATGGAGGTGAGGATGCCGTCGGCGGCCATCCCCTCGAGCAGCGCGAGGCCGGAAACGCCCGCGCCGGTGCCGATCTCGACCACGGCGCGTGCTGCGATGATCTGGGCCAGCAGCCTGAGCAAGGACGCCACTCCCTGCGACACCGCGACCTCGCCCATCGTGGCGGACGCCTCGCGGGCCTGGCGCAGCGCATCGCCCTCGTGCACGAACGCCTCGGCGTAGGCGGAGGAGGCGGACTGGGTGGGGGAGGCCGGGGGCCTGGGAGCAGCGTTCACGCGCCCAGCCTATCGGGCCGCAACGGGTGCCAGTGCAGGGTGGCCCTACACTGTCGCTCATGGCCAAGCTACCCTTTGGGCGCCTCATCACGGCCATGGTGACGCCCTTCACGTCCAACGGTTCGCTCGATCTCGACGAGGCGCGCAGGCTCGCTGCGTACCTGGTCGACGAGCAGGGCAACGACTCGCTCGTCGTCAACGGCACCACGGGGGAGTCGCCGACGACCGACGACACTGAGAAGTTCGACCTGCTCAAGGCGGTCAAGGCCGAGGTTGGCGACAGGGCGAAGGTCATCGCGGGTGTGGGCACGAATGAGACGGCGGCCACGATCAAGCGTTGCCACGACGCCCAAGAGGCCGGAAGCGACGGCGTCCTGGTGGTGACGCCGTATTACAGCAAGCCGCCCGCCGACGCGCTGGAGGAGCACTTCCTGCTGGTGGCCGACGCCACAGAACTGCCGGTGATGCTGTATGACATCCCGGGGCGTTCGGGCATCCCGATCCCTGAGGAGTCGCTCATCGACCTCGCCCGGCACCCCCGGATCTGCGCGGTCAAGGATGCCAAGGGCGATGTCGTCAGCTCGGCCAAGGTCATGTCGGTCACGGACCTCGACTACTACTCCGGCGACGACGCCATGACGCTGCCACTGCTCTCGGTGGGCGGCGTCGGCCTGGTGGGCACGTCGACGCACTTCACCGGCGCCGCCACCAAGGAGTGGATGAACCTGCTCGCCGACGGCGCCACCGCCGAGGCGCTGGAGGTCTACCGCCGGCTGCTCCCCGTCTACACCGGCGTGTTCGCGACCCAGGGCGTGATGCTGGTCAAGGCCGGGCTGGCCAACCGCGGCTTCAAGCCCGCGGTGCTGCGGCGTCCGCTCAAGGCCGCGAGCTCGCAGCAGACCCGCACCTTCGTGCAACTGCTCGAAGAGGCCGGGCTCTAGCCCGGTGCGCGTCATCCGGCGGCGGGCATGATGGGGCTCGACCCATGATCGACTTCAACATGTGGGAGATCACCGCGCTGGTCGCCCTGGCCATCGTGGTGTTCGGCCCCGAGAAGCTGCCCGAGCTGGCCCGCAAGACAGCTCGGGTGCTGGCCTACCTGCGGCGCATCGGCAACGACGCGCGCGGTCAGTTGCGCCAAGAGCTCGGCCCCGAGTTCGATGACATCAAGCTCTCCGACCTCAACCCGAAGAGTCTGGTGGCGCGCCACCTTCTGTCAGGGGAGGAGGTCGACGACCTGCGCCAGCTCCGCGACGAGGCGTTGGCCACCGGCCAGCTCGTCCGGGACACGGTCAACGAGGCCGGCTCCAGCCCAACGACCGCCGCCGCGGTCAGGCGCGCCGACGGCGTCCGCGAGCAGGCGGAATCCCCAGCCAGCGTGACCTTCGACGCCGTTCCCTTCGACCCCGAGGCCACCTGACCGGCGTGTTGTAACCTCGCACCGTGAACGGCTCCCCTTCGTCGATCTTCGTGTCACGGATCAAGGGCCTTCCCGTGCTGGACGCGAGCGGCGACCAGGTCGGCAAGGTCCGGGACGTCGTGGTCCAGAACAGGGCCAACGCCCGCCCGCCGCGCGTGAAGGGCATGGTGGTGGAGCTGCTCCGCCTGCGCAGCGTCTTCCTGCCCATGGAGCGGGTGCACTCGATCGACGGTCAGCAGGTGATCATCTCGGGTGTGGTCAACACCGTGCGGTTCCAGCGGCGCGAGGGCGAACGGCTGGTGTTCGGAGACCTGTTCGACATGCGGGTGGAGCGCCCGGGGGAACGGCCCGAGACCATCTACGACGTCGCGATCGAGCAGACGCGCACCCGGGCGTGGGAAGTCGGCGAGGTGGCGCTCCGCACCGTCACGACCCGCCCGTTCGCCCGCGGGCACGTCGTGGTCGTCGACTGGAACGAGGTGCCCGACCTCTTCGTGGCGTCGGTCCAGGGCACCGATCAGGTGCTGGCCCAGCTGGCCGAGATGAAGCCCGCCGATGTCGCCCGCGAGCTTCACGAGATGAGCCCCGCGCGCCGGGCCGAGGTGGTCGAGGCCCTCGAGGACGACATCCTCGCCGAGGCGCTGGAGGAGCTGCCGGAGGCCGAGCAGGTGCGCGTGATCGAGACGCTCGACACCGATCGGGCCGCCGACATCCTCGAGGAGATGGATCCCGACGACGCGGCCGACCTGATCGCCGAGCTGGCCCCCGAGCTGGCCGAGACCATCCTGCAGCGGATGGAGCCCGAGGAGGCCGAGGACGTCCGGACGCTGCTCAACTACGACGCGGCCACGGCGGGCGGCCTGATGACGCCCGAGCCGGTGATCCTCGGCCCGGACGCCACCGTCGCCGACTGCCTGGCGCAACTCCGCAACGAGGAGGTCACCCCCGCGCTCTCCGCTCTGGCCTTTCTGTGCCGCCAGCCGCTGGACACACCCACCGGCCGCTACCTGGGGGCGGTGCACATCCAGCGGCTGTTGCGGGAGCCGCCCTCGATGCTCGCGGCCGGGCTGGTGGACAGCGCGATCACCCCGTTGCGCCCCGACTACGACGTGGCGCAAGTCAGCCGCTACTTCGCCACCTACGACCTCGTCTGCGCGCCAGTGGTCAACTCCGACGGCAACTTGTTGGGCGCGGTCACGGTGGACGACGTGCTCGACCACATCCTGCCGGCGGACTGGCGGGGCATCCAGCTGTCTGAGGGGGTGAACGATGGCGCCACGACAGGCTGAGCGCCTCAACACGCCCGGACGCCAGCGCGCCTGGTTGCCCCGCTTGCGGGTGCCCGAGGATGCATTCGGCAGCTTCGCCGAGGCGTTCGCCCGATTCATGGGCACCGCCCGCTTCCTGTTGTGGATGACGCTGTTCATCATCGCCTGGGTCGTGATGAACGTCGTCAACCCCGGCTGGCTGGGCGACCCGTTTCCCTTCATCTTCCTGACGCTGCTGCTGTCGCTGCAGGCGTCCTACTCGGCGCCGCTGATTCTGCTCGCCCAGAACCGGTCGGAGGCGCGCGAACGCGTGAGCATGGAGCACGACCGCGAGGTGGCGGCTCAGAGTCGCGCCGACATGGACTTCCTCGCCCGCGAGATCGCGTCGTTGCGGATCCGGATCAACGACATGCCCACCCGCGATTTCCTTCGCGGGGAACTCCGCGATCTGCTCGAGGAGCTCAACAAGGACGCCGAGGCCGACGGTGCGGCGTCCGCTGCTCAGGGGCGGGAGCGGCCGGGCAACGAGCGGCACCGTGCTCGCCGGGTCCGGGAGGATCGCACCGCTCGGTAAGGTGGGACGCATGCCTGTTGCGA
The DNA here is from genome assembly GCA_046566345.1 of Actinomycetes bacterium. Taxonomy (GTDB): domain Bacteria; phylum Actinomycetota; class Actinomycetes; order Propionibacteriales; family Propionibacteriaceae; genus Propioniciclava. The sequence goes on from JBKHWW010000011.1 coordinate 5,722, forward strand.
ACCTGACCGATTCAGTGTGGGACGTCTTGTCCCGCGTCATCGACCCCGAGATCCACAAGCCGATCACGGACCTCGGGATGGTCGACAAGGTCGAGGTCGACGAGGCGGGGTTCGCCACCGTGCGGGTGCTGCTGACGATCTCTGGTTGCCCCATGCGCGGGACCATCGAGCACGACGTGCACGCAGCGCTGCAGGGGGTGGAGGGCCTCACCGGCCTCGACCTCGATTTCGGGGTGATGAGTGACGAGCAGCGGGCCGAGCTCAAGACCAGGTTGCGGGGCGGGGTGAAGGAGCGCGAGATCCCCTTCGCCCGCGCCGACAACCTGACCCAGGTGCTGCTGATCGCCTCCGGCAAGGGCGGAGTCGGCAAGTCGAGCGTCACGGTCAACTTGGCCGCCGCGCTGGCCGCGCGCGGCAAGAACGTCGGCATCCTGGACGCCGATATCTACGGCCACTCGATCCCGCCCATGCTCGGCATCGCGGACGCCGACGTGACCGGCATCGACGACATGATCCTGCCCGTGCCCGTGGGGGGTATGAGGGTCATTTCGATCGGCATGCTCAAGCAGTCCCGCGACCAGGTCATCGCCTGGCGCGGACCCATCCTCGACCGTGCCCTCCAGCAGTTCCTGGCGGACGTGTACTGGGGCGACCTCGATTTCCTGCTCGTCGATCTGCCCCCCGGGACCGGCGACGTGGCGATGAGCCTGGGTTCCAAACTGCCCAACGCCGAGGTGATCGTCGTGACCACGCCGCAGCAGGCAGCCGCCGAGGTCGCCGAACGGGCCGGCACCATGGCCTCCATGGTCGACCAGCGGGTGATTGGCGTCGTCGAGAACATGGCGTTCCTCGAGACGACCTGCCCGCATTGCGACCAACCCCACCGCATCGACCTGTTCGGTTCCGGCGGCGGCGCGCGTGTCGCCGAGGCGCTCACTCTGCGGCTGGGCTACGACGTGCCCCTTCTGGCGGAGGTGCCGCTGGACGCCGCCATGAGCGACTCCGGTGACAGCGGCGTCCCTCTGGTCAGCTCGGACGCCGTCCGCCCGGCCGCCGCCGCCCTCGACGGGTTGGCCGAGCGGCTGGCCGGCCGGCGGCGGGGCTGGTGGGCCGAAAGCTGGCGTTGCACGTCGGGTGAGGGCCGGCTCTGAGGGGGGCGTTCAGCATATTGACCAACGTTCATTCTACTGTCTAACATGGTGGGAGCGGCGCATCGAAGCGCCGCACCGACCTAGACGGAGACAGAACATGACCCTTCAGGATGAACGCCCCGGCGGAATGTCGGAGCAGGAGTACGCAGACAACCTGCGCCGCGCCACGCTGGCCTCCTCGATCGGCAGCGCCCTCGAGTACTACGACTTCGCCCTCTACGGCCTCGCCGCCGCCCTCATCTTCGGCAAGCTCTTCTTCCCGGCGCTCGGCCCGAATGCCGCCCTCATCGCGTCCTTCGCCACGCTGGCGGTCGGCTTCCTTGCCCGCCCGATCGGCGGGCTGGTCTTTGGCGTCCTCGGCGACAAGATCGGCCGCAAATGGGTGCTCATGGTCACGATCGCCCTGATGGGCGGCGCGTCCACCCTGATCGGCGTCCTTCCCACCGCCGACCAGCTGGGGAGCTGGGGCTGGGTCGCCCCCGCCCTGCTGATCCTGATGCGCCTCGCGCAAGGCCTCGGCGCAGGCGCCGAGCAGGCGGGCGCCACCGTGCTCATGGCCGAGTACTCCCCCCGCAAGCGCCGCGGCTTCTTCTCGGCCCTACCGTTCGTCGGCATCATGCTCGGCACCCTGCTCGCCTCGGTCGTCTTCTGGCTGATCACCCTCGCCCCGGAGGACGTCCTGCTCGGCTGGCTGTGGCGGGTGCCCTTCCTGGTGTCGATCCTGCTGATCCTGGTCGCGGTGTTCATCCGCTCGCGCCTGAAGGAGACCCCCGCCTACGTCGAGCTGGAGAAGTCGGAGCAGGTCTCCGAGTCGCCCATGCGCGAGCTCTTCACCAACCCCACCTCGCGCCGCAACGTCCTGGTCGGCATCGGCCTGCGCATGGCCGAGAACGGCGGCAGCTACATCTACAACAACCTGGCCGTGAGCTACATGGTGCTGATGGGCGTGCAGAAGTCCTGGGGCCCGATCGCCGTCGCGGCCGCAGCGATCGTCGGCTGCTTCACGATCCCGCTGACCGGCCACCTCTCCGACCGTTACGGCCGCAAGCCCGTCTACCGCGCCGGCGCGGCGATCCTCGCGCTGGTCGCCTTCCCCAGCTGGTACCTGTTCAGCCTCGGCAACCCGATCCTCGGCGTCGTGATGATCGCCCTCGCCATCGGTCTCGGCGTCAACGGGATGCTCGGCCCGCAGTGCGCCATGCTCCCCGAACTGTTCGGCGCCCAGCACCGCTACATCGGGGTCGCCGTGTCGCGTGAGTTCTCGGCCATCCTGGCCGGTGGCCTCGGCCCGTTCCTCGGCGCGTGGCTGCTGCAGGTGACGAACAACGCCTGGTGGCCGGTCGCGACCTTCGTCTTCGCCCTCGCCCTCATCACCCTGTACTCGACCTTCGTCGCCCCGGAGACCGCAGGCCGCGATATCACCAAGATCGAGGACGCCCATCACGACGAGGA
>JBKHWW010000012.1:0-18793 GCA_046566345.1 Actinomycetes bacterium
ACCGAGAGCGAGCTCGTCGAGGCCGGGGTCGCGCCCGAGGGCGTCCGACTGTCGATTGGCATCGAGCACGTGGACGACCTGATCGCCGACCTCGACAAGGCGCTGTCTGCGTGAGGCCGCACCCCGCGGCGGGATCGGTCGGCGTCGTCGAGACGCGGACCGTCCGGCTTTTCTCCGATGCCGACCCGCTCGTGCTCTCCAGCGGAGCCGTGCTGGGTCCGGTCGACGTCGCCTACGAGACCTACGGCACGCTCAACAGCTCCGCCTCGAACGCGGTCTACATCTGCCATGCCCTGACCGGCGACGCCCACGCCGCGGGTTGGTACCCCGGCGATCGGCGTCCGGGTTGGTGGGACAACCTGATCGGACCGGGGCGTCCGCTGGACACCGACAGGTTCTACGTCGTCTGCAGCAACCTGCTCGGCGGCTGCCAGGGAACCACGGGCCCGTCCACGCTCAACCCGGCCACCGGGGACGCCTGGGGGCTGGATTTCCCCCTGCTCGACATGGGCGACCTTGTCACGGTGCACCGGGCGCTGCTGGCGCATCTCGGCGTCCGGCGCCTCCTGGTCGCGCTCGGCGGCTCCCTGGGCGGGATGCAAGTGCTGGAGTGGTCGCTGTCGTACCCCGACGACCTGGCGAACGCCGCGATCGTGGCCGCCTCCAGCCGGCTGATCGCGCAGAACATCGCATTCTCGGCGGTGGCGCGGCGAGCGATCATGCACGACCCGCACTTCCGCGCGGGCCACTATGCGGCCCAGGGCACGAACCCCGACGTGGGGTTGTCCATCGCGCGGATGATGGCGCACATCACCTACCTGTCCGAGGACGCCTTCACGGAGAAGTTCGGGCGCTCGCCGCAGAACGGTGAGTCGCGGCGCGGCTTCGGCATCGACTTCGCGGTCGAGAGCTACCTGGACCATCAGGGCCAAGTCTTCCTCGAGCGGTTCGACGCGCTCAGCTACCTCTATCTGACCCGGGTGATGGACTACTTCGACCCCTTCGCCCAGCCGGACGCCCTGGCGGCGGTGAGCGCCACGCCCGTGACGTCCCTGGTGCTCAGCTTCGACACCGACTGGCGGTTCGCCACGGACCACTCGCTACGGATCGTCCGGCACCTCCACGACGCCCGCGTGCCGGTCACATTCCGCGAGCTCAAGTCCGCCTACGGCCACGACTCCTTCCTGCTTGACGACCCCACCTACCACGCCACGCTGCGGGCGTTCTTCGACCGCGCCCTCGAGGTGGGCACGTGAGCGCCGGCGGACGCCTCCGCCTCGACCTCGCCCTCGTGGCCGACCAGGTCTTCGCCGGCTCCCGCGTCCTCGACCTGGGTTGCGGGCAAGGCGACCTGCTCCGGCACCTCATGGACACGAAGGGCTGCCAGGGGACCGGTGTCGAGATCGACCCGGACGCCGTCCTGGCGGCCATCCGTCGCGGCGTCCCGGTGTTGGAGCGAGACATCGAGGACGCCCTGGTCGACATCGATGACGACGCCTACGACACGGTCGTGCTGTCCCGGACGCTGCAGACGATGCTGAACCCCGAGTTCGTGTTGCAGCAGATGGCGCGCGTGGCCGAGCGCCTGGTGGTGTCGGTTCCGAACTTCGGCTACTACCGCAACCGCCTGCGCCTGCTGCGCGGACGGATGCCGATGTCGAGGGAGATCCCGTACGCCTGGTACAACACCCCGAACCTGCGCCACACCACCCTGGCCGACCTGGAGGACCTCTTCCGGAACCTCGACCTGGTCATCGACCGGCGCTACACCTACACCCAGACCGGACGCCGCCTGCGCATGTACGGCCAGGTTCCCAACCTGATGGCGGGCGCCGCCGTCTACGTGCTGCGACCGGCTTCTTGACCCGCCCGCGCCAGCGCAACCACGATGCGGTCCGCGCTACCGCCGAGGTTGAGTTCGTCGGCGAGCGCGGCGAAGGCGTCCGGGTCGCGGGGGGCGGCCGGCAGGGCGAGGTCGACGACAGGGATGCTTAGGTCGCGGGCGGCCGTGACCACCTCGCGCGCCGGACCGAGGTAGTCCATCGCGGCCGCCAGCGACCGCTGGACGCCGGGGGAGAGCGACGCTGCGTTCGCGACGATCCCGTCGAGATCCCCGTAGCGGGCGATCAGCGAGGCCGCCGTCTTCTCGCCGATGCCCTTCACGCCGGGCAGCCCGTCTGAGGCGTCGCCGCGCAGGACCGCGAAGTCGACGTAGCCCGCGCCGGTGATGCCGTACTTCGCACGCAGCCACGCGTCGTCGACGCGCTCGTGCTTCGAGACCCCCCGCCCGACGTAGAGCACGCGGACGCCGCGGCCATCGTCGACGAGCTGGAACAGGTCGCGGTCACCGGTCACCACGTCCACGCGCTGGTCGGCGCGGTCGGCCAAGGTGGCGATGACGTCGTCGGCCTCGGCGTCCGGCGCGCCCACGATCGGCAAGCCGAGGGCGTCCAGGACCTGCCGGATCCGAGGGACTTGCGCGGTCAGCGCCGCGGGCACCTCCTCGACGTCCCCGTACGCGACGCGGTGAGCCTCGTAGCTGGGTAGAAGGGCGACGCGCCACGCGGGGCGCCACGCGTCGTCCCAGCAGCAGGCGACGTGCGTGGCGGAGTACTCGGTGATGAACCGGGTGAGGATGTCCAGCAGCCCCCGGACGGCGTTGACCGGTTCCCCGGCCCGCGACTTCAGGGAGTCGGGCACACCGAAGAAGGCCCGGAAGTACAGCGACGCGGTATCCATCAACAGCAACTTCTTAGCCTGGCCCATGCCGACCAGTGTGCCTGGGCCGGCGTGTGTCACGATGGTCCGATGGAGAGCACCGACGAGCAGATCCTCGGCCTCTTGGCCCGCGACGGCCGCATGTCGTACACCGACATCGGGAAGGCCACCGGCCTGTCGACATCGGCGGCACAGCAGCGGGTGCGCCGGCTGGAGCAGCGCGGCGTGATCACCGGGTACCGGGCGCTGATCGACCCCGCCTCTCTCGGCAAGCTGCTGACCGCCTTCGTGTCCGTCCGGACCACCGACCCCAGCAACGACAGTGACCTCCCCGAGCAGCTGGCCGACCTCCACGAGATCATCTCCTGCTATTCGATCGCCGGGCGCGCCAGCTACTTGCTCATGGTGCAAGTTGCTACGCCGCAGGACCTGGAGCGGCTCCTCGCCGACATCAGGATGCGAGCGCAGGTGATCACCGAGACTCAACTCGTGCTCAGCATCCCCTTCGCCGACCGTCCCGTCGTGTGAGTCGCCGTCCGTTTCAGCGCCCGAGTCGCTCCAGCAGGAGGGCCTCGGCGAGGCAAGCGCGCGCGAAGTCACCCAGGTGGAGCGACTCGTCGATGCCGTGCTGCCGCGAGTCCGGGTCGATCACCCCCGTGACCAGCACGGCGGCGTCCGGGAACGCCTGCTGGAACGCTGCCACCATCGGGATCGAGCCGCCCTGGCCGACCTCGACGGCGGGCGTTCCCCAGGCGTCCGCCCAGGCGCTCGCGGCCGCCGCGGCGACCGGGCCGGCGAGCGGCACCCGTGAGCCCGCGCCGCTGCCCTCGCCCGACAACGTAACGCGAGCCCCGAAGGGCGCATGGTCGAGCAGGTGGCGCTTGAGCGCGTCGAGCGCGGCCGCCGGGTCCTGGCTGGGCGCGACGCGCAGGCTGACCTTCGCGCGCGCGGACGGGGCCAGCGTGTTCGAGGCGTCCGCCACCGGCGTGGCGTCGAGAGCGATCACCGTGAGGGCGGGCTTGGCCCACAAGCGGTCGGCGATCGGGCCGGTGCCGGTGAGCCGGACGCCGTCCAGCAGCCCCGCTTCTGCGCGGAGCCGGTCCTCGGGGTAGTCGACGGCGAACGGTTCCTCGGTGGTCAACCCCGCGACGGTGACGTCGCCGTGCCGGTCGTGCAGGGTCGCCAGGAGGCGCACCAGTGAGGTCAGCGCGTCCGGAACCGCTCCACCGAACTGACCGGAGTGGACGGCGTGGTCGAGCGTGGAGACCTCCACCACCACGTCGACGAGCCCGCGCAGCGCGGTCGTGAACGCGGGCGTCCCGACCGCCCAGTTGCCGGAGTCGCAGATCACGAAGGCGTCGGCAGAGAGCAGGTCGGCATGGCGCTCCATCAGGGTGGCCAACGACGGTGAACCGACCTCTTCCTCGCCCTCGACAAACACGGTGACGCCCACGGGCGGCTTGCCGTCGAAGGCGCGGAGGGCCGCCAGGTGGACGGCGATGCCCGCCTTGTCGTCGGCGACGCCGCGGCCGAAAAGCCGGTCGCCGCGCGGTGTGGCGGCGAAGGGTGCCGAGGTCCAGAGGGCGGGGTCGCCGGCCGGCTGGACGTCGTGGTGGGCGTACAGGCAGACGGTCGGGGAGCCCTCGGGCGCGGGGAAGCGCGCGACCACGGCCGGCTGGCCGCCCTCGCTGATCTGGCGCACGTCGGGACACCCCGCGTCGCTCAGCAGCGCGGCGACCGCGTCGGCGGTGCGCTGCACGTCGGCGGCGTGGTCGGGCATCGAGCTGATCGAGGGGATGGCCACCAGCCTGGCCAGGTCCTCCAGGACGCCGGGGATCACGCGGGTCACACGCTCATGCAGATCGGTCACGACGTGAACCCTAGTAGGCTCCTCGGGGTGACATCGGGACGGGGCGGCGCGCTTGGCGCAGGCGTCCTCGCACCCACGGCGGCGCTCGCAGGGCTGGCCGCCTCGGCGTCCTTCGCCCCTTTCGGCGCGTGGCCGGGCGCGATCGTCGCCGTGGCCGTCCTGGCCTGGTGCGTGCGCCGGTCGCCCGCGTGGCCGGTCTCGGTGGTCCTCGGCTGGGTCTTCGGACTCGCGTTCATGGCCACGTCGCTGGTGTGGCAGACCTCCATCATGATCGCCTCCTACACCGGCCTCACGCTGGTGACCTCTTTCCTGTACGCCGCCATTGCCGGCCTGCTGCACGCCGTGCGCGGCGCCCGGGCCGCTCCCCTCTGGGGGGCGGGCGTGTGGGTCGCCGCCGAACTGGTGATGTCGGTGTTCCCGTTCGACGGCTTCGCTTGGATGCGGCTGGGCTACAGCCAGGTGGAATCCCCCCTGGCCGGCTTCTACCCGTTCGGGGGAGCCGCCTCCGTGACGTTCCTCGTGGCGCTGCTGGGCCACCTGCTCGCCGCCCTCGAGACCCGGCCCGGACGCCCGCGCGCCGCCTTGGTCGCGGGGGTGGTCGGCGTCGCGGTGATGGGGGTCGGCGCCCTCGGCGCCCGCTGGATGCCCGAGCCGCAGCCCGAGGCGGGCAGCGTCGAGGTCGGCTGGGTGCAGGGCGGCGCGCCGGGCGGTGGGGTGTACGGGCTCGGGCCAGCCCGCACCATCACCGACAACTCCCGCGCCGAGACGCTCCGGCTGCTCGAGCGCATCGACGCTGGCGAGCTCCCGAGGCCGGCCTTCGTTGCGTGGCCGGAGAACTCCACCGACATGGATCCGCGCCAGGACGCGCTCACCCGGCAGGCCGTCGAGGACGCCGTGCGTGCCGCGGGCGTGCCGATCCTGGTCGGGTCGATCTATGAGGACCGGGCGCGGCAGGAGCGGCAGACCGTCGCCGTCTGGTGGACCGACGCGGGGCCGCAAGAGACCTACGCCAAGCGCAACCTGGTCCCGTTCGGGGAGTGGATCCCGTTTCGGGGCTTCTTCCTGCCCCTGATCCCGCAGCTGGCCTACGTCGGGTACCAGTCGGTGCCCGGGACGAGCCCTGGCTCGCTCGCCGTCGACTTGCCGGACGGCCGGGCGATCTCGGTGGGCGTCGCGATCTGCTACGAAGTGATCTACCCGGCCACGCTGTACGAGGCCGCCGCAGCGGGCGCGCAAGTGATGATCGTCCAGAGCAGCAACGCGATGTACCAGGGCACCAACCAGATCGACCAGCAGTTCGCGATCACGCGGGTGCGCGCGGCCGAGATGCGCCGCGAGATCCTTGTCGTGACCACGTCGGGGCTCAGTGGTCTCATCGGTCCGCGCGGTGAGGTGCTCGCCGAGGAGCCGGCGTCGGTGGCGGCGTCCGGCGTGCACGGCCTGCCGCTGCGCGGTCAGGCGACCCCGGTGATGGCGATCGGCGCAGGTGTTGAGTTGGCGCTCGCCTCGCTCGCGGCGGTCGGCGTCCTGCTCGCCTGGTTGGCCCGCCGCCGTGCGGGCACGGGTGGAACAATGGATCCCGACCCCGAGCGCGGGGACGAGGTGAGGAGAGCTCCATGGGGCAGCCGTACGACGGACTGGGTCGAATCCTGGTCATCATCCCGACGTTCAACGAGATCCAGAACGTCGACATGATCACCGGGCGACTGCGTGCCGCCGTGCCCGAGGCGCACATCCTGGTCGTGGACGACAACTCTCCCGACGGCACCGGACGCCGCGCCGACGAGCTGGCCGCAGCGGACGAACACGTGCACGTCCTGCACCGCAAGGGCAAGGAGGGGCTCGGCGCCGCCTATCTCGCGGGATTCTCCTGGGCGCTCGACCACGGCTACGACGTGCTCGTCGAGTTCGACGCCGATGGTTCCCACCAGCCCGAGCAACTCCCGGCCGTCCTAGCCGCGCTGCACCGGGCCGACATGGTCAAGGGCAGCCGCTGGGTCAAGGGCGGGTCGGTGGTGAATTGGCCGTTCCACCGGGAGCTGCTCAGCCGGGGCGGCAGCCTGTACACCCGACTCATGCTCGGGTTGCCGGTCAAGGACATCACCGGCGGCCTCAACGCGTTCCGCGCCGACGCACTCAGAGCGGTGCTGCAGGACCCGATCGACAAGCAGGGCTACGGGATCCAGCGCGACCTCACCTGGAACGCTCACAAGCGGGGCTTCCGCATCGTCGAGGTGCCCATCGAGTTCATCGAGCGCGAGTACGGGGAGTCCAAGATGACCGGCTCGGTGGTCAAGGAGGCCATGAAACGGACGACCCAGCTGGGCCTGCAGCATCGCGGGCAGCAGCTGGCCGAGTTGAGCGCATCGCTCCGTGGTAGGGCGCGCGCGGCCGGAGAGTCCGCCGGTCGGTTCGTCGGCGCCGTCGGCCGGGCTGCCGCCGGGGTGGCGCGCGATGTCAAAGCGGGCAAGGGGGACCGGTGATGCGCAAGGCGCCGCTGCTGTTCCTCGGCCTCGCTGGCCTCGCCGTCGTCGAGATCGTCCTGATCACCCTGGTGGCAGGGCAGATCGGTATCGGCTGGACGCTGTTGGTTCTGCTCGCGACCGCCGTCCTCGGCGGCGTTCTCTGGCGACGCGAGGGGAGCAGGGCGCTGGCGTCCCTCCGCGACGCGCAGCAGCACCCCGACGAGGTCGGCAAGCGCGTGACCGACACCGCCCTGGTGTTCGTCGGCGGCCTGCTGCTGATGGCGCCCGGATTCATCAGCGACGTCGTCGGCCTGATCTTCCTCCTGCCGCCCACCCGACCGCTGGCGCGCCGCGGCGTCTCGATGATGCTGGCCGCGATGACGCGCAAGTACCGGGACCAGGCCGACCTCCTCGAGGCGCGCCTGCGGCCAGACACGGTGGTGCCGGGCGAAGCGGTCCAACCGCCCGAGGCCCCGCCGCGGCGTCCGCGGCCCGACGACCCGACGGTGATCAAGGGCGAGATCGAGTCCTGAGTGTCGGCGGCCGGTGGCAGAATCGCGGGCGTGACGAACCAGACGGCGATCGCCCCAGCCCCCGTGGCCCCGCCTCCCGCCCCTCCAGAGAGGCCGCGGCCCGAGCGCTTCTACGCGCTGGACGCTTTGCGCGGCCTCGCCATCGGGCTGATGGTGTTCGTCAACTGGGCCGGCAACTGGTCTCTTCCGCCCGCCTTCGGGCACGCCGAGTGGCACGGCCTGACGCTGGCCGACACGGTCTTTCCCGGCTTCTTGGTGGCGATGGGAACGGCGATGCCGTACGCCTCGCGCGCGGGCTGGCGGCGCGTGCTGGGCCGCGCGCTGCTGTTGATCCTGATCGGCTCGGCGCTGGTGTCGTACAAGTACTCCCAGCCTTTCGACCTGTCGGTGGGGGTGCTGCAGATGATCGGCGTCGCCTACCTGCTGACGTGGCTGGTGACCAAGCTTCCGCGAACGGTGCAGACGCCGCTGGTCGCCCTCGTGCTGGCCGAGGTGGTGGCGGCCTACCTGTGGTTCCCGGTTCCCGGCGTCGGAGCCGGCTCATTCGAGCCCGACAGCAACGTGGCCTCGTGGTTCGACTCGTTGCTCGGTCTCGCACCGCACCCCGAGAACCCGCACGCCTGGCTGCCCGCCGTCGGCTCGGTCTACATCGGTGTCATGGCGGGGCGGATCTCGAAGGAGAACAGCGGCACGCGCCGCCTCGGGCTGCTGGCAGGTCTGTCCGGGGTTACCCTCGCCCTCGGGCTGCTCCTGACCCTGGTGGTGCCGCTGAACAAGAACTTGTGGACGCCCAGCTTCGTGCTGGTGACCGGCGGCATCGCCGTCGCGACGCTGGTGGTGTTGGCGCTCGTCATCCCGCCCGGCAGCATGGGTGGGCCGATGCGGCCGCTGGTCATCCTCGGCGGGCACGCCATCGTGGTGTACGCGTTCTCCGAGACGATCATCGGCCGCATGCGCGATTATTGGCTCTGGCCGAAGTGGGAGCCGTTCGTGACCGAGCGCTGGGGCGAACTCGCTGCCGGCGTTGCGTTCCCGCTGGTGGCGGTCCTGATCTGCCTGCTCCTGGCGTGGGTGATGGAGCTGCTCGACATCCGGATCCGCCTCTAGGGCTCAGTGCTCCTTGCGGATCTCGTCGAGCCGCTCAGCCAAGATTCCCTCGAGCTCTTCGATCGAGCGCCGCTCGCGCAACATGTCCCAGTGGGTGCGCGGAGGCTTGACCTCTTTCGCCTCGGGCTCGACGCCGTCGGAGCGACGCGACATCTGCCCGCAGCGAGGGCACTCCCACTCGGTGGGCAGCTCAGCCTCGGCCGAGAACGGGATCGTGAAGTGGTGCCCGTTGGGGCAGTCGAACGAGGTGTCCTGGCGGGCGGCCAGTTCGACGCCCGCGGGGTCGGCCAGGCTCTTCGATCCGAGCCCTTGTCCCCTGAGTGTCTTGTCTGCCATGTGTCCTCCCCTTCGTCTGGCCTCAACGGTACCGGGGGCCGGCATGTTCCCGCGATGGCGCCTCCCGCGGGCGGGGTCATCGCGGCGAAGTCCTCACCCGACGGTGTGGCCCTCCTCGCGCACACCGATCATCAACAGGAACCCGGCGGCGAGGATCACCACGATGCCGAGGATGCCCCAGTACTGCGTGTTCGCCTCGCCTGTGATCGCTGCACCCAGGCCGATCGCCGCACCGAACAGAAGGGGGGACAGGAACGAGATCGCGCGCCCGGTCGTGGCGTACAAGCCGAAGATCTCACCGGCCCGGCCTTCGGGGATCACCCGAGCCAGGAACGAGCGGGACGCCGACTGGGCCGGGCCCACAAAAGCGCTGACGGCCATGCCGAGTGTCCAGAACACGATCTGTCCGCGGTCGTGCAGCACGAAGATACCGATGCTGAGCGCGACTAGTGCCCCCAGGGAGAGGAGAATGACGCGCTTGGGCCCGATGCGGTCGTCCAGCAGGCCGAACAGCATCGTGGAGACGCCGGCGACGACGTTCGCGGCAGCGCCGAAGATGATCACCTCACCGGCGGAGAAGCCGAACGTGCCGGCGGCGAGGACGGCACCGAAGGCGAACAGCCCCGAGAGCCCGTCACGGAAGAGAGCGGACGCGATCAGGAAGCGGACGGTCTGCGGGCTGGAGCGCCACAGCCGGCGGATCGACTCGATCAACAGGCGGTAGGAGTTGACGACCCCGATCCGCGGCACGGGCGGACGCCGCCGGTCGCGCAGGGTCAGGAAGGTCGGGAGCGTGAAGAGCAGGATCCAGGCGGCGCACACGATCATCGAGACCCGGATGTCGAGCGCGTCGACGTTGCTGACCCCGAAGAGGCCGACCTCGGGGGAGATGAAACCGAAGTAGAGCACGAGGAGCGCGACGATGCCGCCCAGATAGCCCAGGCCCCAGCCGAAGCCGGACACGCGCCCCACGTTGTCCTTGGTGGCCACCTCCTCGATGAGCGCGTAGTAGTTCACGTTCGCGATCTCGCCGAGAATGGACGCGACCGCCAGGAGGCCGAGCCCGAGCCACAGGTAGGCGGGCTCGGGGCGCACGAAGAACAACGAGGCCGCCAAACCGGCGATCGCCCACGTCTGCCAGCGGAGGTTCCGGACCGTGCGACCGGTCCGGTCGGAGTTCTGGCCCAGCACCGGCGCGATCAGGGCGACGACGAGCCCGGCCACGCCCGTGGAGAGGGCCAGTGCCTGCGACGTTGCGTTCTCGGCCCCGAACGCGCGGCCGGTGATGTAGACGCTGAAGACGAAGGTGATGATCACCGTGTTCAGGGGCTGGGCTCCCCAGTCCCACATGGCCCAGGCCCACACCCTCGCCCGGGTGGGAGCGGCGCGCAGATCGTCCCGGGCGGTGGCCGGCCGCGCGTCGTGCGTCATTGGTTCCCCTCCCAGAGGTCCCTCGCGACCAGGACGGCCTTGAGGGTCGCGATGTCGTCGGTGACGATGCCGTCGACGCCCAGGTCGATGAGCGACTCCATCTCGGTTCGGTCGTTCACGGTCCAGACGTGCACGGCGGCCCCTCGGCGGTGCGCGGCCTCGATCACGCCCGGGCGCAGGAGCCGGACGCCGGTGCGCGGCTCGTGGGTCGGCATCTGGAACGCCCGGCCGTGCAGTGGCCAGACGCCACGGACGCCCGGGGCGAGCGCGAACACCCCGACCTCGAGTGGGGACGCCGACGTGGCGACCGCGCCGCGGGTGAGCCTGCGGAAGCGCGCCAGCCTGCGCGTGCTGAAGCTGCCCACGCAGACCCGGGTCAGAGCGCCGTGCGCGGCCAACGTGCGCGCCAGGGGCTCGACCGCAGCCGGCGCTTTGATGTCGATGTTGAAACGGGCCAGCGGCAGCGCGTCGAGGAGCTCGTCCAGGGTGGGAATCGCCTCGGTGCCTCCGATGCGGGCCCGGGCCACCTCCACCCACGGAAGCGCGGCGAGGCGACCCCCGGCGTCCGTCACCCGGTCGAGGACGTCGTCGTGGAAGGCCACCAGCGTCCCGTCGGCGGTGACGTGCACGTCGGTCTCGAGGTAGCGGTAGCCCATCGCCCAGGCCGCGGTGAAGGCGCGCAGGCTGTTCTCCACCTCGATGGGCGCGTCGGCGCAGGCCCCGCCGCGGTGCGCGAGCGCCGCGAACGGCACGTCGAAGTAGTCAGTCGGGGCCGCGCGCATGGGTTCACCTTAGGCAACAGCGGGGGAGGAGCGGAGACAGTGTCCGCGGCGCGTGGTGGGGCACAATGTCCCCCTGTGACCACCATTTTGTCGATCCAGTCGTCCGTGGCCTACGGGCACGTCGGGAACAGCGCCGCCACCTTCCCTCTCATGCGCGTCGGCTGTGAGGTGTGGCCTGTGCTCACGGTGCACTTCAGCAACAACACGTCCTACCCGGGCTGGAAGGGTCCGCTGTTGCGGCCCGAAGACGTCCGCGACGTGGTGGCCGGAATCGACGGCCTGGGTGTCCTGCCGAGGGTGGACGCCGTCCTGACCGGCTACCAGGGCGCGCCCGCGATGGGGGCCGAGATCCTGCGCGTGGTCGAACTCGTCAAGGAACGCAACCCCCGGGCCCTCTACTGTTGCGACCCGGTGATGGGCGATGTCGGGCGCGGCATGTACGTGCTGCCGGGAATTCCCGAGTTCATCCGCGACAACGTGGTGGCCGCCGCCGACGTGATGACGCCCAACCACTACGAACTCGACTTCCTGACCGGGCGGCCGACGCGCACGCTGGGGGAGGTGGTGGCGGCGGCTCACGCCCTCCGCGAGCAGGGGCCGGGCGTGGTGCTGGTCACCTCGGTCGCCACCGAGGGGGCCGACCCTGGAACAATCATGATGGTGGCTGTCGACGAGGAGGCGGCCTGGACGGTGACCACGCCCCACCTGGAGCGCTCGTTCACGGGCTCGGGCGACCTGACCTCGTCCATGTTCCTGGCCGCTTGGCTCGAGACCGGATCGGTGCAGGACGCCGTGGGTCGCACCGCGGCGGTCGTCTACTCGGTCCTGGAGCGCACCACGGCCCTGGGACAGCGCGAACTGGCGCTGGTGGCGGCCCAGGACGACCTGGTCGAGCCCCGGTTCACCTTCGAGGTGGCCCGGGTGGGGTAGGCCTCAGTCGAAGAAGACCTGGATGTTAGCGCCCAGCTTGTTGAGCCGGTTGGCCAGGTCCTCGTACCCGCGATTGATGACGTACACGTCGCGCAGGACGGTGATCCCGCGGGCGGCCATGCTGGCCAGCAGCAGGCAGACGGCCGGGCGCAGCGCCGGCGGGCAGATCAGCTCCTGGCTGCGCCACCGGGTCGGGCCGTGGACGACCAGTCGGTGCGGGTCCAGCAACTCGGTGTTGGCGCCCAGCTTGTTCAGGTCGAGAAGGTGGATCGCCCGGTTCTCGTAAACCCAGTCGTGGATGAGCGTGCGGCCCTTGGCCTCGGCGGCGATCACCGCGAAGAACGGCAGGTTGTCGATGTTGAGCCCCGGGAACGGCATCGGGTGAATCTTGTCCTGGGCGGCGTGGAGCTGGCTGGGGTACACGGTGATGTCGACCAGCCGCGTCCGGCCGTTGGCGGCGGCGTACTCCTCGCTGAGCTCGAACTTCAGGCCCATGTCGGCGAGGATCGCGAGCTCGATCTCGAGGAACTCGATCGGGGCGCGCCGCACGGTCAGCTCGGACTTGGTCACCACGGCCGCGGTGATTAGGCTCATCGCCTCGATCGGGTCCTCCGACGGCGCGACCCGCACGTCGGTGGAGATCTCGTGGCACCCGGTGACCTCGAGGGTGGTGGAGCCGATGCCCTTGATCTGGACGCCGAGGGCCTCGAGGAAGAAGCAGACGTCCTGGACCATGTAGTTGGGCGAGGCGTTACGGATCACGGTCTTGCCCGGGTGGAGGGCGGCCGCCATCAGGACGTTCTCGGTGACGGTGTCACCGCGCTCGGTGAGCGTGATGTGGCGGACGCCGTCGTCGGTGTTGCGCACGTTCGCGTGGTACCAGCCCTCGGTCGCCTTGACGTCCAGGCCGAAGTATTGAAGCGCCTGCAGGTGCGGCGTGACGGTCCGGGTGCCGAGGTTGCAGCCTCCCGCGTAGGGCAGCTGGAACTCGGGCAGCACGTGCAGCAGGGGTCCCAGGAACATGATCACGCTGCGCGTCCGGCGCGCCGCCTCGACGTCCATCGCCTCCAGGTCGAGCTTCTCGGGCCGGATAAGTTCTAGCTCGGACTTGTCGGGAGACCAGGTCACCTGCACGCCGATGGAGGCCAGCACTTCGAGGATGCGGTTGACCTCTTCGATGCGTGCCACTCCCTGGAGCACCGTCCGACCCTTGTTGAGCAGAGACGCGCACAGGAGCGCGACGGCGGCGTTCTTCGACGACCGGACGTCGATCTCGCCGCCGAGCTTGGTGGGCCCGGCGATGCGCAGGTGCATGGTGCGGCTGCGCGGGGCCAGCGACGGATCCTGCAGCGTGTCCGCGATGCGCGCGATCTTGTCGAGGTCGAGGTCGCGGGCGCCGGTCTCGATGGCGCGGACGTCGCCGGGATCGAGGGACAGCGCGTCGGCCACCTGCTCGTGGCTGAGCCCGCGCTGCATGCGCGCGTCACGAATCAGGCGGCCGATGCTCTCAGATGTGGACTGGGTCACGGGGCGTCATTCTACTCTACGGGCCCTTCCGGAGCCTGCGGGGCGAAGCGCGAACCGGCGGTGGCGGCGCTCGGCTAGGCCATAGAGTGTTGCCATGAGCTCTCATTTCGACGTCGTTGTCCTCGGAGCCGGCCCCGGCGGCTATGTGGCCGCCATCCGCGCCGCCCAGCTGGGCAAGAAGGTTGCCATCATCGAGAAGGAGTACTGGGGCGGTGTGTGCCTCAACATCGGCTGCATCCCCACCAAGTCGTTGCTCCGCAACGCCGAACTCGCGCACATCGTCACCAAGGAGGCCGACGTCTTCGGTATCTCAGGCGACATTTCCCTCGACTATGGCAAGGCGTTCAGCCGCAGCAGGAAGGTGTCCGAGCGCTCGGTCGGCGGGATCCACTTCTTGATGAAGAAGAACAAGATTCAAGAGGTGCACGGCTGGGGGACGTTCGTCGACGCGAAGACGATCGAGGTGGCCAAGGACGACGGCTCGACTGAGTCCGTCACCTTCGACAACTGCATCATCGCGACCGGCGCCACCACCAAGCTGCTGCGCGGCACGTCGGTGAGCGAGAACGTGATCACCTACAAGGAGCAGATCCTCGCCGAGTCGCTGCCCAAGTCGATCATCATCGGTGGCTCCGGCGCGATCGGCACCGAGTTCGCCTACGTGCTCAACGCCTACGGGGTCGAGGTGACGATTGTCGAGTTCCTCGACCGGATGGTACCCACCGAGGATCCCGAGGTCTCGGCCGAGCTCGCCAAGCAATACAAGAAGCTCGGTATCAAGGTGCTCACCGGCACCGCCGTGAAGACCGTCGAGGACACCGGGTCCGGCGTCCGGGTCACCGTGGAGCCCGCCAAGGGGGGCGAGCCCAAGGTGCTCGAGGCGGAGAAGATGATGCAGGCCATGGGGTTCGCGGCACGGCTGGAGGGCTACGGCCTTGAGAACACCGGGGTGGAAACCACCGACCGAGGCGCCATCGCCATCGATGACTTCATGCGCACCAACGTGCCGGGCATCTACGCCATCGGCGACGTCACCGGCAAGATGATGCTGGCACACACCGCCGAGGCCCAGGGCGTCGTGGCCGCCGAGACCATCGCCGACGCCGAGACGATGCCGATCAACTACGACATGATCCCGCGCGCCACCTACTGCCAGCCGCAGATCGCCTCCTTCGGCTACACCGAGGCCCAAGCCAAAGAGAAGGGCTACGACGTCAAGGTTGGCAAGTTCCCGTTCTCGGCCAACGGCAAGGCGTCCGGCCTGGGTCACGGGGTGGGCTTCGTCAAGGTCGTCGCGGACGCCGAGCACAACGAGATCCTCGGCGCGCACATGATCGGCCCCGACGTCACCGAACTCCTGCCCGAGCTGGTGCTGGCCCAGATGTGGGACCTCACCGCCGACGAGGTCGGCCGGGCGGTGCACGCGCACCCGACGCTGTCCGAGGCGATCAAGGAGGCCGTCGAGGGCGTCGCCGGCCACATGATCAACCTCTGAGCTCAGGCCGGCTGGAGCGTCACTTGCGTCGCCTTGACGGACGCGACCAGGGTGGCGCCCTCGGCGAGATCGAGCGAGGCCGCCGCACGCGCAGTCACGTCGCTGGTGAGCGCTTGGCCGTCCTCCAGGACGAGGTGCGCGCGCACCACCGGCCCGCGGGGCTCGACACGCGAGACGGTGGCGGTCCAGGCGTTGCGGGGGCTGCCGCCCGGGGCGTGGGGGTGCAGCCCGACCGACTCGGGCGCGATCGTGGCCAGGGCCGGGCCGCGCTCCGACCAGTCTTCGGACGCCATGCCGGTCACGACGAGCCCGCCCGGGGAGACGAGCCTGTCCGGCCCGGACGCCTCACCGCGCAGCACGGTCAGCCCGGCCAGGCGGGCGACGAAGTCGGTCGTGGGCCGGCCCAGCACGGCCTCGGGCGGGCCGGACGCCACCACCCGGCCGCGCTCCAGGACGACGACGTTCGACGCGAGAGTCCACAGGTCAAGAGGATCGTGGGTCACCACCAGGCACGTCCGTCCGAGGAGCCGTTCAGCGAGCAGCCGCCGGATCGTCGGCGCGGCGCCGGCGTCCAGCGCGGCGAGCGGCTCGTCCAGCAGGAGGGCGCGCGGATCGATCGCCAGCGCCCGCGCGAGGGCGATCCGCTGCGCCTGTCCGCCCGACAGCTGGTGCGGACGGCGGCC
Source organism: Actinomycetes bacterium (assembly GCA_046566345.1). Classification (GTDB taxonomy): domain Bacteria; phylum Actinomycetota; class Actinomycetes; order Propionibacteriales; family Propionibacteriaceae; genus Propioniciclava. Next base: position 15,878 of record JBKHWW010000012.1, read on the forward strand.
CGCCAGCTCGGCGCATCCCACGGCGTCCAACTCGGCCGCGGCACGGTCGCGGGCCCGGGCCTGAGGCACACCGCGGGCGCGGGGGCCGAACGCGACGTTGTCGAGGGCGCTCAGGTGGGGGAACAGGAGGGGACGTTGGCTCAGGACGGCGACACGCCGGTGGTGCGTCGGCACGTGCAGCCCCGGCCGGCTGAGGGTCTGTTCGCCCAGTGTCACCTGGCCCGCATCGACGCGGAGCTGGCCCGAGACGAGCTGGATGAGCGTGGACTTGCCCGCACCGTTGGGACCCACCACGGCGGTGGTCAGCCCTGCGGGGGCGGTCAGGTTCAGGTCCACGGCCCGGGCGGCGACGTGGGCCCGGATTCCGAGCGGCTCGGTCATCATCCGCGCGACACCCCCGCGCGTGCCACCAGCCAGGAGGATCCCGACATCAGCACGAGAGCCACGACGATGAGGACCAGAGCCAGGGCGAGGGCAGCGTCGGTGTCGGCCTCGCGCTGAAGGTAGATCTCCAGCGGCAGGGTCCGGGTGGTGCCCTGCAGCGAGCCGGCGAATGTGAGCGTGGCTCCGAACTCGCCGAGCGCGCGGGCGAATGCCATCGAAGCGCCCCCCACCAGCGCCGGCGCGAGGAGGGGGAGGGTGACGCGGCGCAGCGCCGTGGTCGGCGTCGCGCCGAGTTGGGCAGCGACGGCTTCGAACGCGGGGTCGGACGTGCGCAGGGCCGACTCCACGGTCACCACGAAGTAGGGCATCGCCACGAACGCCTGGGCGATCACGACAGCGACGCTGGTGAAGCCGACCTCCACGCCGAGCACCGCGAGGTGTTGACCGAGCACGCCACGGCGCCCGAGGGTGATCAGCAGCGCCAGTCCGGCGACCACCGGCGGGAGCACCATCGGGAGCGCGGTCAGCGTGCGCAGGGCGAGGGTGAGGCGCCCCGGGCCGCGGGCGAGGACCAAGGCCAACGGGAGTCCGAGAACCGCCGAGACCACCGTTGCCGCCGTGCAGGTGGCCAGGCTGAGGCTCAAGGCGTCCGACGCGGTGGTCGTTGACAGGAGGCGGGGGATGTCCGCCCACGGCAGGCGGACCAGCAGGCCGAGGACGGGGACCACCAGGAAGGCCACCGACGCCAGCGCACCGACGCGCACCCAGCCGGGCAGTGGGGGAGCGATCACGCAGGCGTCCCGAACCCGTGCGTGGCCAGCGTCTCCTGCCCGGCCGGACCGAGGACGTGGTCGACGAACGCGCGCGCGGCATCCGGGTTGGGGGAGTCGAGCACCGTCGAGAGGGGGTAGCGGTTGGGATGTTCGTCCGCGCCGGCGATCGGGACGGTTTCCACCTTGCCGGTGGCGCCGTGCGCGTCGGTGGCGTAGACCACGCCTGCGTCCGCTTCACCCGAGACGACCTTGCCCAAGACGTCGGGGACTCTGCCCTCTTCGGAGACCGGTGCGAGCCCGACTCCGAGCCGCTCGGCCACGCCGGCCGTAGCCCGCCCGCAAGGCACCACGGGCGCGCACACCACGAGCTTGTTGCCCTCGAGCGAGGCGTCCAGCCCGGTGATGCGCTTCGGATTGCCGTGGGCGACGACGAGAACGAGGTGGTTGCTGGCGAAGACGCGGGTCGCCGGGTCCATGACTCGTTCGTCGACCGCCCGCTGCATGGACTGCTCGTCGGCCGTCGCGAGGACGTCAGCGCGAGCTCCGCCCACGAGCTGATCGACCAGCGCGTTGGAGCCGTCGTAGGACGCCACGACGTCGACGCCCGGGTGTGTGTCCTCGAAGTCGGTCGCCAGGTCCTCGAAGGCGACCTGCAACGACGCGGCGGCGAGCACGGTGAGGCGTCCGGAAAGGGCCGTGGGGGCGGCGGTCCCTGGCGTGGTGGTTTCGGGGGTGGCGGTGGTCGCCGGGACCGCCGCGCATGCGGCCAGCCCAACTAAGAGGAGGCCGGCGATCGCGGCGTGGCCCGGGGCGGCGAGGCGGCGCACCGTGGTGCCGGGTCGAGCGCACGGTCGGGGGAGGCGCATGGTTCAGGAAATCCTCTCCACCACTACGTTGGTCGCCTTCACGCTGGCCGCAGCGAGCGCTCCAGGCTCCAGCCCCAGCTCACGGACCGCCTCGGTGGACACCAGCGAGACGATCCGGTAGGGCCCGCACTGCATTTCGACCTGCGACATCACCGGGTCGGAGACTACGCGCGTGACGAGGCCTTTGAACCAGTTGCGTGCAGACACGTGGCGTTCCCCCGGCGCGGGAGCGTGCGCCCGCTCCTGGGCGAGGGCCGCGAGCTGGGCACCGTCCACGACGAGCCGACCCGAGGCATCGGGTGTGGCTTCGAGGCGCCCGTCGTCGACCCACCGCCTGAGTGTGTCGTCGCTGACCCCCAGCAGCTCAGCCGCCTCACGGATCCGCACTTGCGTCATGACCGGCAAGCTATCACCGAATCTACGGAACCAGCCGGGACGCCTCGTCGAAAGCTTGCGCTGAGCGAATGTGTTCGCGGTGCAGCCGCCATCGAAGACGGGACGTCTCGTCGCCACCTCCGGGCCCGCGCGGCTTGGGGTCCGGATTGTGACTTTCGCCACGCTCGATTACGAATGATGCGCGCCGACCTCAGTCGCACTGCAGAATCTGGCTCGTCCGCAGAATCGAGCATGGCGAAAGTCACACCGGAGCGCTGTGCCAGGGCCCAGGCGGTTGGTTGCGGGGAACCGTGAAGCAGGCTCGCGCTCAGAGCGGTTGGGCCGCCCGTCTCCCAGCCGAGTCACCCCCACTCGTCTGTCCGATAATGCGCATTATGACATTGGCGGCGGGACGCACTGACCCGTCCCCCGCAGGCAGCGCACGCCGGATCCGCCTCGCGCCGCGCAGGGCACACCCCTGCGCGGCGCGAGAAGCGTGCGCTTCGACAAAGGTCACG
>JBKHWW010000013.1:0-16969 GCA_046566345.1 Actinomycetes bacterium
GCCTGCGGGCGTCCTTCGACGCGCTCCGCGGCCAGCGCCTGGGCGTCCAGCGCGTGCACGGCGACTTCCACCTGGGCCAGACCCTGGCCAGCCCCGCGACCTCGGGGCAAGAGGAGCTGGTGTGGACGATCATCGACTTCGAGGGCGAACCCGCGAAGACCGCCGCCGAGCGTCGCGCGTTCGACTCCCCGTGGCGCGACGTGGCCGGGATGCTCCGCTCGTTCGACTACGCACGAAGCGCTCACCAAGACCCCTCGTCGGACGCCGCGACGATGTGGGCCGATCGCGCACGGGGCGCGTTCCTCTCGGGCTACTGTGGGGCACACCCGCGGGAAGACCTCCTCTCGGGCTACGTGATCGACAAGGCCGTGTACGAAGTGGTGTACGAAGTGCGCAACCGTCCCGACTGGGTGGACATCCCCATGCGGGCCATCCGGGCGGCCGCGGCTGGCCGAGCCCCTCAAGACCAGATCGATAAGGAGTAACGATGGCATACGATCCGTTCGGCGGATTGGCGGGCTGGGATCTCGAGGGATTCCACAACGGTGGCGACACTGAGCTGTGGAAGCGGCTGGGGGCCCAGGTGGTCACCCTCGTCGACGACGAGCGCGGCGAGATCACCGGCACGAGGTTCACGGTCTGGGCACCGAACGCGCGCGAGGTGCGGATCAACGCCGACTTCAACTGGTGGACCGGCGACGCCATGCAACTGGTCCCCGGCTCGGGGGTGTGGGGCCTCTTCGTTGAGGGTGTCGGCGACGGGACGCTATACAAGTACAACATCCTCGGCGCCGACGGTGTCTGGCGCGAGAAGGTGGACCCGATGGCCACCTTCGCCGAGCAGGCACCGGCCAACAGCTCGATCGTCTACACCAGCCAGTACGTGTGGGCCGACGACGAGTGGATGAGCCACCGTAGCGAGCGCAACTTCCAGGTCGAGCCGATGTCGATCTATGAGGTGCACCTGGGTAGCTGGCGCAAGGGTAAGACCTACCTCGAGCTCGCCGAGGAGCTCGTCGAGTACGTGACGTGGCAGGGCTACACGCACGTCGAGCTGATGCCCGTCACCGAGCACCCCTTCGAGCCGTCGTGGGGCTACCAGGTCACCAACTACTTCGCGCCGCAGTCGCGGCTGGGGCGTCCGGACGAGCTGCGCTACCTGATCGATCGCCTGCACCAGGCCGGCGTCGGCGTCATTCTCGACTGGGTGCCCGGCCACTTCCCCAAGGACGAGTGGGCCTTGGGCCGGTTCGACGGCACGGCCCTGTACGAGCACGCCGACCCGCGCCAGGGCGAGCACCGCGAGTGGGGCACCTACATCTTCAACTACGGCCGCAACGAGGTGAAGAGCTTCCTCGTCTCCAACGCCCTGTTCTGGGTGAGCGACTTCCACATCGACGCGCTGCGCGTGGACGCCGTGGCGTCCATGCTCTACCTCGACTACAGCCGCGAGCCCGGCGAATGGGTGCCCAACGAGTTCGGGGGAAACCACAACCTGGAGGCCATCGACTTCCTGCGCTACGTCAACCGCCACCTGTACGAGCGGGTGCCCGGGGTCACCATGATCGCCGAAGAGTCGACCAGCTTCGGCGGTGTCACGCAGCCCACCGATTCCGGCGGCCTCGGCTTCGGCTTCAAGTGGAACATGGGCTGGATGAACGACTCCTTGCGCTACCTCGCCCTCGAGCCGATCTACCGTCAGTGGCACCACCACGAGATGACGTTCGCGATGATCTACCAGTACAGCGAGAATTTCGTCCTGCCGATCAGCCACGACGAAGTCGTCCACGGCAAGGGATCGATGATCAACAAGATCCCCCAGGACGCCTGGCGCCAGTTCGCCACCCTGCGCGCCTTCTACAGCTTCATGTGGTCGTTCCCGGGCAAGCAGTTGCTGTTCATGGGCCAGGAGTTCGGGCAGCGGTCGGAGTTCAACGAGGCCGTCAGCCTCGAGTGGTGGGTCTCGGACCTGTGGGGACACCACGGCCTGCAGCTGATGATCAAGGACCTGAACGCCCTCTACCGGGAGCACTCGGCGTTCTGGGAGCTGGACAACAACCCTCGTGGGTTCCAGTGGATCAACGCCGACGACGCCAGCCACAACACGTACTCGTGGGTGCGCCGGGACAAGGCGGGCCAGCAGATCGCCGTCATCGTCAACTTCAGTTCCGAGCCGTGGTACGACTACGAGCTCGGCCTGCCGGCCACCGGGCGCTGGACCGAGGTCTTCAACTCGGATGCCACCATCTACGACGGCTCCGGCATCGGCAACTTCGGCGCGATCGAGGCCTACGAGGGCGAGTGGGCCGGATTCCCGGCTCGCGCCAACGTCCAGGTGCCACCGCTGGGCGCGGTGTTCTTCCGCTACGACGGCGACGCCGGTGCAGCTGCGAAGGAGCGCGCGACCGAGGAGGCCGGCCAGAAGAGCGCAGCGACGCGCGCCGGCGTGGCCGGCGTGGCCGTCGCCGGTGCGGCGGCCGTCGGCGCCGCCATCGCGGGAGCCGTCGCCGGGGCTAAGAAGGCCACCTCCAAGCCCGAGCCGGCCAAGCCGGAGCCGGCCAAGCCCGAGCCGCTGAAGCCGGAGCCGGTCAAGCCGGAAGCGGTCACGCCCTCGCCCGGCCTGAACCCGCCGGCGAAGGCGGCCGACGCCGGGGCGTCCGAGTAGGTGTCGCCTGCCCGACCGCGTCGGGAGGAGGTTCGCGTCGCCGCCGACGACCTGTCGGCGCGGCGCGACCTCCACCGGCGCGGCTTCCTCTTGGAGGGCCGGCTCCGCGCCGCGCGGAGGGCCGGCGACCACTATGTCGACGAGCTCATCTACGGGCGCCTGGCCGACGACCCCGTCGGGCGAGAGGCCCACACGTGGGTGATGAACTCGGTGACCGCGCGGAAGCGGCTCATCGCGCACGCGCTGGTGACGGACGCCGCGGGTCGGGTTCTGCTGTGCGAGACCTCCTTCAAGCCCGACTGGGAGCTCCCGGGCGGGATCGTTGAGCCCGGGGAGTCCCCGCTGTACGCGGTCGCGCGGGAGATGGTGGAGGAACTGGGGTTCGCGCCCCAGGTCGACCGCGTCCTGGTCGTCGACTGGTTGCAGCCCTACCTCGGCTGGGAGGACGCCCTCGAGCTGGTGTTCGCCACCCGGCCGATGACCGACGAGCAGGCCGCCGCGCTCGAACCCGACGGCCACGAGATCGTGGGGTTGCACTGGCTGGAGCGTGACCATGCGGCCGACCACATGACCCCGTTCGGCGCCGGACGCCTCCGCGCGGCCTATCTCGCCATGGACGAGGGCCACACCCTCTATACCGAGGCCGGACGCCTCGTCGAATGAGGCCCGTCGAGTGAGCCTCGTCGTGCGAACCTCACTCCAAGGTTGAATCGGCCGCGCTCACTGCGCCCCGGAGAGGCAATCGTCCACGACCGACGGTGCGAGAACGTCGTCGACCACGAGGGCCACGAGCCCCGCGGCGGTGACGCGGTCCGAGCCGACCACCCGGTACTCGACGACCTCGCTGATCCGGGCCGACACTCGTTCGCGGATCGAGGAGATGACCTGGCCGGCAACGCTGGCTCGCCCACCCAGGAACCCCCCGAAGGCCACGTACCGCGGGTTCGTCGCCTGGACGAAGCCAGCGAGATGGGTGCCCAGGGTGCGCGCCGCGGACTGCACGCGCTCGACCACCTCGGCGTCCCCCGCGTCGTAGAGGGCGACGAGGCCGCCCACGTCGCGCACCCCGGATCGGCTGAGGTCGCGCACCACCGCCCTGCCGGAGACCTCCGCTGCCAGGCACCCGCGGCGTCCGCACGTGCACACGGCCCCCACCCCCGGAGTGATCTGCAGATGGCCGACGTCACCGGCCTCCCCCGTCGATCCGCGCAGCACCCGACCGCCGGTGAGGAGGCCGAGACCCAGGCCGGTGGAGAACTTGATCCCCAGCAGCACGGCGTCCTCGTCCATCGGGGGGACCTCGGTGGCCGCACCCATGGTGAGGGCCCGCGCGTCGTTCTCGACCGACACGCGGACGCCGAACAGCTCCGAGACCCGCTCCGTGATCGGGTACCGCGCGTCGGGCAGACCGATCGACGCCTGGCGCACGCCGGTGTGCGTGTCGACAGGCACCGGCAGCGCGATCCCGACCCCCATCAGCCGCACGCCGTCAGCGCTGCGCAGTTGCCGCTGACCGACGGCGCAGAGGCGGGCCACCAACTCCGGCAGCGACTCGGCGTCCGCCCGGCGGTGGACGAACTCGTCCAGCGCGTGCCCCTCCAGATCGCGGAGCGAGACGGTGGCGCGATGGTGGCCGATGTCGATGGTCACCACGACTCGACCGCGGGCGTCGAAGGTGAGGACGGCGGCGGGGCGCCCGACCGTGGTGGACCGCCGGTGTGCTTCGTGGATCAAACCCGCGTTCTGGAGCTGGTCCAAGCGACCGTAGAGCGTGGACCGCGCCATCCCGGTCCGGCCCAGCAGCTGCGCGCGGGTGAGGCCGCCCTCACCACGGATCAGGGCCAGCAGTTCCCCCGGTGATGCGGCGGACAGCTGGGCAACCACGGCGCTCCTCACAGTTTCGTCACAAACCTTCACGCGCGGCGAGTTCTGTCCTACGCTAACACCAAACTCTATTGATCGTCCATCGAACAGAACCGGATCCGTTATGGGAGGGAACCACGATGACCCGACTGCTGAACACCCCACTCTCGCGCCGCTCGCTGTTCGGCCTGGGCGCAGGACTCGCGGTCGCCTCCACCCTGAGCGGGTGCGCGGGCGCGAGCACGACCGGCGGTGGTGACGTCACGTTCTTCTCGACGCAGTTCGCGCCAGTGGAGGAGAAGCAGAGGTTCGAGAAGATCCTGGCCGATCACGTCAAGGACGTCCGGGTCGGCTTCAACGCCCTCCCCTCGGCCGCTGACTTCAACACTCAGCTCAAGACACAGGTGGACGCCGGCCAGGTGTCCATCGGCGTCGCTGCCGCCATACACGGGGACCTCGCCCCCCTGGGCGACTACCTGGAGGACCTCGACGACATGGTGCCGGACGCCCGCGCGGCCGGCATCACCGACGAACTGCTCGAGCTGGGCAAGATGGGCACCAGCACGCAGAAGTACATCCCGTGGATGCAGGCCTCCTACGTCGTGTGCGCCAATAAGAAGGCTCTGGAATGGCTGCCTTCGGGTGCGGACGTGAACGCGCTGACCTACGACCAGTTCTTGCAATGGGCCGACAACGCCAACCAGGCCAACGGCAAGCCGGTCTTCGGACTGCCCGCCGGCCCGCGAGGGCTGTATCACCGGTTCTTCCAGGGCTATCTGATTCCGTCCTACACCGGCGCCGTCGTGACGCGGTGGACGTCGGCAGACTCGGTGGCCGGCTGGTCGTGGATGCGCGACTTCTGGAGCAACTGCAATCCCGCCTCGACCAACTACGAGTACATGCAGGAGCCGCTGGCCCGCGGCGAGGTCCTGGTCGGCTGGGACCACGTGGCCCGGCTCGTCTCGGCGCCGCAGGACAACCCCGACGACTGGATCATGGTTCCGTCCCCGATCGGGCCCAAGGGCTTGGGTTACATGCTCATCGTCGCCGGCATGGCCATCCCCCGGGGCGGCGACCGCGAGGAGGCGGCCAAGGTCATCAAGGCGTTGTCGGCCCCGGCCGCGCAGGTGGAGGTCCTCCGCCAGAACGCGTTCTTCCCGGTCGTCGAGACGGAACTGCCCTCCGACCTGCCCGCTCCGATCAAGCTGGAGGCCGACGCGGTCGCCAAGCAGGCCGCCTCCCCCCAGGCGCTGCTCGCCCTTCCCCCCGTCGGGCTCGGCGCCAAGGACGGCGAGTTCGGCCAGGTGTTCAAGGACGTCTTCCGCGAGATCTGCCTCCAGGGCGGCGACCCCCAGTCCGTGGTGACGCGCTACGCGGCCAACATGCAGGCGGTCCTGGACGCGGCGCCCGTCCCCTGCTGGGCGCCTGATCCTCCGGCGCCCGTCTGCCAGGTCGGCTGATCATGGCGGCCACGCGAGCCGCCCCGACCCCGCCTGCCCAGGGGCGGTCGCGACGTCTGTCTCCGGCCTTGCTGCTGATCCTGCCGTCGATCATCTTCATGCTGTTCCTGTTCGCGTACCCGATGGTCGAGGGCGTCCGTGCGGCGTTCGTCACGGATGCCGGCGGCGGCTTCACGCTGGTGAACTGGCAGCGGATGGTGGCCGACCCCTTGTTCTGGCCTGCGGTGCGCAACACTGTGCTGCTCATCGTGGTGATCATCCCCTTGCAGTTCCTCTTCGCCATGACCATGGCGCTGTTGCTGCAGGCCAAGCCCCGCGGAACGGCGGCGTACTTCTACCTGTGGGCCATCCCCCTGGCGGTTTCGGACCTCGCCGCCGGTCTGGTGTGGCTGTCCATCTTCGCCGACCAGGGCTACCTCAACTCCGTGCTCGTCAACCTGGGGCTCCAGCCCTTCGCCTGGCTCAGCTACCTCAATCCGCAGACGCAGTTCCTGGCTGTCACCGCGGCCGAGATCTGGCGCGCCACCTCCCTGGTCCTGGTCATCATCGTCTCGGGCATGCAGGGCATTCCCAAGGACTACGACGAGGCTGCCGCGGTCTTCGGCGCCACCTACTGGCAGCGGCTGTGGCAGATCACCTTGCCGCTGCTCAAGCCGAGCCTCCAGGTGGCGCTCATCCTGCGCACCATCCTCGCCTTCCAGACCTTCGCGGTGGCTCAGGCCCTCACGGGCGAGAGCTTCCCGCTGCTCGTGGGAGAGACCTACCGCTGGTACACCGCGCTCAACAACTCCAACGTGGCCTCTGCCTACGCGCTGGTGATCATGGGGGTGTCCATGCTGACCGCGGTCATCTACCTGCGCGTCCTGCGCGATCAGAGCAGGCAGGTCAAGCGATGAGCGACACGCGGCCCGTCATCCCCGTCGACCTCGCCCCACTCCGCGCGTACAAGCGGAACCGCGCCCTGATCCAGGTGGCATGCGTGCTGGTCAGCCTCTTCATGGTGGCGCCCATCTACCTGATCGCCGTCGCGGCGTTCAGCACGCGGGCGGGACTCAACGAATTCCCCCAGCCGCTGTGGCCCAAGAATTTCGGCACGGAGACCATGGCGACCTTCCTGCAGTCGACCGGCATCACGGGCGGGCTGATCAACTCGCTCTACGTCGGCGTCGGCACCCTGGTGGTCAGCTCGATCATCGGGGCCCCGGCGGGCTATGCGATCGCCCGCTTCGCGTTCCGCGGCAAGGACCCCTACCAGCTGTTCCTGCTCTTCACGCGCGCTCTGCCGATCGTCGTCCTGTCGGTGCCGTTGGCCCGCGTTTTCCTCAACACCGGTGTCTATGACACCCCGCTGGCGGTGATCCTGCTGCACACGGCGCTCGCGCTGCCCACCACGATCCTGATCACATCGTCGGTGTTCCTCAGCGTGCCCGTGGACTCCGAGGAGGCGGCCAGGATCTTCGGTTGTACCCCCGTGGGCGCCTTCCTCCGGGTGGTCCTGCCGCTGGCGCTCCCGGGCATGGCGGCGGCGTCCATCTTCACCTTCGTGATGAGCTGGAACGAGGTGCTGGGCGCGACGATCCTCACCTTCACGCAGCGCACCCTCCCCGCGCAGGTGCTCAGTTCGCTCTCGGACAGCCCGCTCGCCTTCCGCTTCGCGGGCGGCCTCGTGCTCGTCATTCCGGCGCTCATCTTCATCGCCATCATGCGTAAGTACCTGCTCAACATGTGGGGAACAACGATCCGATGAACACCACGACCACTGCGAGGAACCGCCATGGCTGACATCCAGATCAACAACCTCGTCAAGGTCTACCCGGGGAGCACCGAGACTGCCAACGACGATGTGACCATGCACGTCGACGACGGCCAGTTCATGGTGCTGCTCGGCCCCTCCGGTTGCGGAAAGACCACCCTGCTCCGGCAGATCGCCGGGCTCGAACTCCCCACGTCGGGGTCGATCGCGATCGGCGGCCGGGACGTCACCTACATGCCGGTCCACCAGCGAAACCTGTCGATGGTGTTCCAGAGCTACGCGGTGTTCCCGCACCGCCGGGTGCGTCACAACATCGCCTTCCCCCTGAAGATGAAGAAGTGGCCCCAGGCCGAGATCGACAAGAAGGTCGAGTGGGCGGCCGACCTGCTCCAACTGACCCCCTATCTCGACCGGTTCCCCGCGCAGTTGTCCGGGGGGCAACGCCAGCGCGTTGCCGTGGCCCGGGCGATCGTCGTGGACGCCGATGTCCTGCTGATGGACGAGCCGCTGTCCAACCTGGACGCCCTGCTGCGCCTGTCCTTCAGGTCGGAACTCAAGCGCATCGTCGAGCAGATCGGGACGACGACGGTCTACGTCACCCACGACCAGTCGGAGGCCCTGTCGCTGGGCGACATGGTGGCGGTCATGCGCAAGGGCAAGGTCAGTCAGCTCGCGCCGCCGCTGGAGATCTACGACCACCCCGCAGACACCTTCGTCGGTGGGTTCATCGGGTCGCCGCCGATGAACTTCCTCGACGGAGCCATGAAAGGTGACCGCATCGACATCGGCGGCCACACGCTGGCCGCCCCCGCCGGTGCGCCCACGAGCGGCGCGGTGCGGATGGGCGCCCGCGCGGAGGCGGTGACCGTCGCCGATGCCGCGAACGAGCACACCCTGCCGGCCGAGGTGGTCGTGGTGGAGCCGCTCGGCGCGCACACCCTGCTCACCGTCATGGTCGGGGACCACCAGTTCAAGGTGCAGGCCGAACCCACGATCGAGGTGAAGACCGGCGATCGGATCCACCTGCTGATCTCGGAGCGCGCCATCCGGCTGTTCGATCCCGAGACGGGACTCGCCCTGCTGCCCCGGGCGGCGTGATGACACCGACCCGGTCGGAGTTGCTCGAAGCGGCCCGCCAGGTTCTCCGCGACAACGACACGGGCACCATGATCACCGCGGCGCCTCGTCTCTACCCCCACCAGTGGTCCTGGGACGCCGCGTTCGTCTCCGTCGGGCTCGCGCACCTCTCGGTGCGACGGGCCGTGGTCGAGTGGCAGACGATCTTCGGCGCTCAGTGGGCGACGGGGATGCTCCCCCACATCGTGTTCGCCGACCAACCCGACTACTTTCCCGGCTTCGGCGTGTGGGGCACGGCGGTCGCGCAGGGGCGGCCCGAGGGCGTCCAGACCTCAGGCATCTGCCAGCCGCCCGTGCACGCCCTCTGTGTCGAGCTCGTGGTCAGGATCGGCCGCGCCAAGGGCGGGGAGGACGCCGCGGCAGCGGACGCGTTCCTGGCCGACGCGGTTCCCCGCCTCGCGCGCTGGCACGCCTGGCTCTCGCGCGCCCGCGATCGCGAGGGCCTCGGTGTGATCGAGATCCACCACGGTTGGGAGTCCGGCATGGACAACTCCCCGCGGTTCGACCCGTTCTACGAGCGCATCCACGTCGCGAAACCCAAGATCCTCCCGCGCACCGACCTGAAGTACGCCGACGCGTCCGAACGACCTACGGACCGGGAATACCAGCGCTACATCTGGCTGATCGACCAGATGGTCAGCGTCGGGTTCGACGATGACCTCATCCCGGGGATCATCGACTTCCGCTGCGGGGACATCTTCGCCACCGCCTGCCTCGCTTCGAGCGCCGACGCGCTGGCCCGCATGGCGGACGAGTGCGGCGACGCCGCGCTGGCCGCCACGGAAACAGAGCGCGCCGAGCGCTGCCGCACGGCCGTGAGGGCGTCCGTGGCCGACGCGACGGGCTTGTGCCGCGACTTCGACTACCGAGACGGCGCCTGGGTGGACGTCTCCTCCATCGCCGGCTTCGCCCTTCTGGTCAGTGGGGGGGACCCGGAGGCCGTCACCCGCCAGGCGAAGATCCTGCGGGGACCGGACTGGATGGGCCACCCCGACAACCGGTTCCCCCTACCCGGGAGCGTAAGCCTCAACGATCCCGCGTGCCGCCCGCGCGAGTACTGGCGGGGGCCGGTGTGGCCGATCATGAACTGGCTCTTCGCCCAGGCCGCCCTCGATCGCGGCGACCTGAGCCTGGCCGCCGACCTCCGGGAGGCGGGGTTGGCCCAGTTGGGCGACCTCGAGTTCGGCGAGTACTACGAGCCCCGCACCGCCGAGCCGTTGGGCAGCCACCGGCAGTCCTGGACCGCGATGGCGGCCATCGACTGGATCGCCGCGGACCGCTGGGCATGAACACGGTGCGGCTCGACCTGCTCCGCTTCCTTTATGGCGACGCCGCCGCCGCAGTGGACGCCGCCCTCGCCGACCTGATCGCCCGTCACGCCGAAGCGTCGGACGCGGCACCCGCCCTCGAGCGATCGCGGCGGCGATGGGACCACCGGGACGCCATCCTGATCACCTACGCGGACTCGATCCGCAGTCCTGGCGAGGCTCCGTTGTCGGTCCTGGCGTCGGTGCTGCCGACCATCACCGGGTCCCTGATTCCCACGGTGCACCTCCTGCCCTTCTACCCCTCCAGCTCCGACGACGGGTTCAGCGTCGTCGACTACCTCGCCGTCGACCCCGACGTCGGCACCTGGGACGACGTGGCGCGCCTGTGCACGCGCACTGACCTGATGTTCGACGCGGTGATCAACCACGTGTCCGCGCGCTCCGCCTGGTTCCAGAGCTTCCTGCGCGACGACGGACACCGCAACTGGTTCATCACCGTCCCTCCGGGGACAGACACCAGCCAGGTCGTCCGGCCACGGACGCTGCCGCTGCTCACCGAGTTCGTGACCGCCCGCGGGCCTGAACTCGTCTGGACCACGTTCAGCCCGGATCAAATCGACCTGAACTACGCTCACCCACCCGTTCTGCTGGCCATGGTCGATGTGCTGCTGACCTACGTGGCGCGGGGGGCGACCGTGATCCGGCTCGACGCCGTCACCTACCTGTGGAAGCGTCTGGGCACCTCATGCGTGCACCTCCCCGAAACCCACCAGGTGATTCGCCTGTTCCGCTCGGTGCTGGACGAGGTAGCCCCCTGGGTGACTCTCATCACCGAGACCAATGTCCCCCACGACGAGAACGTGTCCTACTTCGGCGACGGCCACGGCGAGGCGCAGATGGTGTACAACTTCGCGCTGCCCCCGCTCGTCCTGCACAGCTTCGGCGCCCAGGACGGATCCGCCCTCTCCCGCTGGGCACAGACGCTCACCACTCCCTCCCAAGACACCGGCTTCTTCAACTTCCTGGCCAGTCACGACGGCATCGGCGTCCGCGGCGCCGAGGCGATCCTGACCCCAGCCGAGCTCAGCGCCCTGGGGGCCCGGGCCGAGCGCCACAGCGGCCTCGTGGGCTACCGGACGCTGGCGGACGGCTCCTCGACCCCCTACGAACTCAACATCAACTACTTCGACGCGCTCAGCGACCCCGCGGCGGGCGAACCGCTCCAGGTTCAGGTCGCCCGGTTCATGACCGCGCAGGCGATCATGCTCAGCCTGCCGGGCGTCCCCGGCATCTACGTCCACAGCCTCCTCGGTTCGCGCGGATGGCCCGAGGGCGTCGCCCTCACCGGGGCCAACCGATCCATCAACCGCGAGAAGCTCGACCGTGACGTCCTGCTCGGCGACATCGCCGAAGCCACGGGGCGACGCGCGGCCGTCCTGACCGGGTTCCATCGCCTGCTGGGGCTGCGCCGCCGGCACCGCGCGTTCGACCCTCAGGCTCCGTCCCGCGTCCTGGGCATGGGACCGTCGCTGTTCGCATTGGAGCGTGGTGAGGGCGATGACCGTGTCGTGTGCCTCCACAACGTGACCGGCGTCGCCGAGCCGCTGGCGCGCGCCGGGCACGACCTGATCACGGACGCCGAGGTCGCCGACGTGCCGGCCTGGGGCACCCGCTGGCTTGGGGTCAGAACAGGGCGCTCGTCAGGTCGCGGCGTGCCTTGAGCACTGCGGGGTCGGAGGCGCCGACCGTCTCGAACAGCTCCAGCAGCCGGACGCGGACGGTGTCGCGCTCCGCGCCCGCCGTCCGACGCACCTGCTCGATCAGGCGAGCGAAGCCGGCGTTCAGGTCACCCGAGGCCAGCTCGAGGTCGGCCATCGCCAGCTGGGCCTCCAGGTCGTCGGGGTCCAGCCGCAGCCCCGCGAGCACCTGCTGGGGGTCCGTGGTCTGCACACGCATCAGGAGCCGTGCCTGGGCCCTGCCCGCGGACGCCTCGGCGTCCGCCGGGTTGGCCGCCAGCAACGTGTCGAACTCGGCGATCGCGCCGTCGAAGTCGCCGCGTTCCAGGGCGGCGTCCGCAGCCTCGAAGCGGGGGTCCGGGCCGGCGGTCGCCTCGGCGTCCGTCGTGGCCGCGATCGGCGTGGCGCGCCCGGTGAGCCCGTTGGTGCGGGCCACCTGCACGAGCTGGTCGATCGCCCTGCGGGCGACGTCCTTGTCGGTGGTGCCCTGGAACAAGGGGGCGAGCTGTCCCGCGAGCACGCCCACGACCATCGGCACCGCCTGTACCTGCAGCGCCTGCGCGATCGCACGGGCCTCGTCGACGTTGACCCTCACCAGTAGATAGGCGCCGGCCGCCTCGTTGGCCAGGGCGGCCAGGTCGGCCGACAACTGCTGACCGCTGGCGCGCGGGCTCCAGAACTCCACCACCAAGGGGTGTTGCATCGACAGCGCCAAGAAGGACTCGAAGGTGGCGTCGTCGGCGTCCACCACCCACGAGGCGCCCGGTGGTGCGGGGGGTGCGGGCTTGAGTGCGGACAGGTCGATGGCTCCACCATGGAACGGGACAGAAGTCATGGGCCCCATTCTTCCACCCCCGGGGCAGCACGCACGTGACATGGGCGGCCGCGCCCGGACACCAGGTCAACATCGTCGACCCCCTGCGCCGACGCCGGGCAGCGGGCATGATGGCCCCATGGTTCACGCACGCGCCGGGCAGCCCGCACTGCCTGAGGATCTGATCAACGTCGACGAGGTCGTTGGGGCCTACTACGACCTCGTCCCCGACCCGGCCAACCCCGACCAGATGGTCGTGTTCGGCACGTCCGGCCACCGTGGCTCCAGCCTCAAGACCGCGTTCAACGAGGCCCACATCGCCGCCACGACCCAGGCGATCGTCGAGTACAGGACAGGGCAGGGCATCAGCGGCCCGCTGTTCATCGGCAAGGACACCCACGCTCTGTCCCTCCCGGCATGGAAGACCGCGCTGGAGGTCCTGCACGCCCACGGGGTGGACGTTCGCGCCGAGCACGACTACGAATACACCCCCACGCCCGCGGTGTCGCGGGCGATCATCGCCTACAACCACGACCACGAGGGACCCCGGGCGGACGGCATCGTGGTGACGCCCTCCCACAACCCGCCCGCCGACGGCGGCTTCAAGTACAACCCGCCGCACGGTGGCCCCGCTGACTCCGACGCCACCAAGGTGATCGCGGCTCGCGCCAACGAGCTCCTCGGTGACTGGAAGTCGGTGAAGCGGACGCCGTACGAGCGGATCTCCGGCGAGATCAGCCGCCACGACTACCGGACGCCGTACTGCGAGGACCTGGCCAACGTCGTCAACCTCGAGGCCATCCGCGGCGCCGGCCTCAACGTCGGTGCCGACCCGATGGGCGGCGCATCCGTGCAGTACTGGGAGTACATCGCCGACCGGCTCGACCTGGGCCTGGCGGTGATCAACCGCACCATCGATCCGGCCTGGCCCTTCATGACCCTGGACTGGGACGGCAAGATCCGGATGGACTGCTCCAGCCAGTACGCGATGGCGTCGCTGATTCAGAATCGGAACGCCTACGACCTCTCGACCGGCAACGACGCGGACGCCGACCGTCACGGCATCGTCACCCCGGACGCGGGTCTGATGAACCCGAACCACTATCTCGCCGTGGCGATCCAGTACCTCTTCAGCCACCGCGACGGCTGGGACCCTGAAGCCGGCATCGGCAAGACGCTCGTGTCGAGTTCAATGATCGACAACGTGGCCCGCAAACTCGGCAAGAACCTCGTCGAGGTCCCGGTCGGTTTCAAGTGGTTCGTGCCCGGGCTGTCCGACGGGTCGATCGGGTTCGGCGGCGAGGAGTCGGCCGGGGCCTCGTTCCTGACGCTCGATGGCCGCACGTGGACCACCGACAAGGACGGGATCATCCTGGACCTGCTCGCCTCGGAGATCCTGGCGGTGACCGGCAAGACGCCCAGCCAGCACTACGCCGAACTGGAGGCCGAGTTCGGGACGACCGCCTACGCCCGCGTGGACGCCCCGGCCAACCGGGAGCAGAAGGCAAAGCTCGGCAGGCTGTCGCCCTCCGACGTGGCGGCGACCGAGCTGGCCGGAGAGGCGATTGTGGCGAAGATGACCAACGCACCGGGCAACGACGCGGCAATCGGTGGCCTCAAGGTGGTCACAGAGAACGCGTGGTTCGCGGCCCGGCCGTCGGGCACCGAGGACGTCTACAAGATCTACGCCGAGTCGTTCAAGGGCGCCGATCACCTCGCGCAGGTGCAGAAGGAGGCCAAGGAGGTCGTGGACGCCGTCCTCGGCTGAGCCGACTCACCGACCGGGCGGGCCCCTCAGCGGGTCCGCCCGGTCGCGTTTCTCCGCCGGGTCGGCGATCAGACCCCGTCCCAGTCGTCGTCGCGCTCCATCCGGGCGCGCAGGCCGGCCCGCTGGATCACGCGCTGGATGGTCAGGTCGCGTTGCTCGATCCGGGGGACGAACATGATCTGCCTCAGCCCCTGGTCCTGCGCGGCCGACTCGAAGACGAAGTGGCCGTACCCCAGCAGTTGACCCCAGAAGGTCTGGCGCACCGAGATATCGAGGATGCGTGCGATCGGCATGGTGGCCATGTGCTGCTCGACGACGCCGTGCACGCGGAACACGCGCATATTGGTGACCACGAAGCGGTCCATGAACTCCCGGTGCAGGCCGTAGAAGCCCCACACGCCCAGCCCCAGACCCAGCAACAGCCCCAGCACCCACCCCTGCCCCAGCCAAGGCATGGCCGCGAAGCAGAGCATGCCAGCGACCACCACGAGGGTGGGGACGACGCGCGTCACCCAGTGGCGCGTCACCTCGTCGACGATGAACTCACCCTCGTCGACCAGCATCCGCCGCGACGACTCCGGACGCACGAAGCGGGACAGCGTCGGCATCGCCGGCCTCAGCGCACGAGGCTGTTGAAGAAGCGCCCGAGGGAGTCGAAGATGCCGAAGACCCCCTTGACGAAGTCGGCGGCCGCCTCGGGTCGGGTGTAGAGGTAGTAGAGCGCGAACGCGACAAGGAGAAACGTCAGGATGGTCTTCATCCACTTACCCATCGGGCCTCCAGGGGGAAGTCTGGCGTGACGGTCGTCTGGTCCATTCTGCCGCACCCGGCGGCGACCCCCGTCTCGGCGCGCCGCCCCCGCCCCCACGGCCCTGAAAACCGCGCAGGGGGGCGGGACGAAGTGAAAGACTGGGCCCCATGAACAACTCCGACCTGTTTGAGTGCATCGATCACGTCGGCCTCGCCGTCCCGAACCTCGACGAGGCCATCAAGCTCCACACCGAGGTGTTCGGCTGGCGGGTGCTGCACCGGGAGACCAACGACGAGCAGGGTGTCGAGGAGGCCATGCTCGGCACCGGCGAGCAGGGCGCCGAGAACGCCCAGATCCAGCTGCTGGCACCCCTGTCCCCCACGTCGACGATCGGCAAGTGGCTGGAGAAGAACGGCGGCCGCGGCGGCATCCAGCAGCTCGCCTACCGGGTCAAGGACATGGACGCCGTGTGCGCCACGCTCCGCGAGCGCGGAGTGACGCTGCTCTACGACGAGCCGAAGATCGGCACGGGCGGATCCCGCATCCAGTTCGCCCACCCCAAGAGCACCGGCGGGGTCCTGCTGGAGCTGGTCGAGCCCAACCCGAACGCCAGCCACTGAGGCCCTGCGAGAGGCCCGCCCGAATCGCGTCGGGCGGGCCTGTCGCTGCCCGGTCGGCCGCGCACCGGGGGTAGCATTCGACGCATCGCGACATGAGCGTTTGCCCGAAAGGATGCACCGGTGACCCAAGAGCAAGAGCAACACGGGTTGGACCTGTTCGACGAGACTGCCAGCGCCGTCCGGGGGTTCCCCAACGCGATGCTCGGTTACGACAAGAAGGCCGTGGACGACTACATCCGCGACCTCGAGCGCCAGCTCTCGCTCGCCAAGCACCAGATGCGCGAGGTCCAGCGCGAGCTCACCGCCGCCAACCTGCGCGTGGACGACACCGACTTCAGCAAGCTGGGCGCCCACACGGCCAACCTCTTGAAGGTCGCCGAGGCCCAGGCCGGCGAGATCCTGCAGAAGGCCCAGACGCGCTCGCAGGCCATGATCGAGGACGCCCGCGCCGAGGCCGACCGGACGCGCAACGACGCCGCCCACGTCGCCGAGGCCGCCCGCCAGGAAGGTCTGGAGTCCATCAGGGTGCTGCGCAACGATCTGGAGCGCCAGACGGCGTCCGAGCTCGAGGCAGCGCGCACCGAGGCGTTGGGCCTGCGTGACGCTGCCGACGCCCACCGTGCCACCGTCATCGCCGACGCCGAGCGCGCGGCGTCCGCCCTCGTCGACGCAGCCCGCCGCGAGGCGGAGGCGATTCTGCAGTCCGCCCAGCGCGAGGCCGCGGATGCGCGCGCCGCCCAGGAAAGGGAGCGCGAAGCGGTCCTGTCCGCCCTGCACGCCGAGCAGGTCGCGCGCACCGACGAGATCAACGCCACCAGCGCCCAGGCCGTGGCCCGCTCCCAAGAGCTGTTGGCCGCGCTGGCCCACGCATCCGAAGAACTGCGAGGCCGCCAGCAGGCCGCGTACGCCGAGGCCGAGCAGATCAAGGCCGGCGCGGTCTCCGACGCCGCCGGCATCGTTTCCCAGGCCCGCACCGACGCCGAGATCAAGCTGTCCGAGACGGACGCCGAACTGGCCGCCCGCAACGAGCAGCTCAAGCGCGAGAACCGTCACCTCCGTCAGCGCAAGCAGGCGCTGCTGACGCAGCTGGCCCAGCTGTCCAGCCTGGCCACCGAAACCGCGAGTGAGTTCCCC
>JBKHWW010000014.1:0-8444 GCA_046566345.1 Actinomycetes bacterium
GGAGCCGCACGGCGCGTCGGCCCTTCTCCCCTGCTCCGCGCTGGCCAGCCCTCGCCTCGCCGACGGGCTGGAAGAGCACGGCTGGCGGGTCGAGGTGGTGCCGACCTACACGACCGTGGCGGTAGACGACGTGCCCGGCGTCCGGGCGTGGTCGGAGTACGACGCGGTCGTGCTGACCGCCGGTTCCATCGCACGGGCCGTCGTCGACCTGCTGGGCGCCCCCGAGGCGGGCGTGGCCGTGGTGGCGCTCGGCGAGCCCAGCGCTGCGGCGTCCGCCACGCTGGGGTTGCAGGTGGCCGCGATCGCGCCCACCCAGGACGGCCCGGGGATCGTCGCAGCGCTGACCGCGGCGCTGTCGGCCCCAGCGGCCAGAGAGGAGACCTGATGCACCCGATCGTTCGTCCCCGTCGGCTGCGGACGACGCCGGCGATGCGCCGCCTGGCTCGGGAGACCCGAGTGCACCCCAGCCAGTTGGTCCTACCGGTGTTCGTGCGGGACGGCATCGCGGAGCCCACTCCGATCGCCTCGCTGCCTGGGGTGACGCAGCACACGGTGGACTCGCTCCGCCGCCAGGCGTCCGCCGTCGCCGAGGCGGGGCTAGGCGGCGTGATGCTCTTCGGGGTGCCCGCTGATTCCGACAAGGACGCGTCCGGCTCGGCCGGCCCGGACCCGGAGGGCATTCTCAACCGGGCGGTTCGCGCGGTGCGCGCCGAGGTCGGCGACGCTACCGTCGTGATGGCCGACACCTGTCTCGACGAGTTCACCGACCACGGACACTGCGGCGTCCTCGACGGCCGCGGCCGCGTCGACAACGACGCGACGCTGGCCGCGTACGCTCACCTCGCGGTCGCCCAGGCGGACGCCGGCGCGCACGTCGTCGCCCCGTCGGGAATGATGGACGGCCAGGTGCTAGCGATCAGGGAGGCCCTGGACGCCGCGGGCCACCACGACGTGGCGATCCTGGCCTACTCGGCCAAGTACGCCTCCTCGTTCTACGGTCCGTTCCGCGAGGCGGTCGGCTCGTCTTTGGTCGGCGACCGCCGTACGTACCAGCAGGATCCTGCGAACCGCCGCGAAGGCCTCCGGGAGACCCTGCTCGACCTCGCCGAGGGCGCGGACATGGTGATGGTAAAGCCGGCCGGCTACTACCTGGACGTGCTCTCCGACGTCGCCGCGGCGTCTGATGTGCCGGTGGCCGCCTACCAGGTCAGCGGTGAGTACGCGATGATCGCGGCCGCGTCCGAGCGGGGCTGGATCGACGGCGCAGCCGCCCTGGCCGAGTCAGTGACCAGCATCGTGCGCGCCGGCGCGGATATCGTGCTGACCTACGGAGCGCTGGAGCTCGTCGGTCGCTGAGGCATAAGGAGACGAACATGAACGCCGCTGCTTGGCAGGCGATCTCGATGGTGGCCTACCTGGTGGCGATGGTGGCCATCGGGTTCTGGGCCAACCGCCGCACCAACGACCTCGACGACTACATGCTCGGCGGACGCACGCTGTCGCCGTTCGTGTCCGCGCTGTCTGCGGGAGCCGCCGACATGTCCGGCTGGCTGCTGATGGGCCTTCCGGGTGCGCTGTACCTGTCCGGCCTGGTCGAAATCTGGATCGCGGTCGGCCTCACCGTCGGCGCCTGGCTCAACTGGAAGTACGTGGCCCCTCGCCTGCGCAGCTACACCGAGGTGGCCGAGAACTCGATCACGATCCCGTCGTTCCTGGGCGCTCGCCTGCGCTCCCACTACGCCATCAGGCTGGTGGCGGGGCTGATCATCCTGGTGTTCTTCACCCTCTACGTCAGCTCCGGGATGGTCGCCGGCGGCACCTTCTTCGAGGCCTCCTTCGGGTGGGGCTACCTGACGGGCATGCTGCTGGTCGCCGGCGTCACCGTGCTGTACACCCTGGTGGGCGGCTTCCTCGCCGTCTCCTGGACCGACGTGGTGCAGGGCCTGATGATGGTGCTCGCCTTGGTCATCCTGCCGTTGGTGGGCATAGCTCACGTCGGCGGCCCGGTCGCCATGATCGAGGCCATCAACGCCGTCGACCCCGAGCTGCTCGACCCCCTCTTCGGCGGGACGGCGATCGGCATCGTCTCCGCCCTGGCCTGGGGGCTGGGGTACTTCGGCCAGCCCCATATCATCGTGCGTTTCATGGCCCTGTCGTCACCGACCGAGGCCACGGCGGGACGCCGCATCGGTATCGGCTGGATGATCGCCTCGTGCCTGGGCGCGTCCGCGACCGCCTTGGTGGGCATCGCGGTGTACCAGCACGACACCGGCCGTCTGCCCAACCCCGAGGGCGTCTTCATCACCCTCGGCCAGCTGCTCTTCCACCCGCTGATCGCCGGCTTCATGCTGGCCGCCATCCTCGCCGCGATCATGTCCACGATCTCCTCCCAGCTACTGGTCACGTCGTCGGCGCTGGTCGAGGACCTGTATCGCGCCTTCGCCGGCCGTGACATCAGCGCGCGCCGCGGCGTCTGGCTGGGCCGGGCCGGGGTCTTGCTGGTGTCGATCGTCGCCGCCCTTCTCGCCGTGCAGCGGTCCCACACGATCCTCGGGCTGGTCGCGTTCGCCTGGGCCGGGTTCGGCGCGGGATTCGGGCCGACGGTCATCTTGTCCCTGTACTGGAGGCGCCTGACCGCTCCCGGAGCCCTGGCCGGCATGCTGGCGGGCGCGGCCACGGTGTTCGTGTGGAACGCCATGGAGGGGGGCCTGTTCGAGGTCTACGAGATCCTTCCCGGCTTCCTGGTCAACTTGCTCGTCGCCTGGGGGGTGTCCTTGGCGACCCAGCGGCCCGACGCCAGCGTAGACGCCGAGTTCGACCTTGCCGCCGCTCTGGCCCGCGGCGACTCAGTTCCTGCACGCACGTGAGCCTGATCTGCCCGACCTACCGAACTTGGAGGAGCCGAGCATGAGCTCGCACCTTTCGATGGACGACGTCTACCGCCACGCCTGCGAGGTGATCCCAGGAGGGGTCAGCTCGCCGGTGCGCGCCTTCGGGTCCGTCGGGGGCACGCCGGTCTTCCTCAAGGCGTCCAAGGGCCCGCACGTGGTCGACATCGAGGACCGCACGTACGTCGACCTGGTCTGCTCCTGGGGGCCGGCGCTTCTGGGGCACGCGCACCCCGACGTCGTCGCAGCAGTGACCGATGCCGCCGGCCGCGGACTGTCCTTCGGCGCGCCCACTACCGCGGAGGTGGAGTTGGCCGAGCTGATTCGCGGCCGCGTACCGATCGCGCAGAAGGTGCGGTTCGTGTCCACCGGAACGGAGGCCACGATGACGGCGGTCCGGGTCGCGCGGGGGGGCGACGGGGCGCGACGTTGTCGTGAAGTTCGCCGGCTGCTACCACGGGCACTCGGACGCGCTGCTGGCCGCCGCCGGGTCGGGGGTGGCCACGGCCGGGCTGCCGGGCTCGGCGGGCGTGACCCGCGCGGCGGCGTCCGACACTCTGGTGCTGCCCTACAACGACGTGTCTGCGCTCGAGGCCGCCTTCGCGGCGCGGGGCGACGAGATCGCCTGCGTGATCACCGAGGCCGCTCCAGCGAACATGGGGGTGGTACCCCCCGGCCCCGGCTTCAACGCGACGATCCGCCGACTGACCCGCGAGCACGGCGCCCTGATGGTCTTCGACGAGGTGCTGACCGGCTTTCGGGTCGGCCCGGCGGGGTGGTGGGGCCTCGAGGCGGGGGTGGAGGACCCGGCCTACGTCCCCGACTTGGTCACCTTCGGCAAGGTGGTCGGCGGAGGCATGCCGCTGGCCGCTCTGGGTGGGCCGGCGACCCTGATGGACTTGCTCGCGCCCGTGGGACCCGTGTACCAAGCGGGCACCCTGTCGGGAAACCCGTTGGCCACGGCCGCGGGCATCGCCACGCTCCGGCTGGCCGACGAGGCCGTCTACGCCCACGTGAACCGCGCCTCACACGCGGTGCAGGAGGCCCTCAGCGACGCGCTCGTGCAGGCCGGGGTGCCGCACCGCGTCCAGACCGCCGGCAGCCTGTTCAGCGTGTTCTTCGGCGAGGACGCGGCCGCGCACGGCGTCCGGGACTACGACGAGGCCAGGGGTGCCGAAGGCTTCCGGTACCCGCCGTTCTTCCACGCCATGCTGGATGCGGGCGTCGCCCTCCCCCCCAGCGTGTTCGAGGCGTGGTTCCTCTCCGCGGCCCACGACGAGCAGGCCCTGACGCGCATCATCGAGGCACTCCCGGCCGCGGCGCGCGCTGCGGCGTCCGCCGCGGCCCCTGAGTGGGACACCCGGGGTGACGCGACAGGTGCGGTCAGGAGCCGAGCAGCTTGCTGAAGAATCCCCCGCCGGAGGACGCCGGCGCCGCAACATGACCGCACCACTGGCCGGACGGTACGGAGGCCTTGACCTGCGCAACATGCTGACCGCAGCCAGCCCAGGTGGTCTTACCGCACTGCTTGCAGGTGACGGGACGGCACATCGGGAATCTCCTCACATCGGTTCTGGGACGGCTCGCCGGGCGAGCTCACTTTGATCAAACCATACCCCCAGGGGTATATTCAAATCCATGCGAATCATCATCATCGGAGGGGTGGCGGGCGGTATGAGCGCCGCCACCCGGCTGCGGCGCCTCGAAGAGAACGCCGAGATCATCGTCCTCGAGCGCAGCGGCCACGTCTCGTTCGCCAACTGCGGACTCCCCTACCACGTCGGTGGCGTGATCCCCGCTCGGAAGTCCCTATTGCTGCAGACGCCGCAGTCGTTGGCCGCGCGCTTCCGGCTCGACGTGCGCGTGCTGACCGAGGCTGTCCGCATCGACCGCTCAGCGCGCACCGTGCTCGTCCGCGACCTGCGCGACGGAACCGAGAGCGAACTGCATTTCGACAAGCTCATCCTGTCTCCAGGGGCGCGTCCGGTGCGGCCGCCCATTCCGGGCATCGAGCGCGCTCTGGCCTTGCGCGATATCGAGGACACTGACGCGATGGTCGCCGCCGTGGACACCGCGGCCGCCGCCGCGCTCAACTCTCAGGGCTTCGTGAGCCCCGAGGACGCCGACGTCCTGGAAGGTAACGTGCGTGCGCGCGCCACCGCCGTCGTGGTGGGCGGGGGCTTCATCGGCCTCGAGGTCGCCGAGAACCTCGTCCACCGTGGCCTCACGGTCAGCCTGGTCGAGGCCATGCCCCAGGTGATGACCCCCCTGGACCCCGAGATGGTGGCCCCCGTCCACGCCACGCTGCGCGCCGCCGGCGTCGACCTGCGGCTGGGCGCGTCCGTCACCGCGATCGGCCCCGCCTCGGTGACGCTGTCCAACGGTGAGAAGATCGCGGCCGACATCGTGGTGGCGGCGATCGGCGTCCGCCCGGAGACGTCACTGGCCCAGGACGCGGGGCTGACGATCGGCGACAAGGGCGGCATCGCCGTCGACGACCACCACCGCACCAGCGACCCCGACATCTACGCGATCGGGGACGCCGCCGAGAAGGTGGACGCGCTCGACGGGTCCGCGACCCTGGTCCCGCTGGCCAACACCGCCAACCTGGCCGGCCGCCGCGTCGCCGACCACATCGCCGGGCTGCCCGCCTCGAACCGACCCGTGCTGGGCACGGCCATCGTGAAGGTGTTCGACCTCACGGTGGCCTCCACGGGGTGGAACGAGAAGCGGCTGCGCGCCGCCGGACGCCGCTACCGGGCCATCCACACGCACCCCGGCTCGCATGCCGGGTACTACCCGGGGTCGGAGACGATGGCCCTCAAGCTTCTCGTCGATCCCGACACCGACCTGATCCTGGGCGCCCAGGGCGTCGGCGGGGAAGGCGTCGACAAGCGCATCGACGTCATCGCCACCGCGATCACGGGCCGGCTGACGGCGTCCGACCTGGCCGAGCTCGAGCTCGCGTACGCTCCCCCGTTCGGCTCGGCCAAGGACCCGGTCAACATGCTCGGCCACGTCGCGGACAACCTTCGTTCGGGCACGACGAGGTCGATCCAGTGGCACGAACTGGACGCCGCCGTCGCAGGAGGCGCCACCGTGGTGGACGTGCGCACGCCGGGGGAGTTCGCCGCCGGGGCAATCCCCGGGGCCGTGCTGCTGCCGGTCGACGAGCTGCGTGACCGCATCGACGAGCTTCCTGACGGCCTCCTCGTGGTGCACTGCGCCGTCGGCATCCGCGGGCACACCGCATGCCGGATCCTCAGCCAGTTGGGCCGGGACGCCGTCAACCTCGACGGGGGCTACAAGACGTGGGCTGCCGGGCAAGCGTCCCAGCAGCGGGAGCTGGAGACCGCCACCGCCTGACACGCTCCACGGGGCCGCGATCAGGCCAGCGAGAGGAAGAGCTTCTCCAGCGCCTTCGCGTCCATCGCGTCCTGGTCGGGATCGGCCAAGCATTGGCGCAGCCCCGTGGAGATCGTCAGGAAGCCGGCCCTGTCGATCGCCTTCGACACCGCGGCCATCTGCGTGACGATGTCCTCGCAGGCTCGGCCGGCCTCGATCATGGCGATGATCCCGCCGATCTGCCCCTGGGCGCGCTTCAGGCGCGTGACGACAGACTTCAGGTCGGCCGGGTCGATCTGCATGGTGGCTCCTCGGTCGGGACGCGAGCGCAACACTCTCGCACGGGTACAGGATACCCCACCCGGTATCGCCCGCCTCCGTCGCTAGGATGGCGCGAGGACGCCCGACCGGCCCGAGCTACAGGGAGCAAGCATGGCACAGCCCACCGTCGATCCGCACGCGCGACGGTTGAAGGAGTGCGCGTCACAGGTGAAGAAGCTCCGTGGATGGGTCGCCTCAGACCCGTCGAAAGCGGAGCCGCTCGTGGACGCACTCCTCGACGTGACGGCGCTGCGCCTGCTCGGCCACGACTACCGTGAGGCAGCCCCCGACGCCCAAGACGCCCTGACCCGCGCGAACAAGCTCGTGGCTGAGCACGGTGCGGTAGGACCCTTCACCCCCGTCGACGACGGCGTGCGGTTCGCGACCGCCACTGCACATCTGGCGCTCGTCCAGGTAGGGGTGGGCCAGGCGGAGGCGGCAGGCCAGATGGCCCAGGCCCTCCGCGGGTGGGCCAGCCTGCTCCCGCACGTCGACCTCGTCCCCTACCTGAGCGCGCGCACGGCATGCTGGGTCCTCACAGCGCGCTCGCGCGGGGCATTTGCCGTCGGCGATCTGCGGGCGGCCAACGCGTTCGCCGACGCCGCCCTCTCCCGGGCCCGGGAAGGCGGCCTGGCCGGGGGCGAGGACGCCGCTGCGCTCGTCGACTCGCTCACCCTCGTCGCCGACACACGCTGGGCCGCGGGCCTCGTGCCCGACTCCCTGTCCGCCACGCGCGACGCCGCGGACGCCGCCGCCGTCGTGGCCGCGCCGGTGCTGGAGGCCCGCTCGCGCGTGCCTGATGCCTGGGTGGAGCGCGTGCTATCTCCCCTGGTCGAGGCTCGCCGCGATCTCGCCGATCGCCTGACCGCCTCAGGCCAGGTGGAAGCCGGCCTCGCCGAGCGCCGGGCCCTGGCCGGGGTGTTGTCCGATCGGCTCGGCGTCCTCGGCGCCACCGCGAAGGACGCCCTCGCACGCGTTCACGCCGATCTCGCGCACGACCTGGCCGTGCTGGATCGGCTCGACGACGCTTGGGACGCCGCGGGCCGGGCCGCCACCTTGGCTGGAGAGCTCGCGGCGTCCGAATCGACCGCGGGGGCGCACCTGGGTGCGCAATTCGCCGCCGTGACCGAACTGGCCTTCGTGCTCCTGCGCCGCGAAGAGCACGACGAGGCCGCCGAGGCGCTCGCTTCGTTGTTGGACCGGTTCGCGTCGTTGCGCCGTCCCGCAGGCCTGGAGGCGCCGCTGGCGTGGGCGACCCTGGTGAGGGCCGAGATCGAGAGGGCCTCCGGCGACGAGGAGGCCGCGGAGCGAACGCTGCGCGAGTTCCACTCCCTGGTGTCCGCCCTGCGGGCCCAAGGGGGCGGAGCCGCACTGTACGCCGACGTTCCGGCGCCGGTCTATGCGCGTGACCGCGCCCGCGGGGTGATCACCCGATCCCCGCTCCCCTCCCCCTCCTGGGACGCGCTGTCGGACGCCGACGCCCTCGCGGCGTCCACCCGCGCGCCACTGGCGATGCCCAAGCCCGCTGCACCCGTGGTCGCGCCCCCGGTCGCCGTAAGGCCGGAGCCGGAGCCGGTCATCTCACCCGAGCCCGAGCCGGAGCTTGTCATCGAACCCGAGCCGGAGCCCGTCATCGAACCCGAGCCCGAGCCCGAGCCGATCGTCGAACCCGAGCCCGAGCCAGAGCCGATCGTCGAACCCGAGCCCGAGCCGGAGCCGGAGCCCGAGCCGATCGTCGAACCCGAGCCCGAGCCGATCATTATCGCACCGGAGCCCGAGCCGGAGCCGGTCATCGAACCCGAGCCCGAGCCTGAGCCGATCATTATCGCACCGGAGCCCGAGCCGGAGCCGGTCATGGAACCCGAGCCGGCTGTCGAGGATTCGGGTGCA
>JBKHWW010000015.1:0-12007 GCA_046566345.1 Actinomycetes bacterium
CGCGGGCAAGCGAGAGTTCGTCACGGGCCAGCGAGGGCGAGACCGCGAGGAGCCCAACGGTGCCCTCGCGCCCGAGCGCCCGGGTGGCCACGGCGAGGAGCACGGCCGAGTCGACTCCGCCTGAGTAGGCGACCCCCAGTCGCGGGTAGGGCTCGACGAGTGCGGCGACGGCCCGCGCGTCGACGCGCTCGGCGTCGGGGAGGTCGGCGAACGGGGCAGAGCTGGTGGTCTGGGTCATCGTGGCGCCACTCTAGCCGCGGGTCGGGCGGGCCGAGGAGGGCACGGGCGAACCGGGCGTGAGGCCAGCGACGACGATCGCGGACGCCGCCCGCTGTGCCAGTTCGGCCTGAGGCCGCCCCAGGGACGCCGCGAGGGCGGCCAGCGCGTCGAACTCGGCCGCCGCGTGCAGGATCGTCCCGTCGCGGGCGCCGATCTTGACAGTGAGCGGGTGCCCGTCGAGATCGACGTCGACCCAGCTCCGCTGGGCGACCGTCCTTGTGAGGCCGACCTCCCGGACCCCGAGGGTGGTGGTGTGCTCGAGCAGAGTCTTGATCACCGCGGGGCGGGAGCGGGGGTCGGCGAGGGCGTGAACGGTGAACGCGGGTCTGCCCTTCTTCATCTGGATCGGTACCAGCCACGCGTCGACCGCGCCCGTCGCGAGCAGCGCGTCCAGGACGCCGGGCCACAGCCGCGGGTCAAGGTCGTCCACGTTCGCCATCAGCTCGGACAGCTCCGTCGGGGGCCGGTCGGCCGCCCCGGCGCTGCCGGCGTGCTCCCCCAGCACCACGCGGACGATGTTGGGCCAGCCGGCGACATCGCGGCCACCCGCACCGATCCCGACCGAGGCGACCGCGAGCGCAGGCAGCGGCTCGCACGCCTGCGCCAGTGCCCTGACCAGCGCCAGCCCCGTAGGCGTGGCCAGTTCTCCGACCGTCCCGATGGTCGTTCTCTCCGCCGGGCTGTCGTGCGGGGCGTGCCGGTGGACGTGCGGGGCGTGGTCGTTCTCGTGCTCGTGTTCGTGTTCGTGCTCGTGCTTCTCGCGCGGAGCGTGAGGGTGGTCATCGACATCGCCCGCGCCGTTCCATTCGGGCGTCGCGTACACCTGCCAGCCACGAACGAGCTCGGCCACCGCGGGGACAGGGACCGGCAGGTCCCCGTGCGCGGCGCGCACCCGACCGCTGCCGAGTCGGACCGCGGAGGCGGAGACGCTCGTCACCCCGAGGGAGCGCAACGCCTCGCAGGTCCCCACCACGTCGGCGATCGAGTCCAGCGCTCCCACCTCGTGGAAGTGCACGGTGTCGGGGGGGACACCGTGGACGCGAGCCTCGGCGTCCGCCAGCCGGCCGAACGCAGCCAGGGACCAGGCCCGCGTCTGTGCGTGCAGGGGCAGCGTCTCCAGCGCCTGTCTGATGGTGGCCCAGCTGCGGTGCGGCGGGTCCTCGACGAGCACGTCGACTTGCGCCTTCGTGGCGCGCTGCCCGCCGCGGGTGACGGTGGTCGTTCCGAGCTGGATGGAGCCGGGGGCCACCTGCTCGACGGCGGCGACCACCGCCTCGGGGTCCGCGCCGGCGTCCAGCAGGGCGCCCAGCAGCATGTCACCGGCGACCCCGGCCGAGATGTCGAACCACGCGTGCATGCCGGCCATTGTGTACCACCGCGTGGCGCCGGGCGGGCGAGTGCCGCGCCGGAGTCTGCGGGTCGGCGCGCCAAGGCTGCCCCCGGGGTTAGGGTCAGAGCGTGACCCCGACACCGCCCTCGCCGCATCCCAGTGGCGCGCGACCCCCGGAAATCCCCGCGAAGCTGGTGCCCCGGCACGTAGCCCTCGTGATGGACGGCAACGGACGGTGGGCCAAACAGCGCGGTCTCCCCCGGACCGAGGGCCATGCCCGCGGCGAGGCGTCCCTGCTGGACGTGATCCACGGAGCCGTGGAGGTGGGCGTGCGCTACCTGTCGGCCTATGCCTTCTCGACGGAGAACTGGAAGCGCTCGCCCGACGAGGTGCGCTGGCTGATGGGCTTCAACCGGGACGTGATCCACCGGCGCCGGGACGAGCTCAACGACCTCGGCGTCCGGATCGTGTGGGCGGGCCGCGAGCCCCGCCTGTGGAAGAGCGTGATCCGCGAACTCAGGGTCGCCGAGCAGATGAGCCGGCGCAACGAGACCCTCACCCTTCAGTTCTGCGTGAACTACGGTGGCCGCGCCGAGATCCTGGACGCCGTCCGCGCGCTGGCACGGGACGTACGCTCCGGCCGGCTGGACCCCGACCGCATCACGGAGAGGCACCTGCGCGCGCACGTCTACGCCCCGGACGTCCCCGATGTCGACCTGTTCGTGCGCAGCTCAGGTGAGCAGCGAACTTCCAACTTTCTGCTCTGGCAGAGCGCCTACGCCGAGATGGTGTTCCTGGACCGGCTCTGGCCTGACTTCGACCGACGGGACCTGTGGCATGCCATCGAGCTGTACGCCCAGCGCGACCGGCGCTACGGCGGCGCGGTTCCCAACCCCGTTCACGACTCGCACGCGTCGGACGCCTAGACGCTGAGTCGCCCCTCGCGCCAGGCCGTGATGATGCGGGAGGCGATGGAGGAACGCATGGGCAGCGTGAGCGAGCCGGCGTCCACCAGGCTCTCCAGTTCGCTGACCGTGTAGAAGTCGGCCCACTCGATCTCGGAACCGTCCACCCGGATCTCGGAGCCGCGGGCGCGCGCGACGAAGCCGAGCATCAGGGAGCGCGGGAAAGGCCACGCCTGGCTGCCGACGTACCGGAGCCGCGACAGCGCGAGGCCCGACTCCTCGAGCATCTCGCGGTGGACCGCCATCTCGAGTGACTCGCCGGCTTCGACGAACCCCGCGAGGATCGACACGCGGGTCGGCTCCCACCCCGCGTGGTGGCCGAGCAGGAGGCGTCCGGCATCGTCGAGGATCGCGACGATCACGGCCGGGTCGGTGCGCGGGAACCGCTGCCGGTCGCACCCTGGGCACCAGCGCAGATGGCCGCCCTCGCGGACCTGCGTGAGCGTGCCGCACCGGCCGCAGTAAGGCGCCACGCGGTGCCAGTTGACCAGCGCCACCGCCGTGGTCGCGATGTCCGCCTCGGTCTCGGGCAGCGCCGCGCCGAGCTGACGGAGGGACGCCGACGGGCCCTGGGGCGTGGCCGCCACCGCGAACCAGGGCTCTCCGGCGACGGTGCCCACCAGGTAGTGGTGCTCGGGGTCGTAGTCCCCGCCCGGCGCGATCCATCTCAGAGCGTCGCCGGTGGCGTCGCTGGAGATGTTCGATCGGTCGTCCACCCCCACCACGCGCCCGGCCGGGTGGCCCCACTGCGCCGCCACCCACACCGCGTCCTGGCGCGCCGCAGGCACCCGGTCCAGCCGGCTCTGCGGCACCCACGGTTCCATGGCATCAACCTACCCAGCAGGGGACACCCTGCCCACCAACTGCTCCAGCCCGGCCCGGTCGGGAAGCTGTGACGGTCGGACGACGGTGCCGGCGAGCACGTCATAGAAGACCGCGTCGACGTCGGCGAGGGTCGCCCCTGTGAGCTCTGCCCACGCCAGCCGGTAAATGGCCAACTGCAGGGGATGGGCCCGCTGAGCCCACCCTGTCTTCCAGTCGACCACCTGCAGGCCGACGCCGTCGTCGAAGATGGCGTCGATCCTGCCCCGGATCACCTGGCCGCCCAGGAAGAGCGAGAACGGGACCTCGGTCGCCACCGGAACCCGGTGCGCGAACGGTCCGGACTCGAACGCGGCGGTCAGCCGGGCCAGCGAGGCGTCCGACGGCTCGTCGTTGGGCGGGTCGTCGACGAGCAGGGGCTGGGCGGCGAAGCGGCGCTCCAGCCACGCATGGAAGAGTTCACCGACCCTGGCGGCTCGGCGAGGAGCCTGGGGCATGGGACGGGCCAGGGAGGCGAGATAACCCTCGGGGTCCGCCTCCAGCGCGATGAGCGCCGTCGCCGACAGGTACGGCGGCAGCGCCACGGACGCCCCGGCGCGCCTGGCCCGCGCCTCGGCGACCAGCTGGTCGGCCGCTGCGTCCCAGCCCGCGACGACGGCCGCTTCGTCGAGCAACAGCCCGTCGGGCTCGGACGCCTGCCCGCGGCGCGCTAGCCCGACGGCCTTTGCGGCCTCGATCCTCCGAGCCCGGGCGGCGGCGTCCAGGGGGGCCGGCCACGGGATCCCGGCGTCGGCCGTGAGGAGCGGGTTCTCGGGCGACACCTCCGCCTCGTGCACCTCATCGGCGAAGCGTGTCAGCACACGCAGATACGGCGACTGCGCCCGCGGTCTCTTCAGGTCGCTCCACGCGTGGGTGGTCGCGATGAGGTGCTGGCGTGCGCGGGTCACTGCGACGTAGGCCAGACGGTCGTCGCCGCGGCGCGTCTCCTCCCGCAGGGCACGGTCGTAGTCCTTGGTGGCGGGGTCCGTCACGTCGGCGAGTTGCGGGACGTTGGCGGCGTCCCCGCGCAGGTCGGCGGGCAGGACGTCAGCGCGCGTGAGCCAGTTGCCCTGGACGCGGTCGGAGGGAAACACCTTGTCAGCCAGCGCGGGAAGGTACACGACTCGCCACTCCAGGCCCTTGGCCCTGTGGATCGTGAGCAGCTTGACCGAATCGGATTCGCTGGGCACCGCCTGCTCCAGGCCCACGCCGCGATCCTCCTCGGCGGCCAGCCAGGCCAACAGGCCCGTCAGCGATCCGTCTCCGTCGACATCGGTGTAGCCCGAGACCTGCGCGACGAAGGCGTCGAGCTGGCGGGTGCCGCCCGGCCCGCGCAGGGCCAACTCGACCTCGAGGCCCAGGGCGGTGATGACCCTGCGGACGAGGTCGGTGACCGGCCCCCCGACGTGCGCGCGCAGCACCGACAGCTCTGCGGCGCAGGCTTCGAGCCGACGGCGACCCTCGGAGGAATAAGGGCCTTCCCCGAGGTCGGCGAGCGCCTCGACCAAGCTGGGCGCGCGGGCCGACTCGGTGGTGTCGATGATGGCGGCGATCTCTTCTGCCGGCGTCAGTTCGCGATCGCTGTACCCGTCGCCCGCCAGCCGGCGGGCCCGGCGACCGAGCACGGCCAGATCGGCGGGGCCGATCGCCCAGCGCGGCCCAGTGAGCACGCGCACAAGGTCGGGGTTGGCCGTGGCATCGCCGAGCACGCGCAGGACCGCGACCACGTCGGCCACTTCGGGC
The DNA here is from genome assembly GCA_046566345.1 of Actinomycetes bacterium. Classification (GTDB taxonomy): domain Bacteria; phylum Actinomycetota; class Actinomycetes; order Propionibacteriales; family Propionibacteriaceae; genus Propioniciclava. The sequence goes on from JBKHWW010000015.1 coordinate 5,179, forward strand.
ACGCCGAGCAGACCGTCCAGACCCACGATCTCGACCGGGACACCCCGGGCGATCAGCTCCGCGTACAGCGGCCGGATGTGCGCGTTGCGCCGGGCCAGCACGGCGATGTCGGACCAGCGAGATGCCCGACCGCTGTCGTGGCTTGCGGCGATATCGTCGGCGACCCACGCGACTTCGTCGGGCCACGTGTCGAACGAGCGGACAAGGATGTCACCCGGCGGAGTGCCCTCGGGCGCGACGAGGTCGGTGTCGATGCCGTCCCACTGCAGTTCTTCGTCCGCCCGCAGAGGGGCGCTGAGCGCGTTGGCGGCGTCGAGGATGCGCTGCCCCGAGCGCCGGTTCACCGTCAGCGAGTACGCGGCGGCGGGCGAGCCGTCGGCCGCGGGGAAGGTCTGGGCGAACGTGATGATGTTGGCGGCCGCGGCGCCGCGCCACCCGTAGATGGCCTGGCACGGGTCGCCCACGGCGGTGACGGGATGCCCGCGCCCGGTCGTCGGGTCGTCGCCCGAAAACAGCGCCCGGAGCAGCTCCGCCTGCGCGCTGGAGGTGTCCTGGTACTCGTCGAGGAGGACCACGGCGAACTGGCGGCGGAGCGTGTGCGACACGGCCGGGACCCGGCGGGCGAGCTCGGCGGCCACCCCCATTTGGTCGGCGAACTCCACCGCGCCCAACGAGCGTTTGAGCCGCTGGTAGTCGTCGACCAGCGTGGCCACTTCGACGCGCTCGGCAGCGGCTGCGGCCGCCCGCTTCAGCGAGGCGTACAGGTCGCGGGTGCGCGAACGAGGCGAGTGCTCCACCTCAGACAGAAACTGCTCGGTGTGCTCGATCACCGCGTCGGTGGCAACCAGATGCGAGGCGAGCTCGCTGTCGAGGGCCAGCACCTTGTCCGTTACCGAGTCGGGGCGGAGCCGAGCCAGCTCGCGGAAAGGCCCAGGTGCCGCGGCCACGATCCGGGAGGCGATCCTGAACCGCGCAGCGCCGGTGAGCATCCGGGCCTCACCGTCGACGCCGATGCGAAGTCCGTGATCGGCCACAATCCGAGCCGCGAACGCGTCGTAGGTCATCACCAGTTGCTCGCCGGCGTCATCGAGGCCCGCCGTGTCGATGACCCCCGCCCTGGCCAGAGCCCCGCGCACCCGCGCGCTCAGCTCGGCGGCCGCTTTGCGGGTGAAAGTGAGGCCCAGCACCTGCTCGGGCAGGACCGCGCCCGTGCCCACCAGCCAGACCACGCGGGCGGCCATCACGGCCGTCTTGCCCGAACCCGCGCCGGCGATGATCACCCCGGGCGCCAGGGGCGCGGTGATCGCGGCCAACTGCTGCTCAGAGAAGGCGATGCCCAGTGCCTCGGACACGTGGGCGGGGTTAGTGAAGCGCGCCACGTCAAATCACCTGTCCGCTCCGGGCCGGGCAACTGGACCGGACGGCGCACCACTGGCAGTGCCCGCCGGGCCTCGCATCGTAGGAACCGCTGACCAGGACCGCGCGCGCCTGCGCCACCTGGTGGTGCACCCAGGTGGGGTGGCGCTGCTCGGTCGGATCGTCGCCGAGGTGCGGCTTTTCGACCAGGGACGGCTGGCGGAACTCCTTGGGCCACCCGGGCGAGTCGTCGTGGCGGAGGTAGACCAGACTCGCGCCGGCGCTGCGGGCGCCGGGGGCGACCTCACCGAAAGCGCCCGCCTCGACGGCCAGCTGGTACACACCGACCTGCGGCATCGCCGCCGCCTCAGCCTGAGTGGGCCGGCTCCGCCCGGTCTTGAAGTCCACGACGCGCAGATCGCCCGAGCCGGTGCGCTCGAGGCGGTCGATGGTGCCCTTCAGCACCACGGTCGCGCCCTCCACGTCGACGGCCGCTCGGAACGGGACCTCGACCCCGACCACGTCGGCGTGCTCGTGGCCCGACTGCCAGGCCAGGAACCGCTCGACGGCGGCGTCCGCCTCGGCCCGTTCAGACGCTGACAGCCAGGCCGCCGGGAACGGGATGTCGGCCCACACCTGGTCGAGCAACTCGGAGGCCGTCGCGTGCGTCAGCTCGCCAGAAGCGGCCCTCTCGGCCACCGCGTGGATCACCGACCCCAGGATCGTGGTGCTGCTGCGCGGCGGTTCGGCCTTCACTTCGCGGCTCAAAAAGTACTTCCGCGGACACGTGAGCACCGACTCGACCTGGCTGGGGCTCAGCTCGAGGGTCGCCTGGTGCGGCGGGGGCGCTGCCGTGCTGGTCGGCTCGACCAGACCCCACCAGCGGGACGGGTCGGCGTCCGGCGCAAGCGCGCGGCCGTCGGCATCCGTCGCGTCGGCGAGGCGGCCCAGCCGGAGCGCGGCCGCGGCACGGAGGCCGGGCGACTCCTCGTCGTCCTGTGCCACGCGGCGCAGCTCGGCCACCAGGGCGCGCAGGGTGTGAAGGCGCGGCGGGACGTCGATGACGTGGCGCGCCGGCAGGCCCAACTCGGTCAGGAAGCGGGACGGCCGGTCCTCTTCGCCCTCGGTGCCCTCGACCGCCGTGACCAGCAGGCGTCCCTGCGCCCGCGAGCAGGCCAGGAGGAACAGGCGGCGCTCGCTGGCGACCAGCTCCCGCGTCAACACCGGCTCACCCAGGCCGTGGCTGCCGAGGCGCTCCGCATCGAACAAGGAACCGCGCCGCCGCACGTCTGGCCAGACGCCCTCTTGCACGCCCGCGACCACCACGAGCCCCCAATGGCGGCCCTTGGCGCGGTGTGCGGTGAGCACGCGGACGCCGCGGCCCGACACCGCGGACTCCCGCTGGCTGTCCGCGGGAATCTGCTGCTGAGCGACTTCGGCGAGGAACCACTGGACGCCGGCGGCACCGCTGGGCGCCGACGACTCGTGCGCGAGTTGGAAAAGGGCACCCACGGCGTCCAGATCGCGGCTCGCACGCGGCGCTCCGTCGCCCCCGCGCAAGCATTCGGCGCGCAGCCGGTCGGGCCAGTCGGTGCCCTCCCACAGCCCCCACAGCACCTCGTCGGGACGCGCGCCGGCAGCGACCTGGGCGGCCGCTGCCGCGAGGAGGTCGCGCCGCTGGGCGAGCTCGGACACCGCGGGTGGGACCTCACGCCGCCCCCCCAGCGCCTCGGCGATGAGCGTGGCCGAGGGGGTGCCGCCCACACTCGGATCAGCGCCGCGGACCAAGCGCCCGAGCGTGCGCAGGGAGACTGCGTCGAACCCTCCCCAACCCGACATGAGCAGCCGGGTCGCTTCGTCGGCGTCCGGCGCACCCCCACGGCCGGCGACCTCAAGCCCCAACAGCAGCGGCCGGACGGCGAGCTCGCTGGCCAGGCCGATCTCGTCGCCGGCCACCTCCACCGGGATGCCGTCGTTGACCAGCGCCCGCGCCAGCGGAGGGATCTGCGACCGCCCCGACCGCACCAGCACGGCCATCTCGCCCCACGGCATGCCGTGGTCGAGGTGTGCAGCGCGCAGCTCAGCAGCGATGTGCCGCGCCTGTGTGGCCTCGTCGGGGAACGTGAGCACCTGAACGCGGCCCTGGCCCGCTGGCCGGGTCGAGCGGTAGGCCTGCGCTGAGGCGAGGTCGGTCGAGGCGACCCCAAGCCGCCTGGCCACGCACGCCATCGCGCCCAGCTGGACACTCCCGTGCCGCCACGCGACGTCGAGCACGCGGACGACCGGGGGAGCCGCCCCTCCGGAGAACTGCCGCACGAACTCCGACGCCGCCCGCGGGTGGGCGCCGCGAAACCGATAGATGGAGGTGTCGGGATCGGCCAAGGCCACGACAGGGACGCCGTCGGGAACCAGGGCACGGACGAGCGCGATCTGAGCGGGATCGAGCTCGCACCAGTCGTCGACGTAGACCGCACCGAACGTGGACCTGACGGCCGCCAACACATCGCCTCGCTCCAGCAGCAGACGGGCCCGGTGAACCACCTCGGCATAGTCGAGGCGACCCTCGTGGTCGAGCACATCGAGGTACTCGCCCATGAACCTGCCCAGGGCGACCCAGCCAGGCTCGCCGGCGGACCGGCCGAACGCCTCGACGTCGACAGGGTCAAGGCCGAGCTGCCGAGCGCGGGCCAACACCGCCCGCACCTGATGTGCAAACGCGCGCGTGGCGACCGCCGCGTCGAGCTCCGCCGGCCAGGGCTCGTGCCAGCCGCGCAGCAGCTCACGGATGCGGAACTCTTGCTCGGGCGCCGTCAGCAGCACCGGGGTCGTGTCTTCGACGTCGGCCCAGCGCCTCACCAGCGCCAGGCAGAAGGCGTGAATCGTCATGACCTGCGGCGCCAGCGTGGTACGCCCGGCGGCCCGGACGATGCGGTCGCGGAGTTCGGACGCCGCCTGGCGGGTGGCGGCGAACACCAGGGCGGGCCGCTCCCCCGACCGAATACGCTCAGCAACCGCGTCGACGAGCAACGACGTCATGCCCGTGCCCGCGCCGCCCAGCACGAGCACGGGACCGGTCGCCTCGGCCACCACGTTTCCCATGCCGACCATCCCAGCACACTGCACCGACATTCCTGCGGCGTCCCCACCTCGTTCGCCTCCGGCGCCGCGCCCACCGTTCGCCTCCGGCGCCCCGCCCGTTCGCCGGCGCCGCGCCCACCGTTCGCCTCCGGCGCCGCGCCCAACGTTCGCCTCCGGCGAAGACCCTCGGGGTCTGTCCGAGGCCGCGGGTAGGGTGAGCGCGAGCCTGAGGAGGACAGCATGGAAGTGAAAGTCGGGATCCGTGACGTGCCGCGCGAGGTGGCGGTCGAGACGAAGACGTCAGCAGAGAACATCGAGGCCGCGTTGGCCGAGGCGCTGGCCAGCAACGGCATCTTCAGCCTGACCGACGACAAGGGCCGCAAGGTGCTCATCCCGGCGGCCCAGGTGGCCTACATCGACCTGGGAACCGAGAACGCTCGCCCGGTCGGTTTCGGCGCCCTCAACGACTGAGCGCTACCATGGGCGGGCACGCACACTTTCGTGCGTTCCCGCCGCCGTGCGCCCCACGCGCGTCGCGCTGTCCGGCGGGTCCCGCTGCCGGCACCCGTGTCGGTGAAGAGTAAGGCACCACGCTGACCGAGACGCCCCTGCCCCAGGCAGAAGAACACAAGCCCACCTTCGCCGACCTCGGCGTCCGCCCCGAGATCGTCGAATCGCTGGCCCGCAAGGGCATCACGCACCCGTTCCCGATCCAGACGATGTCGCTGCCCATCGCGATGAGCGGCACCGACATGATCGGCCAGGCCCGCACGGGCACCGGCAAGACGCTGGCCTTCGGCATCAGCCTCCTGGAGCGGGTGATCGTCGAGTCCGATCCCGACTACGCCACGCTGCAACACCCTGGCAAGCCCCAGGCCCTGGTGATGACCCCGACCCGCGAACTCGCCCTCCAGATCACCGGCGACCTGATCGACGCCTCGCTGGTGCGTCACGCGCGGATCCTGACCGTCTACGGCGGGGTCGGGTACGAGCCGCAGCTCGAGGCGCTGGCGTCCGGCGTCGACGTGGTGGTGGGCACCCCCGGACGACTCCTCGACCTGGCCAACCGCCGCACCCTTGACCTCAGCCACGTGAAGGTCCTGGTTCTCGACGAAGCCGATGAGATGCTCGACCTGGGCTTCCTCCCCGACGTGGAGCGCCTGATCGCCCGCACGCCCGCGTCCCGGCAGACGCTGCTGTTCTCGGCCACCATGCCGAGCGCGATCGTGTCGCTGTCGCGCAGCCACCTGACGCAGCCGGTCAACATCCGGGCCGAAGCGCACGATGCGCGCACCACCGTGCCCGACACCACCCAGTACGTGTACCAGGCCCACGACCTGGACAAGCCCGAGATCGTCAGCCGCATCCTCCAGGCCGACCACGCAGGCAAGGTGATGGTCTTCACCCGCACCAAGCGCGCCGCACAACGGTTGGCCGACGATCTGGCCGACCGTGGCTTCTCGGCGACGAGTATCCACGGCGACCTCTCCCAGGTGATGCGCGAGAAGGCGCTCAGCAGGTTCCGCGAGGATCGCGTCAAGGTCTTGGTGGCCACCGACGTCGCCGCGCGCGGGATCGACGTGGCCGACATCACCCACGTCATCAACTACGAGTGCCCCGACGACGAGAAGACCTACGTGCACCGCATCGGCCGCACCGGTCGCGCCGGCGCGAAGGGGGTCGCGGTGACCCTCGTCGACTGGGCCGACGTGACCCGCTGGAAGGTGATCAACAAGGCGCTCGACCTCGACTTCCCCGAGCCCCCTGAGACCTACTCCACCAGCGCCCACCTCTACGACGACCTGCAGATCCCACACGGCACCAAGGGACGCTTGCGCGAGCAGCGCCCTGAGCCCGTCGCTCCGCGCGAACGCAAGCCGCGCGAGGAGCGTCCGCGCCGCGAGCGCTCACGACGCCGGCTCCACAACGGCCACGTGGTCGGGTCGGACGCCGAACGTCCGGCCGCCGAGGGTCCGGGTACCGACCCCCAGAACTCCCCGGACGCCGAGTCGGCCGTGACCCACCACCGGTCCGCGGAGCCCGGCGAGGGCGACGCGCCGCGCAGGCGCCGGCGCCGCGGCGGTCGCGGCCGCGAATCAGAGTCGGCCTAGGCCCCCGGCTCAAGGCTCGGCCGCACGCGGACTCCCTCGCAGGATTGCTGACATCTTCTTACCGCGGGCGACTTCGTCGACGAGTTTGTCGAGGTAGCGGATCTTCTGCATCAGGGGGTCCTCGATCTGTTCCACCCTCTGGCCGCAGATGACACCGGTGATGAGGGACGCGTCCGGGTTGAAATCGGGGGCCTCGGCGAAGAAGGTCTCCAGGTCCACCTCGCGGTCGACGGCTTGCTCCAGCCCGGCGGTGTCGTACCCGGTGAGCCACGAGATCACCTCGT
>JBKHWW010000016.1:0-7565 GCA_046566345.1 Actinomycetes bacterium
TGAGGACTCTCACCACCTTGAGTGGGTAAGGCCCCCTAGAGATCATGGGGTTGATAGGCCAGGCGTGGAAGCATAGTAATGTGTGGAGCTGACTGGTACTAATAGGCCGAGGGCTTGTCACACCCACAACGCCTTGAGTGCGGGTAAAGATGACTTGATACTGCTGGTTTGCGTCCACTATACGATATCTGAAACAACAAACTGTTGTGGTTTGGTTGTTGTCCCCCACGCCTGCGGGTGTGGGACGAAAAATTTCATGATTGTTTCGGTGGTCATTGCGTAAGGGAAACGCCCGGTCCCATTCCGAACCCGGAAGCTAAGCCTTACAGCGCCGATGGTACTGCACCCGCCAGGGTGTGGGAGAGTAGGACACCGCCGAACACACCACCCCCACCCCCACCCTTGTGGGGGCCCGGGAAACGTGTGGTGGATGATGTGCCCCCCAAAACCCCCCCCTCCGCGGGAGGAGCTTTTGGGGGGCACACCCACACCCACCCACACACTAGGCGCTCGCCGCCGGCCGCGGCGTCCTCGATTTGGGCGACGCCTTCCGCTCCGCTAACATGGGTCGAGCCGAAGACCGCTGGTTGTCGCCCTCTTCGGGGCGACGCAAATCCCGCGCAGGTGTCACGATCCCGTTGGCTGCTCCAGCCTTCGCCCCGTGGTGCCGCGCACCCGGGGTTTTTTCATGTCTTGGGTCTGACACACACGAAGTGGGAAGGAGACCCATGGCGAGGCCGGACAAGGCAGCCGCCGTCGAGGAGCTGAAGGACGCCTTCACCTCCTCCACCGCAGCCGTACTGACCGAATACCGCGGTCTCACCGTGAAGAGCCTGAAGGACCTCCGCAGGGCTCTCGGTGACGATGCCACGTACGCCGTCGCGAAGAACACTCTGACCCAGATCGCCGCCCGCGAAGCGGGCATCCAAGGCCTCGAGGATCACCTCACCGGCCCAACGGCGATCGCATTCATCCGCGGTGACGTAGCCACCGTGGCGAAGGGTCTGCGCGATTTCGCGAAGGACCACCCGCTTCTGGTCATCAAGGGTGGCGTCATGGACGGTCGTGTCCTGGGCGCCGACGCAGTAAAGAAGCTCGCCGACCTCGAGTCACGCGAGGTCCTGCTCGCCAAGCTGGCTGGTGCCATGCAGGCGAACCTGAGCAGGGCCGTCTACCTCATTGCCGCTCCGCTCAACCAGGCAGCTCGTGCCCTGGGTGCGCTGGAGCGCGCTGCCGAGGAGAACCCGTCTCTCATCGGCGGCGCCGGACAGGCCGCCCCCGATGCCGACCAGAAGCCCGACACCGCCGAGGCTGCCTCGGCACCCGAGGCAGCGCCCGCTGCCGAGGCAGAGGACGACGCGGCGCAGGCCGCGGAGTAATTGAAAGGAACGCCCCATGGCGAAGCTCACCAACGACGAGCTCCTTGACGCATTCAAGGAGATGACCCTGATCGAGCTCTCCGAGTTCGTCAAGCAGTTCGAGGACGCCTTCGGCGTCACCGCGGCCGCACCCGTGGCCGTGGCAGCCGCGGCCGCCCCGGCAGGAGGGGGCGACGCCCCCGAGGTCGAGGAGGAGTCCAACGAGGTCGACGTGATCCTCGAGTCCGCCGGCGAGAAGAAGATCCAGGTCATCAAGGAGGTGCGTGCGCTCACGTCGCTGGGCCTCAAGGAGGCCAAGGACCTCGTCGAGGCCGCGCCGAAGGCTGTGCTGGAGAAGGTGGCCCGCGACGCGGCCGCCAAGGCGAAGGACCAGCTCGAGGCTGCTGGCGCCACCGTCACCGTCAAGTGACCGAACGCTGAATTGCCAGAACGGCGGGCCCCCGTGGGGCCCGCCGTTCTGCATGTCCGGGTTCGCCCCCCGCCTCGCGCTGGTGGGGAAGCCAAGCCGCCGCCCAGCCCCAGCTCCCACGCGCCGTGGCCGCGCTAGATCACAGGCGCGGCCCCGGGGCGGCACAGATATCGCACAGGGTGATCCGGCGCAATGGTGTCACACACGAATTCACAAGGAGTCACCCGTGACCGACACCGCTTCGCTCTTCGTCCTCGACGTCGTGGCCATCCTGGTCCTCGCCGTCGGCATCTACTTCCCGCGCCACCACCGGCGAGACCTCTTGGTCGCCTACGTCGGCGTGAACCTGGGGGTCATGGCGGTCAGCTCGGTGCTGCTCTCCAGCGCCGTCGGCGCCGGGCTCGGCCTGGGGCTGTTCGGCGTCCTGTCGATCATCCGGCTGCGATCCGACGAACTGGCTCAGCACGAGGTGGCCTACTACTTCGCGGCACTGGCTCTGGGCCTCATCGGCGGACTGGGCAGCGACCTGGGCATCTCGGCTGCGCTGATGGGGACCGTCGTGGCGACCCTGTTCCTCGCCGACCACCCGCTCGTCCTGCGCGGCTGGTCCCGGCAGCTTCTGGTCCTGGATCGCGCTGTCGCGGACGACATTGCCCTGGTGGCCGAACTGGAACGGCGGCTGGGCGCCCGCGTCCTGAGCCACCAGGTCGTCAAGCTGGACCTCGCCAACGACACCACCACGGTGGACGTCCGGTTCAGGACGCACGGCCGGGCCGTTACGCGCCACGCAGTAGCGCGCGCCGACGCAGTGGCGGAGGTGGCCCGATGACCATCCTCGCACGTGCGCATCTGGCCGCACTGCCCGTCGTCGACCTCGCCGAGCTCAACGCCGCCGCCGCCCTGCTCACCCGGGTCGACCGCAAGTACCTGCTCACGCAGCCCCAGGCGGACGCCGTGCTCGACCAGCTGCCCAGGGGCACCCGCGCCCTGGTCGTGGCTGGGGAACGGACGCCGACCTACGACTCCACCTACCTCGATACACCGGGCCTGGACTCCTACCGCGACGCGGCGCACCGCCGGCGCCGACGCTGGAAGGTCCGCACGAGGACCTACGTCGACTCGGCGACCTCGTTCCTGGAGGTGAAGACACGCCGGGGTTCGGCGACGGTGAAGGAGCGCCTGCCTTGGCGCGACGGCGCCGATCTCGGCGTGTTGGGGCGCGACTTCATCGAAGCCAGCCTCGCGTCGGTCGGCATCGCACTCGACGCGGGCGCCCTGTTCCCCAGCCTGCACACCCGCTACCGCCGGGCGACCCTTTTGCTCCCAGGCACGCCGAGCCGGGCGACGCTCGACTTCGGCCTCGCCTGGTCGGACGCCGTTGGGTCCGCCCACGCATCGTGGTCGGACCGGGTCGTGCTGGAGACCAAGTCCGGTTCCGGCGCCAGCGCGCTTGACCGGATCCTGTGGCGGCTGGGCCATCGCCCATGCCCGCTCTCGAAGTACGCCGTCGGGCTGGCGCTGCTCGATCCCGCGCTGCCCCGTAACCGCTGGCACCGCCTCCTGGCCTCCTGACCAGCCCACGACTCACTCACCCATCACGCAGGAGATCCCTCATGCCTCGCTCGTCCCGCCTCGTCAACTCCATCGCCGCCGCGGCCGTCGCCGCCCTGATCACCGGTTGCACCGCCGTCGGCGCCACCTCTTCGACCACCACGACGACCAGTTCGGCGGCCGACACGGGAACCCCCGGCGTCACCGTCGCCGAGGCCCTCGCCGAGAACTCGTCGTCGCGGCCGGGCTCGACCGAGTGGGACGCGGCCGACGCCATCCAGGTCACCCTGTCAGGGAGCGCGACGACGGCGTCCGGTGCTGGGGTTGAAGTCGTCGGCTCGACCGTCACGATCACTTCCCCCGGCACCTACGTGCTCAGCGGCGTCCTCGAAGGCCAGGTCGTCGTCGCGTCGGCAGCCGAGGGCCACGTCCGCATCGTGCTCGCCGGGGCGTCCATCAAGTCCGACACCGGGGCCGCGATCACGGTCGCCGACGCCGACGAAGCGATTGTTGTGCTGGCCGAGGGCACCGTGAACGCGCTGACCAGCGCGGCGTCCTTCGCTGATACCACCAGTGAAGACGCCCCCAACGCGGCACTCTTCTCGATGGCCGACCTGACCATCGGTGGCGCTGGCAGCCTGACGGTCACCGCGCCGTCCCTCGACGGCATCGCGAGCAAGGACGGGCTCGCCATCACCGGCGGCCAGATCACCGTGGACGCCGACGACGACGGCGTCCGCGGCAAGGATCACGTGGACATTGCGGGCGGCAGCCTCGACGTCACCGCCGGCGGCGACGGGATCAAGTCCGACAACGACACTGAGGCGAGCTCCGGCTGGATCGCGGTGTCCGCCGGCTCCCTCCGCCTGGGCGCGGACGGTGATGGCCTCGTGGCCAGCACCGACGTCGTCATCTCCGGCGGGGCGATCACGGGCACCACGGGAGGGGGAGCGGGCGCCGCGCTGGCGTCCGACGCATCCGCCAAGGGGCTCAAGGCCGGGGTCAACTTGGTCGTCGGCGGCGGCACGATCACCCTGGACGCCGCAGACGACGCCTTCCACTCCGACGCAGTGGCCTCGATCAACGACGGCGCGATCACCCTGGCCAGCGGTGACGACGCGGTTCACGCCGAAACCAGCCTCTCGATTTCGGGCGGGTCGGTGACGGTGACCGAATCCACCGAGGGGATGGAGTCGGCCGACATCGCCATCAGCGGTGGCGACACGACGATCACCAGCTCCGACGATGCCCTCAACGTGTCCAACTCCGACGGCGCCACCACGGTGGGCGGCGGGGGAGGCATGGGCGGCGTGATCGACGGGCAGGTCGTCGTCAGCGGGGGCACCCTCGTGCTCGAGTCGGATGGCGACGGATTCGATTCCAACGGGGACGCCTCCATCACCGGCGGCACCGTGATCGTTCACGGGCCGACCAGCAACGGCAACGGCGCCCTCGACGTGAACGGCACCTTCACCATCAGCGGCGGCACCCTCGTCGCGGTGGGGTCTGCCGGCATGGCGGAGACACCCGACGCCGCTTCGGCGCAGGGGTGGCTGCAGGCGTCCGTGACCGGGCGTTCCGGCTCCACGGTCCAGGTGCTGGCCGGCAACACGGTGCTGTACGAGTTCGAGGCGTCCAAGGGCTTCGCGAACCTGGTCTACTCCTCCGAGGCGGTGGACGCCGGCGCTCAGTACGCGGTCAGCGTCGACGGCGCCACCACGACCGTGACCGCCGGTCAGGCCACCGCCGGGGGGACGGCGGGCGGTCAAGGCCCCGGAGGACGCCCCGGCCGCTGACGCCCTGGGCGGGCCTCTGACGCCCCGGCCGCGGGTCCCCCTGTTGGCGGGCGCCTGCGGGGGCTAAGCTGCTCGCGTTGCGACGCGCGCAGGGCGATGGGGCCCTGGAGGCTACCGGCGCTGGGGTCGACTTGCGTCCGTTCAGGCAGCAGGCTAGGATCAGGTTTTGCCCCATTTGACGACCCGTGAACTTGACACGGGGCGTTTCGCATGCAAAGAACCTCCCTGCCGGGATTCTTTTGGAAGGACCATAGTCTTGGCCGTCTCGCGCACTGCGTCGAAGAACACCAACGTCGTTTCCACCAGTGGCCGGATCTCGTTCGCGAAGATCCACGAGCCCATGGAAGTCCCGAACCTCCTTGATCTGCAGCTCGACTCTTTCGACTGGCTCGTCGGCAACGACGGGTGGCGCCAGCGGGTCGCCGATGCGCTCTCCCAAGGGCGGACGGACATCAACACCAAATCCGGACTGGAGGAGATCTTCGAAGAGATATCTCCGATCGAAGATCTCTCCGAGACGATGTCGCTCAGCTTCCGAGACCACCGGTTCGAGGACCCCAAGTACACCGTCGAGGAGTGCAAGGACCGCGACGTCACCTACGCGGCCCCCCTGTTCGTGACCGCGGAGTTCGTGAACAACGAGACCGGCGAGATCAAGAGCCAGACGGTGTTCATGGGCGATTTCCCGCTGATGACCCCGCAGGGCACGTTCGTGATCAACGGCACCGAGCGCGTTGTGGTCAGCCAACTGGTGCGCAGCCCGGGCGTTTACTTCGAGCAGACCCCTGACAAGACGTCCGACAAGGACGTCTTCACCTGCAAGGTGATCCCGAGCCGCGGCGCGTGGCTGGAGTTCGAGGTCGACAAGCGCGACATGGTCGGCGTCCGCGTGGACCGCAAGCGCAAGCAGAACGTCACCGTGTTGCTCAAGGCTCTCGGCTGGACCAACGAGCAGATCCTGGAGGAGTTCGGCCAGTACGAGTCGATGCGCCTGACCCTCGAGAAGGACAACACGGCGAACACCGACGAGGCCCTGCTCGATCTGTACCGCAAGCTGCGCCCGGGCGAGCCGCCCACCCGCGAGGCCGCGCAGGCAATGCTCGAGAACTACTACTTCAACCCCAAGCGCTACGACCTGGCCAAGGTGGGTCGCTACAAGATCAACAAGAAGCTGGGGCTGGAGCAGCCGTTCGACAAGCAGGTGCTGACGATGGAAGACATCGTCACCGCGATCCGCTACGTGGTCGCGCTGCACGCCGGTGAGGAGACCCTCAACGAGCAGCCGATCGAGACCGACGACATCGATCACTTCGGCAACCGTCGCCTGCGCACGGTCGGCGAGCTGATCCAGAACCAGCTGCGCATCGGGCTCGGACGCCTCGAGCGCACGGTCCGCGACCGGATGACGACCCAGGACATCGAGGCCATCACGCCGCAGACCCTGATCAACATCCGTCCTGTGGTGGCGGCGCTGAAGGAGTTCTTCGGCACCTCGCAGCTGTCGCAGTTCATGGACCAGAACAACCCGCTCTCGGGCCTGACGCACAAGCGGCGCCTGTCGGCGCTCGGCCCGGGTGGCCTGTCACGCGACCGTGCGGGCATGGAGGTCCGCGACGTGCACCCCTCGCACTACGGCCGCATGTGTCCGATCGAGACCCCCGAAGGCCCCAACATCGGCCTGATCGGGTCGCTGGCCTCCTTCGCACGCGTCAACGCGTTCGGCTTCATCGAGACGCCCTACCGCAAGGTCGTCGACGGCCACGTCACCGATCAGATCGACTACCTGACCGCTGACGAGGAGGACCGCTACATCGTCGCGCAGGCGAACGCCAAGCTCAACAGCGAGGGCCGCTTCGTCGAGGACCGCGTGCTGGTCCGGGTCAAGCACGGCGACGCCGACGAGGTCCCGGCCTCCGAGGTGCACTACATGGACGTGTCACCCCGCCAGATGGTGTCGGTGGCCACGGCGCTGATCCCGTTCCTCGAGCACGACGACGCCAGCCGCGCGCTCATGGGCGCGAACATGCAGCGTCAGGCCGTGCCGCTTCTGCGCAACGAGGCACCCTTCGTCGGCACCGGCATGGAGTATCGCGGGGCCGTCGACGCGGGCGAGGTGACCGTGGCCGCAAAGGCGGGCGTGGTGACCAGCGTCGCCGGAGACATCATCGACGTGATGAACGACGACGGCACGCAGTCCAGCTACCGGCTGAGCAAGTTCGTGCGCTCCAACCAGACCACCTGCATCAACCAGCGCCCCCTGGTCATGGACGGGGAACGGGTCGAGGTCGGCACCCCCCTGGCCGACGGCGCGTGCACCGACAACGGCGAGATGGCCCTGGGCCGGAACCTGCTGGTGGCGTTCATGCCGTGGGAGGGCCACAACTACGAGGACGCGATCATCCTGTCCCAGCGCCTGGTGCAGGACGACGT
>JBKHWW010000017.1:0-10472 GCA_046566345.1 Actinomycetes bacterium
AGGAAGTAGATGATGCCGGCGATCATGACGAACGACACCAGCGCGGTGATGAAGACGCCCACGTTGATGCCCAGAGCCGGGATGGTGACCTGGCTGAAGTCGGGCTGACCACCGAAGAGGCCGACGAAATCCATGATGATCTGGGTGAAGGCCTTGACCACATCGCCGAACGCGGCGCCGATGATGACGGCCACGGCCAGGTCGATGAGGTTGCCCTGCATCAGGAAGTCTTTGAAACCCTTCATTACAACAATTCCCTCTCGTACGGGTAGTGCCTGGTTGGGGCGTGCGGCTACCCAAGCTCGACCCTATCGAGAATTCTCCAAGGTGCGGACATCGTGTTGCAGCGACGCATCAGCGGAGGGCGATGGTGAACCCGCCAGACTGACCGGCCGCGATGCGCAGCGCGACCGCGGGCGGCACCTCGACGAGCGCGGCCCGGTCCGACGTAGCGAGCCCCAGGCCGGGGGCGGCGTCCGGCGAGGCAATCACCCGCACGTCTGTGGCCACCGCCTCGCCGGCCGAGTCGATCAGGTCGAGCCGGGAGCCAGGCCCGATCAGGGGGGCGAGCGCGTCGTTGGGCAGGGGGAGCGCGACCACCACGTACCCCGGCTGGGCGAGACGCTCCCCGGACGCCACCGATGAGGTCGTGAGCGGCGTGTTGCGCGTCACCGGAGCGCCCAACGTGCGACCCACTAGGTCGGACGCCGCCCGTGCCGCCCCCTCGGGAACGGCGTCGGCCGGGAGGACGACCTCGGCGAGGTGGTCGCGGGTCAGCGTCGTGCCCGCCGGCAGTTCGGATGAGGCCGCCAGCACGGCAACCCCCTGATCGCGTTCCGGGGTGAGAGCTGACAGCGAGGCGAGCACGGCCAGGAAGGTGAACGCGGCCGCAAGGGGGCGGCGGCGGAAGTAGAGGAAGCGGCGCCAGGACACGGGCGCAGGTCGTAGGGTCACGCCCCTACGTTAGGCAGCGCCTGTCACGCGGCCCCTGACGCCGGCGCGCGATCGGCTCAGGCTGCGGAGGGCTCCTTCTTCGGAGCTGGTGAGGAGGCCGTCGAGCCGGACGTCGTGGGCCCCGAGGCGTCCGAGGACGACGCGCCTGACGTGCCGGCGGCGGCCTGCTTGGGCTTGGCGCGGCTGTCGGTGGCGTAGAAGCCGGAGCCCTTGAACACGACGCCCACCGCGTTGAAGACCTTGCGCAGGTCGCCGTCGCAGGAGGGGCACTCGGTGAGCGAGGCGTCCGTGAACTTCTGGACGATCTCGAGCTCGCCGGCGCAGTCGGTGCAACGGTACTGATAGGTGGGCATCGGGCTCCTCGCAAGCAGGACTCGGGCGACGGCCATCTTAACGTGAGTCGGCGTGTCCGCTATTCCCGTGGCAACCGGGGCCACGCCGTCAGGAGCGTGCGGGTCGGGGTGACGACCACGTTGACCGGCACGTCCCACGGCTCGACCGGGACCTCGGCGACGACTTCGGGGTCGTTCACCAGGGTGCCGACCACGGCGTCCGACGCGGCGTTGCGCAGGGCCCGGTCGTACCAGCCGCCTCCGGTGCCCAGGCGGTAGCCCTCCGCGCTCACCTGAAGCGCCGACACCCACACGAACGTGCACGCCGCTAGAGCCTCCGGGCCGAGGGCGGGGGCGTCCGGTTGCGGGATGTCGCGCCAACCCGGCACCAGCGTCCCGGGACCGGTGTACCAGGCCCAACCCGGAGTCCGCCGGCCCGTCAGCACCGGCAGCAGCAGCCGGACGCCGGCGTCCGACAGGGCGGCCAGGAGTGCCCTCGTGTCGGGTTCCGGCGCGACGGACACGTAGCAGGCGACTGTTCGGTGCGCCGCGCACGCCTGCAGGAGCCGGGGCAGGCGGGCAGCGTCGGCGTCCGCTCGATGGGGGTCGGACGCCCGCGCCGCGAGCACGCGCGCGCGGAGCCGTGCCTTGGCGTCGGCCGCCCCTAGACCACTTTGCGACGCTCGCGCGCCGGCTCCCGGGGTGGTCGGCCACATTCGCCTATCTTAGTTTCATGGCCCTTTTTGGACGCAACACCGACGCTGATGTCATCGACGACTCCCCGCCCGTCTCGGAGGTCATCGTGCCTGACCAGCCGCTGGTCCGCCGGACCCTGGAGGAGCAGCGCGCGTTCCTGCTCGACCAGGTCGAGGCGATGCGCCCCTTCGGGATGCAGATCTGGGATGTGCCGGGCCTTGTCCTGTGCGAAGACATCACCTCCGACCTCGACCTGCCGCTGGTGACCACGGCGAGGGTGGGGGGCTGGGGCGTCCGCGGTTCCGACCTGGTGGGGGCCACCGCCGAGTCGCCGGTCTCGCTCTACGTCGTCGACACCATCAGCGCCTCGGACGGCCCGGGTCGCCCGCTGGTCTCGGGCGCGGCCGTGCAGATCGAGGAGGGCGCGATCGTCCCCGAAGGGGTGGACGCCGTCGTACCCGCCGATCAGGGCCAGCCCATCGCCAACGGCTACGTGCGCATCGGCGTCGAGATGCGGCTCTATCAGAACCTGCGCCGGGCAGGCTCCGAACTCGCCGACGGGACGCCGCTGCTGAGCGCCGGCGATGTGCTCACCCCGAGGTCGGTCGCGGTGCTCGCCGAGGTCGGGCTCGACAAGGTCCTGGTTCGCCCGCGCCCGCGCGTGGTCGTGTTCACGGTGGGCGAGACTCTGGTCGCACCCGGCCAGCCGCTGACCCGTCCGCAGCAGCGGTACGACGCCGCGACCGCGCTCATCACCGCGGCGGCCCGCAACGACGGCGCAACCGTGTACCCGCTGGGCATCGTCGGCCCGGACGCGGCGTCCGTGCGCACCGCGATCGCCGACCAGCAGATCCGTGCCGACCTCATCGTGGTGGCGGGCGGGGGTGAGCTGATCCGCGAGGTCGCCTCCGGCCTGGGCGACCTCGACGAGGCCACGGTGGCGATCAACCGCGAGACCCGCGTCGGGTACGCCTCGCTGGGGGCCGGCAAGACGCCTATGGTCATCCTGCCCTCGGGTGTGGTGAGTGCGTACGTTGCCTATCAGGCGCTGGTGCGCCCCGTGATCAACAAACTCAACGACGTTGATCCGCTCGCCGCCCAGCGCGTCCAGGGCCGCCTGACCCAGCGCGTGGAGACGGCGGAGGGAGCGACCCAGTTCCTGCCGGCCGTCCTCTTCGACGACGGGTCTCTTCGTCCGGTGGCAACGGTCGACTCCGAGCTGGCCTGGCATCTCGCGCAGGCCAACGTGCTGGCCGTCGTGCCCGAGACGTGGGCCGGCGCGGACGCCGACAGCGTGCTCGAGTGCATCGTGCTCGACGACGCGCGCGTCGCACCTTCGCTGGGGCAGTGAGGGTATTCGGGCCGCGACGCTGGCCCGTGACCCTCCGCCACGGGCGGGTGGGCCTGCGCCCGATTCGCCTGCGGGACGAGCCCGAGTGGTTCGGCATCCGCGCCCGCAACGCGGCGTGGACGTCACCCTGGGACGCCACTTCGCCTCCCGAGGCGGCCGGTGAGGGCGTGACGTTCCCCCGCATGGTGCGCGCCTTCGCCGCCGACGCCCGGGCCGGACGGTCGCTGCCGTGGCTGATCACCTGGCACGATGACGACGGACCGCCGCGTCTGGTCGGCCAGATGACGGTCTCGGGCATCGCCTACGGGTCGGCGCGCTGGGCCATGGCCGGCTACTGGGTCGACCGTGAGCTCGCGGGGCGGGGCATTGCGCCGACCGCGCTGGCAATGGCGGGGGACCACCTGTTCGGTCCGATGGCCTTGCACCGGCTCGAGGTGGCGATCCGCCCCGAGAACCACAACTCGCTGCGGGTGGTCGAGAAGCTCGGATTCCGGTGCGAGGGCCTCCGGCCCGCGTACATGCACGTGGACGGCGCTTGGCGCGACCACCTCGTCTTCGCCCTCCACGCCGAAGAGGTCGGGCAGGAGGGTCTCATCGGACGCCTCGCGGCGCGTCCTCGCCCGGGCGAGGAACGGCCTCCCCTAGGGTCGAACGCATGAGCCCCACTGGTCTGATCTTCGGCGCGCTGGCGGCGTTCTGGCTGATCTACCTGGTGCCCCTGTTCCTCAACCGCAAAGAGAGCGGCCTCACCGACGAGGTCGAGCCCGGGGAGCCGTTCTCGGCGACCGTCACCATCGTCCGCCGCGGGACCGGCCTGGACACGGCCGAGAACGGCACGGCGGTCGTCTCGACCCCGCTGAACCGTCGCGCCGCCCTCCGCGAGCTCGCCGCACTGGACCGCAGCGCGGCGCGGCGACGCCGGACCGTGTTGCTGTTCCTGCTGATCGTCGCGGCGGTGGTCGGCGTCCTCGCGGGCCTCGCGTTGATCTCCTGGTGGACGCTGGCCGCCCCACTGGGGCTGGCCGCCCTCTTCCTGGTCGTGGCGCGCTTCTCGGTGCGCACCATGCGCCGCAGCTTGGACGCCCGCGCGCGGGTCATCCGCGGCGGCGACTCCGTTGACGAGCAGACCGTCCCCATCGCCGTGGTCGACGACGCCGAGGACAAGAACCAGCACTCAGTCGAACTGACAGCGCCGGTCGAGGCCACGGGGTCGCTGTGGGATCCGATCCCGGTCACCGCCCCCACCTACGTGAGTCGTCCCCTCGCGCCGCGGACAGTCCGCACCATTGACCTGTCCGCGCCCCTCCCGCGGCGCTCCACCGTCCCCGTGACCGCCGACCTGCCCGACGGTGCGGCGTCCGCCGAGGAGGACGCGTGGGACGGGTTCCGCCGGGTGTCGGGCGAGTAGCCCCTCACCAGCCCGCGCCGAAACACACCAGAGGCGGGGCGTCCGGGCCGAACGCCGCCACGCTGCCCGCCAAGGCGTCCGCTGGCGAGGTTCCTGCGGCGAGCCGGGCGTGCAGGTCGGGCATCAGGCGGCTGGCGGCGTGATCGGAGAGGGCGGCCGGAGAGGCGAGCACCGTCTGGACGCCGCCGTGCAGCAGGGCGGTGACCAGGCCCAACGGGTCGTCGCTGCTGGTGCGGGTGCCGAGGTCGCATGAGGAGAGGATGACCACCGGAGGCAGCGCGCTGATGCGGCTGAGTTCGTAGCCGAAGACGGGGCCCTCCAAGAGCTCGACGTGGCTGAACAGCGGGTTTTCAGCGTGGTGGTGGCCGTGGGCGGCCACGTGGAAGACGTCGGTCCGCTCGGCGACGTCGAAGGCCGCACCCACGGTGGCGTCCTCGCCGGCGAGGACGGCGGCCTCCGGCCAGTGCGCCGCGCAGGCGGCCACCTCTTCTTCGGCGCGGCGCAGCCGGGGACCGGCCAGGAACGTCGGACGCCGCAGGGGCCCGGACGGGGAGGCCGTCGCCGCCACCCATGCGGTCGCGCTGCTCGCGACGGTGACCGGGACGCCCGACAGCGTCGCTAGCAGCGGCCAGGGCAGGTGCGCGAAGATCCCGGATGGGGTGAGCACCACCCGACGCCCGGCGATGCGCTCCGCGAGCGGGCGGAGCAACAACTCGTCCAGCGCGCCCAGCCGGGCGTCGAGGCCGGCGCGGACGGTGCGGGCCAGGTGTGACGGGAGATCGGTGGCGGTGACGTCGAGGTCGGCCGGGAGCCCGCCGAGGAGCGTCGTGACGGCATCCAGCGGCGCGACCTCGATCACGGCAGCGCCGGCGGCGTCCGCCACCAGGGCGTTGACGGACTCGGCGTTGGCGACCAGCGCGACCAGCACCGCGTCGCGGCGGCCGAGCGCCGCGGTGGTGTCGGCCAGCGACGCCACGGGCTGGGTCGCGCCGGAGCCGTGGTCACGCCAGGCCCGCTCGCGGATCCGCTGGCGCAGGACGCGTTGGCGCGCCGGGTCGCCGCCGAAGAGGACCAGGGACCGCAGCTCGGCCAGGTCGGCGGCCTGCTCTGCGTCGTCGGGCGGTCGCACCGCCATCACCCGCGAGGACGCCGCCCGCGCGCGCTCTGACCACTCGAGCACGAGCTCAGGGTTGCGCCGTTGCAGCGCGAGGGTGAGCCCGAACTGGCCGACCGTGGCCAGCCCGCGCGTGCTCGAGGTCTGCAGTTCGAGCGAGCCGAGGGAAGCCTTGAGGGAGTGCGCCGAATCGAGCGCGTGGCGCAGCCGGTCAAGGGCGCGAGCCCGCCGGCCGAGGGCCGCGTCCCGCGTGGCGGCGACGTAGGCCGTCCACAGGCGGGTGCGAAGCGGCGCCGACCTCGGCAGCGGGACGGTACGCGCCTCGTCGAGGCGTCCGTTCGCAACCAGCCAGCCGCAGGCGGCGACCGTGAGCTGGTCGGCGTCGTCGTGCAGGCCCCGCTGCCGCAACTCCATCGCCAGGGCCTCGGCCTCGGGAACGGTCGTGCGACCCGCCGCGCGCAGGGAGATGGCGACCACGGCCTCGGCGCTGAGCCGGGCGAGGTCGGCGCCCATCGCTGTGAACCTGCGCGAGGCCCGGCGGGCCAGCGCCAGCCCGGCCTCGGGGTCTTCGGTGATGAGCAGCCGGGCCAGCACGAGCATGGCGGACGCCTCCGCCCGCCGCGCTCCTCCGGCGTGGAACTCCTCGATGGCGCGCCGCAGATCGGCGACCGCCTGGGTGATCAGCCCGGCCGCCGCCAGTACCTCGGCTCTGTCCTGCAGGCAGACGGCCAGCGAGGTGTGGGACTGCTTCGACAGGTACTCGGAGACGGTGTCCATGGCGCGGAGGGCGCGAACGATGTCGCCGAGGAGGAAGTGCGCGTAACCGGCGTTGTGGCGGGCCTTCGCCGCCTGCCCCGCGGCATCGGGCCCGGCGAACTCGGACTCCACCACGGCGCGCTCGAAGTCGGCCAACGCTCGGCGAGCGTGTCCGGTCTCCAGGTAGAGGTTGCCGCGGTTCAGGAGGTTGCGGCCGAGGGCGGCGTGGTCTTTGGCGAGGGAGCGGATAGCCGCCCCGAAGTCGGCCAGCGCGCGGTCTCGGTTGCCCCGCCGGAGCGCCACGACGCCGCGCTGGCCATGAATGACGCCGCGGGTCTCGGCGTCGAGGCCGCCGAGGGCGAGGGCCTCGTCACACAGGGACTCCGCCAGCTCGAGGTGGCCCAACTCGACCTCGGCGTACGCCAGCGTGGTGAGCAGGCGGGCCCGGAGCGGCGTCTCGCACGGAAGGGTCAGCGCCCGCCGAAGGAGCGTGGCGGCGTGGACGTGACGGCCGGCGTTGGTGGCCGTGCGCGCCCGCGCGTGCAATTCCTCCGGGGTGAGCACCCCCCTACTGTGACAGGACCCCGGTCACCTTCGCGACCACCCCCACGGCCTGGGTGCGCCGCAGGTCAGGGTCGTCGGCGCCGGACGCCATCGCCGCGGCGATCCGCCCGGCGACGATCGGAGCGGCGAACGACGTGCCACTCCACAAGGCGAAGCCGCCGGAATAGTCGTCGGGGTCGATCGCGGCGCGGCGCCGGTTGCCCGCCATCAGGCGGGCACGCGGCTCAAGCCCGCCCTGGAAGTTCGTCGGCATGGTGCTGAGCACAGCGGCCCCCGGCGCGTAGGCGCGGACCCAGGGGCCGACATTGTTGAACAGGGCGTCGTAGGTGCCGTTGGGGTTGAGGGCCCCCACGCTGACCAGAGGCGGACGCGAGCCGTCCCACGTGACGGGGCCGGCGCCGTTGTCCCACGGCGCGAAGGCGGCGGGGTAGCGGGGGCGTGACGTGGAGTCGTTGCCGGCCGCGCACACCACGATCACCCCGAGATCGGCCAGCCGGGCGATGCTGGCCCACAGGGGGGCGTCGAAGAGGGGGTCCTCGGGGAGCTCGTGGTAGTAGCCAACGGACAAGCTGACCACGTCGATCGCCTGGCCGCCGCTGTCACCGTTGTCGTGGCGGCGGACGAGTTCGGCGAGGTCGTCGAGAGCCTCGACGAGCTCCTGCTCGGCCATCGCACCCTCAGGCGGCAGGATGCGCCACGAGGCGATCTGGGCGTCGGGGGCGGCCTGGTGGACGAGGCCGACGCTGAAGGTACCGTGGCCTGAGTAGGTGTCCAGCACGCCGTCGAGCGGGCCCACCTGATCGGGGTCGACGTCGGGGCTCGTCGTCGGGTCGAGACCGATGATGCGGCCGTCGAGGGTGACGTCGGTGAGCACGACGGCTTCGGAGCGGTCTACGTCGTCCTGCGTCGTGAGCCACGGGTGCGATCCGCAGCCTGAATCGAGCACCGCCACCACGGGACGCCGGCCGCTCACCTGGCGGCGCGCAGGCGGAGGGCCGATGTAGGACACCGGTTGGCGTCCGCCACCACCAGGCCGGGCGTACGCGGCGACGGGCGCGGACTCGGTAAACGGCGCAGACTCGGTGAAGGGGGCAGACTCCGTGAACGGGGCAGACTCGGTGAACGGTGCCGAGGTGAGGACGTGGTTGAGCCCGAGGCGTCCGGCCAGGTCGGGGTCGGTCAGGCGGGTCCGCTGCAACAGTGCCCACGCGTCGGGCGCCCCGACGATAGAGCCCTCGCTGGGGGCCAGCGACACCCGGACGGTGCTGCGCCACGCCGGTAGCTCCTCGCGAGCGGCGCGCAGTCGCCACCCCTGGGACTGGCACACCTCATCGACCGGCGCGAGGGCGTCCGCGTCGTCGCAGCGCGCGAGCAGCGAGTCGGGGACGTACGCGGTGCGGCGCAGGTTCTGGCCGGGCAGCAGGATGTCACGCAGCGGGTCGAGCACGCGCGCGTGCAGGCGGTTCAGCGCACGCGAGTTGGGCAGGGCGGGCTCGCGGTCGAAGGGGGTGGGCATGCGGGCCTCAGATCTCGAAGAGGGTGGTGCGGAACTCCCCGTCGAAGGGTGTTTGCGCGATGGACTCGGGCTGAACCACCAGCCGCGTCAGCCCCTGCTTGACCATCGGCACGTCGAAACGCCCGTTTGGATCGAGGGGGATGGTGGTCAGGTCCTCTTCTTGCAGAATGCTCACGGTGCCCCCGGACGCCGGCGTCACCCAGCCGTCGATGCGGTGGGCGCCGGAGGGGTCTCGGCTCAGGCGAACGAGCACGGACAGGTCCTTGGAGCGAAACTCGATGAGGACGCGTTCGTCGGTGCTGTCGCTGCGCGTGCCGGCGAGGTGGTCGTGCCGGCTGACCAGCGTGAGTAGTTCGTACTCGGTGTCCAGGTCATCCATGGCGAGGGCGATGAGCACCGTGTCGACGAGGTCGGCCGGTGCCGGATCCCACGCCGTCCAGGCATCGCGGACGGCGTCCAGCAGAGGGTCGCGGGGGGTTTGGGGCGCTTCGCGTGTATTCATGTCGGCGTTCCTTCGAGGCTG
Organism: Actinomycetes bacterium; assembly: GCA_046566345.1. Lineage (GTDB taxonomy): Bacteria > Actinomycetota > Actinomycetes > Propionibacteriales > Propionibacteriaceae > Propioniciclava. The sequence continues at coordinate 9,215 of JBKHWW010000017.1, forward strand.
CGGCGGAGCTTGTCCAGACAGCGGCGGCGGGTGGGGCCGATGCTGCCTATGGGCATGCCGGTCTCGGCGGAGAGCGCGGCGTAGTCGGGGCGGTCATCGAAGGCGATGATGCGCAGGAGGCGTCGGCACCGCTCGTCGAGTTCTGCGACGGCACGCCACAGCGTGCGGGCCTCGATACCGGCGATGGTGGCGTCTTCAGGTGTGGGGGAGCGGTCGGGCATCGGATGCGTCCATTCGTCGACCGGGATCTCGCGGGTCTGCGTCGACCGCCAGGCCAGCCGTCGGGTGGTGGTGAGCAGCCACCCCCCGATCGCTTGAGAGTCGCGGACCTGCTGCGAGGTGCGCACCATGCTCAGCCACGCGTTCTGGACGACGTCGCGCGCCGCGTCCTCTGACAGCCCGTAGCTGCGTGCCGCCTGCCACAGGATGGGGGTGAGCGCGCGAACGAGCTCGTCGAGCGCCGCACCGTCACCGGTGCGCCACCGGGCGTGTGCGTCTGCTGCCACATCCCACGTCGAAGCGCCGGACGCCGACGCGTCGGGTGGTCTGCTGCCGTGCATGACCCCATTCAAGTCCACGTGGGCAGGAGCCGCCAGTGCGTGGTCCTGATACATGGGCTGTGTTGGTCCGTGTCAGGGCCGCTTTCGTGGCCGTACGTCGCCCTAGACCCACCCGAGTTGTGGCCGCTCCAGGGCTGCGTGGTAGAGTATTCTCGCTCATCGAGCATGGGGCTATGGCGCAGTTGGTAGCGCGTCTCGTTCGCAATGAGAAGGTCAGGGGTTCGAATCCCCTTAGCTCCACTAGGGGAAACACTCAACTCCCATCCATGTTCTTACCGGGTTTGTTGCCCACGTTGCCCCCGCGTTTTGTTCAGCCGGTCCAGGCCTGCCAGGTCGGCGGCCGAGCCGAGTGTCGCCTGCCATGAGCATGGGACCGGGGTAGCGGGTTTTCTGCCAGGTTCATGGGACCACTTGGATTGCCAGTCATGGGACCACCCGGCGTGTCTTGTCCGTGGGTCCTGGGTCAGCTCGTTGGATCGCCGTGTCGGTGTCACCGGTACGGAGGTCTACGGGCGTGGGATTCAGGGAGGTCAGTGTGGTTGAGGTCAGGGAAGTGCTCCGCGGGTGGCTCGAGGGCGTCGGGCTGCGGACGGCCGCCGAGCGGGCGGGGGTGGACCGCAAGACGGCCCGCCGCTACGTCGCCGCCGCGCAGGAGGCCGGTCTGCAGCGGGACGCGGGGTTCGCGGCGGTCGATGACG
>JBKHWW010000018.1:0-7755 GCA_046566345.1 Actinomycetes bacterium
GGTGAACCCGTTGGTGAAGTCGACGTGCTGGGTGTGCCAGCCGTAGGCGTCGTAGCGCGCCTGGACGTCCTCGGAGAACGCGATCTTGGTGTCGCCCTCGATGGAGATCCTGTTGTCGTCGTAGAACAGGATGAGGTTGCCGAGGTTCTGCGTGGCTGCCAACGAGGACGCCTCGCTCGAGACCCCCTCCTGCATGCAGCCGTCACCGGCGATGCAGTACACGAAGTGGTCGAACACGGATTCGCCGGGGGTGCCTGCGGATCGAACAGTTCGCGGCTTCGGCGTGCGGACATCGCGAACCCGACCGCGTTCGCAACGCCGGCGCCGAGCGGTCCGGTGGTGCACTCGATGCCGTCGGTGAGCCCGAACTCGGGGTGGCCGGGAGTCAGGGACCCCCAGGTCCGCAGGCCGGCGATGTCATCGATCTCGAGGCCATAGCCGGCGAGGAACAGCTGGGCGTACTGCGTCATCGAGCTGTGGCCGGCAGAAAGCACGAACCGGTCACGGCCGAGCCAGCGGTGATCGCGCGGATCGCCGTTCATGACCTTCTGGTAGAGCAGGTACGCGATCGGCGCCAGTGAGATCGCAGTACCCGGGTGACCGTTGCCCACCTTCTCGACGGCGTCCGCCGCCAGCACACGGGCGGTGTCGACCGCCTTGGAGTCAAGATCGGTCCACGTCAGCGCGTTCATGGGCCCTTCCTAGGGTTGGTGACTGTCCCCGGGCGCGGGGACCTTTCGGCTCAGGCTACGGCACGCCTCCCTCAGGCGAGCCGGTTTCCGCAGAGGTTGCCCTTCCGACCGGTCCGGCGTCCCCGCGGCCCACCGAGGAGCTGCCGCGGCTCGGCTCAGGCCTCGTCGAGCGGGACGCCTCTGTGCTCGGGCAGTGCGAGGGCGGCTCCCGCGGCAAGGGCAAACGCGGCGCCGAAGACTCCGAAGAGCATCACCATCCCCCCGGCCCCCATCAGCACTGGCACGATCAGCGGCGCGATGATGGAGGCGATTCGGCCGAAGGCGGCGGCCGCCCCCGTGCCGGTGCCGCGGATGGTCGTGGGGTAGAGCTCGGGGCCCACGGCGTACAGCGCGCCCCAGGCACCGAGGTTGAAGAAGGACAGAAGGCAGCCTGCGAGCAGGATCGTGGCGTCGGTGTTGGCCAGGCCGTACGCCGCGGCAGCCACCGCCGACCCGGCGAGGAACGTGGCCAGCGTGAGGCGGCGCCCCCATTTCTCGATCAGCCACGCGGCGACCGCGTAGCCGGGCAGCTGGGCGAGGGTGATGATGAGGGTGAACTGGAAGCTGCGGACTAGGGGGAAGCCGCGCTGGACCAGCAGGCTGGGGATCCAGATGAATGCGCCGTAGTAGGACAGGTTGATGCAGAACCAGATGGTCCACAGCGCGATGGTGCGGGTCCGAAGGGCGGGGCTCCAGATCGAGTCCTTGCCCTCCTGCTTGACCGGGACGACGTCCGGGCTCGGGCTCGGCGCCACGCCAGCGGACTCCTCGAAGGCGCGCACGGACGCCTCGGCTTCGTCGAAGCGACCCTTGGTCTCGAGGAACCGGACCGACTCGGGCAGCCCGTAGCGGACGACGAGCGCGTACAGCGTCGGGACGATGCCCACCGCGAGCGCCCACCGCCAGCCGTCGGGGCTCGCCGGCACGAGCAGGTAGCCCAGCAGGGCCGCCATGATCCAACCCACCGCCCAGAAAGCCTCAAGGGCGACGATGACGCGACCCCGAATTTTCTTGGGCGCGTACTCGCTGACGAGCGTGGACGCCACCGGCAGTTCGGCGCCGAGCCCGAGACCGACCAGGAACCGCAGCGCGATCAGGGCCCCGACGGAGGCGACCAGGGCGGACGCGCCGGTGGCGATGCCATACACCAACAGCGTGAGGGCGAAGACCTGGCGGCGTCCGAGCCGGTCGGCCAGCAGGCCGCCGAGGCTGGCACCCAGCGCCATGCCCACGAAGCCGATGGACCCGATGAAGCTGAGCGTGGTGGGGCTGAGCTGCCATTGGACGGCCAGGGCCGCCATCACGAAGGAGATCAAGCCGACGTCCATCGCGTCCAGGGCCCACCCGATGCCCGAGCCGAGAAGGAGGCGTCCATGCCGCGCCGTGAAGGGAAGCCGGTCCAGGCGCTGGGCCCGCGTGAGGGTGGTGGTGGTCTCGCTCATCATGGTGCTCCCTACCCTGCGCAGCACCGCGGGCGGCCCGGGTGGCGCTGCGATCCACGGTGGATCGTGGCCAGGGTAGGTCCCGGGCCGGGCCAGGCGCCAGCAGTGGGGAACACTTTCTAGTGCCTGAGACACTTTTTCACCCGGGCCGCTCGCTCAGGCGCGCGCCTCAGGCGTCCTCGCGCCGACGGACTATCACTCCTACACATTGTCGGAGAAAAGCCCTCCGCCCCCTGGCGAAGCCATACCCCGCGGGGTATCGTGGCAAGAGATCCGCAACGAAGGGGAACACCATGCACCGGCTCATCATCCTGGGCGGCGGGACCGCGGGGACGATGGTGGCGAACAAGCTTCGCGCCAAGTACTCCGCCGACGAACTCGCGCTCACGGTCGTCGACCAGGACGACCAGCACCACTACCAGCCCGGCTACCTCTTCCTGCCCTTCGGGCAGTTGGCGCCCCGCCAGATCGTGCGGGCGCGGCACGCGTTCGTCCCCGACGGGGTAGACCTCGTGCTCTGCGGCGTCGACAGCGTGGACGCCGACGCGCGGCTGGTCCACCTCAACAACGGCAACGCGCTGGAGTACGACACGCTCATCATCGCCACCGGCGTCCAGCCGCGGCCGGAGGCGACGGCCGGCGGCGACGGCCCGGAGGTCGGCGTCAGCATCCACCACTTCTACGACCTGGAGGCCGCCAGCCGCCTGCAAGAGGCCATGCGACGCTTCAGGGGCGGACGCCTTGTCGTCCACATCACCGACATGCCGATCAAGTGCCCGGTCGCGCCGCTGGAGTTCGTCTTCCTCGCCAACGCCTACCTGGAGGACAAGAAGATCCGCCGCAAGACCGAGCTGATCTACGTCACCCCGCTGGATGGCGCGTTCACCAAGCCAGTTGCTAGCCGCGAACTGGCGACTGCGCTGTCATCGCGCGGCATCGAACTCGAGACTGATTTCATGATCGAACGGATCGACAATGAGGCCAAGGAGATCGTCTCCTACGACGACCGGCACATCCCGTTCGACCTGCTGGTCACGGTGCCCCTCAACATGGGCCCCGACTACATCGCCAAGTCGGGTCTGGGCGACGACCTCAACCTTGTTCCGTGCGACCAGGGCACGATGCAGAGCCTGGAGCACCCGAACATCTTCGTTCTCGGCGACGGCGGCACCCTGCAGACCTCCAAGGCCGGATCGGTAGCGCACTTCTCCGTCGACGTCTTTATGGACAACTTCCCGTTGTACCTCAAGGGCCAGCAGCTCACCCACAACTTCGACGGCCACGCGAACTGCTTCATCGAGTCAGGGCACGGCAAGGGCATGCTGCTGGACTTCAACTACGAAACCCAGCCCTACACCGGCACCTTCCCCCTTCCGGTCGTCGGCCCGATGACCCTGCTGGAGGAGACTCGCCTCAACCACTGGGCCAAGGTCGCGTTCCGGTGGGTCTACTGGAACCTGCTGATCAAGGGCCGACCCCTCCCCTTCACGACCGACATGTCGCTCCTCGGCAAGCAGGTCGAGGACGGCAGCGCGATGGCCTCGAGGCAGGCGGTCCGGCCGGAGGCGGCCCGACCCGCGGCATTCCAGCCGGAGGCGGCCCGTCCGTCGGCTGGGCCCACAGCCCGGTCCCTTCATGGCGGCTCGCCGTCCCGGCGATCGCCGTCCACCGCGCGGCCGGCGGGCAGGCCTGCCGGGAAGCCGGGCAAGGCGTCCGGGAAGCACGCCACCACCGAGCCGTCGCCGGTCTACGTCCCCCAGAAGGGCGTCGACTCCACCGCCGACCCCGCGACCGTGCTGCCTGACCCGATCATCCCCAAGTTCTGAACCGCCACCGACGAGGAGTATCCCGCATGCCCACCACGCTGATCGCCGGACGTCCGATCGACGTCAACGACGAAGGCTTCCTGACCAAGTACGACCAGTGGGACGAGGAGCTCGGCAGCACGCTCGCCGGCTTCATCGGCTTGAACCTGACCGACGAGCACTGGGCGGTCCTGAGGTTTCTTCGCGCCGACTTCCCCGCGCGCAAGGAGACCGCCACCCTGCGCCGCGTCTCCACGGTCGGCGGGTTCGACATGAAGAAGTTGTTCGAGCTCTTCCCCGGCAAGCCGGCCAAGAAGATGTCCTACATCGCCGGGCTACCCAAGCCCAAGGGCTGCGTCTAGGCGCCCGAGATCAGCACGAGCACCAGCACCACGAGCCGCGAACCAGCACGAAGGATTTCGACATGACCGACACCATCCTGACCGAGCCGATCATCCCGGACTTCGGCGACACCAAGCCCGCCAAGGCCTCGGCGTCCGCCACGCCGACGGCAGCCGCCCACGGTGCACCCACCCCCGCACCGGCGTTGTCGCCGCGCGCCGAGGCGTCCGAGACGCCCCCACGCAAGTTCGTGGTGATCTGCTCCAAAGGCAACCTGGACATGGCCTACCCCGGCCTCGTTCTGGCCAACGCCGCCCTCGGCGAGGGCATCGAGACCCACATCTTCTTCACGTTCTGGGGCTTCGACATCATTACGGAGCGCTACATGGACGACCTTCAGCACACGATGGTGGGCAACACCGCCATGCACCTGCCCCAGGCGCCGGGCCTCCGGCTGCCCGCGGTGATGGGCGTGCTCCCGGGCATGAACAAGATGGCGACGTCGATGATGAAGAAGTCCCTGGACGAACTGGAGATCCCCGGTATCCGGGAGATGCTCGACATCATCGTCGCCGCCGGCGGGCACCTGTGGGGCTGCAAGATGTCGTTCGACATGAACAAGCTCGATGAGAACGACCTCTACGAGGGCGTCGAGGCCATCATCAGCGCCACCGACTTCATCGAGTTGTCCGAGGGCGGGCAGATCGTCTTCATCTAGGCCGGACGAACACGGCTGCGGTCCAGGCCGGGACGAAGACGACGCCGTCGTCGAAGCGGGCGTGCCGGACGACGTCGTCCACGCCGGCGGCCTGCACGGGGTGCAGGGTCCAGGGGTGTCCCGCCAGCGCAGGGGCGGGTTGCCGCACCGGCCACGGGTTGGCGTTGAAGAAAACCGCGATCGCGGAGAAGCGCGGGTCGACACGGCGGCCCTGTTCGTCGTCCAACGCCATCACAATCACGCCGGGCTCCTGGGCCCACGTGCCCGAGACCGGGAAAGAGACCTTGCGGTGCACCAGCGCCGGATCGCCGAGCCGGAACAGACGGCTGGAGGAGCGCAAGCGCAACACGTCGAGCGCGAGCTCGTGCGCATGACGCATGTCGGCGGGGCGCGGCTTGAGGGCGGGGTTGGCCAGCAGGGGCCGCATGTGCACCCAGGCGGCACGATTGTCGGACGCCGGGGGCAGCCCTGCGCCGAAGCCGTTGTCGGTGAGCGAGAAGTCGAGGTAGTTGAACCAGTCTCCGGAGTCGTAGGAGTTGCGGTCCAGCGATTTGCTACGCAGGAAGTCCGAACCCGCCTGCCACAGCACCGGGCTTTGGCCCAGGGTGGCCAGGGCCAGCGCCAGGGTGTTCGCCCGGACGCGGTGGGCCATCGGCTCATCGACGGGGAGCTTCAGGGTCAGCGCGTCGAACAGCGTCTCGTTGTCGTGGGCGTCCACATAGTTGATCACCTCGTCGGGCGCGTCCGCGTAGCCGGCCACCCCGTCCTTGTAGGGGACCTCGTCGCCGCGGATGCGCTGCCGGGTCCGCGCCGAGGTGAAGATGAACTCGCGCAGGTTTCCGGCGAGTCCCAGCTGGATGAGGTCGGTGTCGTGCAAGAGCTGCTGATGCTGCGCGTGGGCGTCCCCGTTGACGGCGGCGCCGTTGGGGGCACCGGCCAGGCCGGTGCCGAAGCCCTGCTTGCGGGGGTCCTCGTCGAACGGCCCTCCGCCGCGCACGGCGTCCCGGAGCCGGTCGGAGAAAGTGGCGATGTGGGTGCCGCCGAGCTGGCCCTGGCTTGCTTGGACAAAGCGGGCGTTGCCGGCGACCTCGCCGAAGTCCCAGCCCTCGCCGTGCATCGTGATGCTGCGGCCGTCCACGCCGTCCTCCGCCAGGGTCAGGGCGTCCAGCGCGGCGCGGATGGCGAGCATGTTGTCGCGGCTGTGGTGCCCCATCAGGTCGAATCGGAAGCCGTCCACGCGGTAGTGGCGCGCCCAGTGCACCACCGAGTCGACCATCAGCTTGCCCGCCATCAGGTGCTCCGTGGCGACGTTCGGGCAGCAGGTGGAGCGGGCGATGTCCCCCTCGTCGGTGCGTCGGTGGTAGTAGCCGGGCACGAGGCGTCCGAGCACCGACGTGCCCCCCTGACCCTCGCCGTCGGTGTGGTTGTACACCTGGTCGAGGATGACGCGCAGGCCGAGGGCGTGTAGCGCGCCGACCATCAGGCGGGCCTCGCGGATCCTGCCGCCGGGGCTGAGCGAGGCCTCGCTGACGTAAGACCCCTCTGGAACCTGGTAGTGCCACGGGTCGTAGCCCCAGTTGAACGCGGGCCGGGGGTTCTCCGCGATCGCCCGCTGTTGGGCGTCCGACGCCGGCCCGGCCGCCCGCAGCGCGTCGAAGTCGTGGTTGACCCGGCGGCAGGGGTCCTCCTCGACGGAGCTGTAGTCGAAGATCGGCAGGAGCTGCACCGACGTCAGCCCGGCCGCGGCGAGCCGGCGCAGGTGACGGGTTCCCCGCCCCTCTTCGGCGAAGGCGGCGAAGGTGCCCCGCAGGTGGGCGGGAACGGTCTTGTCGGCCCGGCTGAACTCGCGCACGTGCAGTTCGTAGATGACCTGGTCGACGGGGTCGGCCAGCGGCGGGGAAGCGGTGTCGCGCCACTGCGCGGGCTGCAACTTGGGGTCGTCGATGTCGAGGCAGACAGAGTGCGTGGAGTTCAGCGTGAGGCCGACCCCGTACGGGTCGGTGACCCGGTTCTCAACGACACGCCCGTAGCTGGGCGCGAAGACGGTGACGGCGTACAGGTAGCGCGCGCCGCGCCAGGCGGGGGTACCGGTGATCGACCAGGTGCCGTCGGCGGCCCGCGTCATGGGGACGCGCTCGGGACGGTCCTCCAGGGAGCGGGCGGCCACCCAGACCAGGGCGTGCACCGAGTGGGCGGTCGGCGCCCACACCCTCAGGGTCGGGGCGCCGTCGGCCCACGTCGCACCCAGCTCGGCGTCGGCGGCGGCCGCGAACACCTCGTCGAGCAGGCACGCCGTCTGCAGGCCGCTGGCCTCGATGAGGATGCCCGAAGGCAGGTGCGCGGTGACGACCAGCTGTCCGCAGAGGAGTCCGACGAGGTCGTCGCTGGCGGGGACGGTGAGGCAGACCGAGTCGGCCAGGTGCGGGTGTCGGGCGGCCTGGTCGTTGGGGAGACCCGATCTGGTGGGGATGAGCGGGAGGGTCGTCCAGGTCACCGGCTCGCGACGGGTAGGGTCGATGCCGCCCGCCGGCGAGCAGTGCAGGGTCCAGTCGAGTTCCTCGGCCACGACCCCGGCCGGGACTGCGGAGCGCGGCCAGGCGATCGTCCGGCGGGACAACCAGTGTCCCCGTGCGAGGTCCAGATCGACCGCCGCGGTCAGCATGGGGCCAGCCTACGTCGCCAGGGCTGCGTACCTGCCCCCCGACGCCAACAGCGCG
>JBKHWW010000019.1:0-7160 GCA_046566345.1 Actinomycetes bacterium
CGCCTCGACACTGCTACGCCTGCTCCTGGTCCAGGTGTTCTCCATCCCGTCGCGCTCGATGGAGTCGACGCTGAACGTGGGTGACCGGGTTGCGGTACAGAAGGTCCAGCCGTTCCAGCGGGGCGACGTCGTCGTCTTCAGGGACGACCTTGAGTGGCTGGGCAATCCCGACCGGTTCTCCAACGAGCCCTGGCAAGACGTGCTTGTGTTTATCGGTCTGATGCCGGACGCCTCGTCCAACCACCTGATCAAGCGTGTCATCGGCGTCGAAGGCGACCGGGTTGTCTGCTGCGATGCCGACGACAGGATCACGGTCAACGGAGTCGCGCTGGACGAGTCCGCCTACCTGTACCGCGACCCGTCGGGGCACCAGGACGCGCCCTCCCAGTTCTCCTTCGACGTCACTGTGCCCGAGGACAGAATCTTCGTGCTCGGTGACCATCGCTCCGCGTCCGCCGACTCACGGTGCCACCTCAGCGAGAAAGTGCTTGGTGTCGACCACCTCGGTGGTTTCCCCTCCACCTCGTCGGTGGTCGGTGCGTCCGCTTTCACGCTGTTCCCCTTCGACCGGTGGCGCGGGTTCGCCGTGCCAGCCACGTTCGAGTCGGTGCCTTCGGCGTCCGGCCCGCCCCCGGGGGTTCCGGTGCTGGTCGGGGACGCCCCCGCCTGTTGAGCCGATGGTGTACGTCATCCGGCGTGACGCCGGGCTCTACGGATACGAGCGGGCCCTTCTGCGGGCGGGGTTCACCAGCGTCGCCGGCGCCGACGAGGCCGGACGCGGGGCGTGCGCCGGTCCTCTCGTGGCGGCGGCGGTGATCCTGCCGCCGCGTCCGATCGACGGTCTCAACGACTCCAAGAAGCTGACGGCCAAGGCGAGGGAGGCCCTGTACCGCGTCATCACCTCCCGGGCCCTCGCCTGGTCGGTGGTCCGGATCGAGCCGGCCGAGTGCGATGCCCTCGGCATGCACGTGGCAAACGTCGAGGCGCTTCGTCGCGCCGTGGCCCTGCTGGACCGGCGACCGGGCTTCGTGCTCACCGACGGCTTCCCCGTGGACGGCCTCGGCGTCCCATCGCTGGCCATGTGGAAGGGCGACGCCGTTGCGGCTAGCGTGGCGGCCGCCTCGATCCTGGCCAAGGTGACCCGCGACTCGATCATGGCGGGGTATGCGCTGGAACACCCGGGCTACTCATTCGAGGTGCACAAGGGCTACTGCACCCCGCTGCACCAAGACGAGCTCGACCGTCGGGGGCCCTGCCCCATCCACCGGATGAAGTGGGACAACGTGCGACGAGCCACTAGGCTGGGGCAGTCATGAGCACCGAGGACCTCGAGCAATACGAATCCGAGCTGGAGTTGCAGCTCTACCGCGAGTACAAGGACGTGGTGGGCATCTTCACCTACGCCGTCGAGACGGAGCGGAGGTTCTACTTGTGCAACGCCGTCGACCTCAAGGTGCGCACCGAGGGCGGCGACGTGTATTACGAGGTCTCGATGGGCGACGCCTGGGTGTGGGACATGTACCGCCCCGCGCGCTTCGTGAAGTCGGCGAAGGTGTTGACGTTTCGCGACGTGTCCATCGAAGAGATCGCACACTCCGAGCTTCAGGTTCCCGACCACCTCTGACCGTCTCTGCCCGTCTCTGGCCGTCCGCCCGGACGGCCGTCCACAGGGTCGGCGTCGCGGCGAGCACGTGTCCACAGGCCCAGGATTTGGCTGACGCGCCGGGGCGCCCGTTGCCCAAGGTGGGTTCGTGGACGGACGACGAGAAACCGGCGATCGGGGCGAGGCCCTCGTCGCACGCTACCTGGAGCGACTGGGCTGGGTGGTGATCGAGCGCAACTGGCGGTGTCGCGAGGGCGAACTCGACCTGGTGTGTCGCGACCCCGACGGCGCTGCCGTCGTGTGCGAGGTCAAGGCACGCAGCGGCAGGGGCTTCGGCACACCCCTCGAGGCAGTCACCCGTGACAAGGTCCGCCGCCTGAGGCGGCTGGCGACGGTGTGGGCCCGTGAGCAGGACGACCCGGTAGTGGCCCTCCGCATCGATGCTCTCGGCGTCCTGTGGTACCCCGACGGCACAGCGAGCGTCCAGCACGTGCGGGGGATCGAGCCGTGAGGCTGGGGCACGCCCGATCGGTCGGGCTGGTCGGGCTCGAGGCCACCCTCGTCGAGATCGAGGCCTGGGTCGGCGGTGGGCTGCCCGCGACCGTCATCGTAGGCCTGCCCGACGCCGCGCTCAACGAAGCGCGCGATCGGTGTAAGGCGGCCGTCACGAACAGCCGCCTGCCCTGGCCCGACCACCGGGTGACCATCAATCTGAGCCCGGCTGCCCTGCCCAAACGCGGCACGCACTATGACCTCGGCATCGCCGCCGCGGTCCTGGCTGCGTCGGGTCATGTCCCGACGACCAGGCTCGAGGGTGCCGTCCTGCTCGGCGAACTCGGCTTGGACGGCGGCGTCCGTCCGGTGCGCGGCGTCCTCCCCGCCGTCCTGGCAGCAGCGCGCGCCGGCTGTGACCGGGCGATCGTGCCCGCGCGACAGGTGCGCGAGGCGCGGCTCGTCGACGGCATCGGCGTCATCGGGGTGGACAGCCTCGGCGAGCTCGTCTCCGTGCTGCAGGGCTTGGTGCCGCCCGGGCGCCTGCCCGAGCCCGAGCAGGTCCGACCCGAGAGCGCGCCTGACCTGGCCGACGTCGCCGGACAGCTCGAGGCCCGCTGGGCGATCGAGGTAGCGGCCGCCGGCGGCCACCATCTCGCGCTGCAGGGGCCGCCCGGCGTGGGCAAGACCCTGCTTGCTGAACGGATCCCGGGAATCCTACCCGACCTGACCCCCAGCGAGGCGCTCGAGGTCGCCGCCGTGAGGTCCCTGTGCGGCCTGGAACTGGGGGGCGCCCTGCCCCGGCGTCCGCCCTTCTCGGCGCCGCATCATTCGGCCTCCGTCGCCGCCATCGTCGGTGGCGGGGCGCAGATCGCCCAACCGGGGGCGATCTCTCTGGCCCACCGCGGCGTGCTGTTCCTGGACGAGGCGCCCGAGTTCAGCCCGCGCGCCCTGGAGGCGCTCCGGACGCCGCTGGAGTCCGGTCGGGTCGAGCTGATGCGAGCGCGGGCGCAGACGAGCTACCCGGCGCGATTCCAGTTGGTCCTGGCCTCGAACCCGTGCCCGTGCGGGCAGGGCGGACGCCCGGGGCCGCCTGCGCGTGCACGCCGATGGCGATCCGCCGATACGCCGAACGCCTGTCCGGGCCGATCCTCGACCGGGTCGACATCACCCAGGTGCTTCGCCCGATGACGCAGTCCTACCTGAGGGCCGCTGGCACGGACGGCGAACCGACCGCCGCGGTCGCTGCGCGCGTGGGCGAAGCGAGGGCACGTGCCGCGCACAGGCTAGCCCCCCTGGGGTGGAGCACGAACGCCGAGGTGCCCGGTCGGGTGGTGCGTCGCGACCTCCCGCTGCCCCGAGGCGTCGAGGCGCTGGACCGGTCGGTGGCCCGGGGCTTACTCAGCGCGCGTGGGGTCGACAAGGTCCTCCGCCTGGCGTGGACGGTGGCGGATCTGGCCGGCGCCACGCGCCCCCGCAGCAGCGACCTCCAGGCGGCGCTGGCGATGCGCCGCGGAGACGAGACCCAGGAGGTGCGGTGTGGTTGACGATGAGGAGAGGCAGGCGCGGCTCGCCCTCGCGTGCGTGATCGAACCGGGGGATCTGCGGCTGAAGGGCCTGCTGGCGCGGTTCGAGCCCGCTGAGGTGTGGGCGTCGCTCACGCGTGCCGGCGCGGACAATGCCTGGGGACGGCGAGCGCGGGCGCTGGACGTGCGCACGGTCGAGCTGCTGGCACGCAAACACGGGCTGAGGTTCATCGTCCCCGGCGACGACGAGTGGCCGCCGCAGCTGGCCGTGCTAGCCGCCTGCGAGCCGGTCCAAGAATCCGGAGGCGCCCCCATCGGCCTGTGGGTGCGGGGCGAGCGGTCCCTCGCCGGCGTCACGGCGTCCGCGGTGGCCCTGGTGGGGTCCCGGGCCTCGACGGCCTATGGCGACCGCGTGTCCGCCGACCTGGGCGCCGCCCTGGCGGCGGAGGGCGTCACGGTGGTTTCTGGGGGCGCCTACGGCATCGACGCCGCCGCCCACCGCGGGGCGATCGCCGAGAATGGCCCGACCGTCGCCGTGCTGGCGGGAGGCCTCGACGAGTTCTACCCCCGCGCCCATGCCAACCTGCTCGGCGAGGTGGCCAGCTACGGCGCCGTCGTCTCCGAGGTTCCCCCGGGGGAACACCCCACCCGCAAGCGATTCCTCGTGCGCAACCGCCTCATCGCCGCCCTGGCGGCGGGAACCGTGGTCGTCGAGGCGGGCGTCCGGAGCGGGGCGCGGAACACGGTGACGTGGGCCAATGCGTGCGGCCGCGTGGTGATGGCGGTTCCCGGCCCCATCGGCAACCCCACCTCGTACACGCCCCACCGGCTGATCCGCGAGGGCGAGGCTGTGCTGGTGACCGGGCTGGCGGACGTGATGGAGGTGGTGGGGCCGGTGGGGGAGTCCCAGCCGATCAAGCCGTCACAGCCCCGTCTGCTCGACCTGCTGAGCGACTCCCAGCGCGCCGTGTACGAGGCCCTGCCCAGCCGGGGCAGCCGTGCAACAGGCGATCTCTCCCTCCGCGCGGGCCTGACGGTGCGCGACACCCTGGTGGCGCTCAACGGCTTGTGTGACGCCGGCCTGGCCGGCGCTGCCGACGACGGCGGTTGGCGGCTGGGCCGGATCCAGGACCGCCCTGTCCCCTCATCGCAGCAGGAGGGTGGCGGCGGAGACGGCTGAGGCCACCATGGTGACCACCTCGAACTGCCGCTGGCTCACGTGCTTGATCACCCAGGTGCCGATCCAGGTGCCCAGCAGGACCGCGGGCACGAGCATGAGGTCGAGGAAGAGCCCGTCGACGGTGAACAGCCCGATGCTGGCTGCCAGGGGCACCTTGGTGACGTTGATCAGGAAGAAGAACCAGGCGTTGGTGCCGATGAACCGGGCCTTGTCGATGCGCGCGGCCAAGAAGTAGAGCGCCATCACCGGGCCTGCGGCGTTGGCGGTCATGGTCGCGAAACCGGCGGCAGCGCCGGTCGCGCTGGCGCGGACCCAGTGCTCGGGGTCAGCAGGGTTTGGTTCGTCGCGGCTCCGGCGCTGCCAAAGCTGCAGGAGCACCATCACGAGCAGGAGCGCACCGATGGTTCGGCGCATGACCACGTCGTCGACGAAGTTCATGAAGAACGCCCCGAGCAGCAGCCCCGGAAGCACGCTGGGGACGAGTTTCCACAGCATCCCCCAGCGCACGTGGCGGTAGCGAGCGACAGCGACGAGGTCCCCCACGATCAGGAGCAGCAGCACCGTGGCTGTCGACTCCTTCGCGGGCATCGCGAGGGCGAACACCGCGACGGACAATGCGCCGATACCGCCGAAGGAGGTTTTCGAGAACCCGATGACGACGGCCGCCGCAGCGAGAATCAGCAGCATCGGCCAGCCGTACAGCGCAACGAGGTCGGGCACGCGGAGAGCGTAGCGTCCCCTTCGACCGGCGGCGGTCCGGTTGCCGCGTGATGCCAGCACCCGGTTGGACGTAGGCAGAGGCTCGACTTCTTGCGAGTCGTCAGCTGGACTGAAGGGCGAGGAGCAGAGCAGCGTTGGCGACGTAAACCGCGAGCATGAGAGCGGCGTCGCCGGCGAGCAGGAAGCGTTTGACGCTCGGCCCGTATGTAAGTCCGATGATGGCGATGGCGGACATGGCGATCGTTGCCAACACCGTGAAGAGGTGGTTCGGAGAGGAATCTGTCAGAAGGTGCCCTTGCGTGTACGCGACATCGTCTATCGCCAAGATCAGGATGTTGAACAAGTTTGAGCCGAGCAGATTGCCCACGGCGAGGTCGATCGCGCCCATCCGGACGGCTGCAAGCGAAACGGCCAGTTCCGGCAGCGATGTGGAGACAGCAAGGAAGACAGTCCCCACAAAGGACTCCTGTAACCCGCTCATCCTGGAGATCATCTCGGCCAGCGCAGGGAGCATGAGGGCGGCGACCACGACGATTCCGGCAAACAGGGCATAACGTGCGGCGACCTCGCGCAGACTGAGGTCGCCGGTCGGTGTTTCCGACTCTAAGCCGCGAGCATCGACGAGAGGAGGCTGGACAGACCCGTCAGAGCGGAGACCCTGTGCATGCCTGAAGATGATTCGTACCGAGCCGAGATACAGTGCGATGAACCCGACCGACGAAGCGCCGATCCAGGGAGTGAGTGAAGGGTCATCCCGGTTGAGCAGTGCGACGCCCACCGTGGCTAACAGGACGATGCACAGGGCTGCGGCGAGCACGTGAGACGCAGACGCTCGCCAGAGAAGCCGGCCTCGCTTCGGGACAACCGCGTCCAAACTCGCGAGGATGACCAAGTTGATGGCGCAACTCCCAAGGACGTCGCCGACCGCGAGGTCCGCCGAGGCGACGAGGGCAGAGGAGCTCAAGCCAACAACCAACTCAGGCAGCGACGTGACCGACGCCATCAGGATCAGACCGACCCATGCGCTTCCCCACCCGCTTAGCTCGGCAAGGCGTTCGCCGTACCGGGATAGGCGGCCGCCGGCGAAGAAGATCACCGACGCGCAGGCCAGGAACCCCACGACGGCCAGCAGATCAGACATGGCTCACCCCGCGTTTAGCACAGCTCGAACGTAGCTCAGCCGAAGCAGTCCGGGGTACGATCCGTGCGAGTGTGGCGGGCGTCGGGACAGACCCCAAGACCCCGGCCCGCTCGCAGGAGCATGAGGGCCCTGACATCGACGGCGAGTGCGGAGCGGAAGACGAGGCACCATGCTGTCATGGCCCGAACGCGCGTGGTCACGTTCAACATCGCATCGGTCGATGGGCGGCTCACCCTGGCACCCGGCGTTGGCCTGATGGTGCCCGACAACGCTGGATGGGGATGATCGAAGGGCTGGGTGATCCGTACCTGTGGGCGCGAGAGACGCTCAGCGCGCCGGGCCGGCGCTGGTTCGCCGTGGTGGATGGGCAGGGACACGTCGACCTGCAGCTCACCGAGTGGCCTGGCCCGGAGTGGGCGGGCTGGCACTCCCTCGTGTTCACCTCGCGCGCTGCCCCGAGCGTCACCTGGCTGTCTTGAGGGAACGGAACATCCCGAG
>JBKHWW010000020.1:0-3789 GCA_046566345.1 Actinomycetes bacterium
GTGTGGTTCGAGGCCAGGCCGGGCCAGCGCGTGCGGATCCGGCTGATCAACGCGGCGTCCGACACGATCTTCACCGTCGCCCTCGGCGGCCACCGCCTGTCGGTGACCCACAGCGACGGTTTCCCGGTCGAGCCGCAGGAGGTCGACGCCCTGTACCTGGGCATGGGGGAGCGCTATGACGTGCTGGTCACCCTCGAGGACGGTGTGTTCCCGCTGGTGGCGCGGCCCTTTGGCAAGGCCGAGGGCGGTCAGGGCCTGGCCCTGGTCCGGACGGGATCTGGTCAGGCCCCCGGCCCCGACGTGTCGCCCGCCGAACTGGCCAGGCGGATCCTGCTGGCCACCGACCTACGCCCCCACGAGTCGGTGCGGCTGCCCTCCCGGTCGCCTGACGCGACCGCGCAGATCTCGTTGGAGGGGTCGATGAGCCCGTACCGGTGGGGCATCAACGGGGCCCCGTTCGGGCAGAACGAGCCGCTTACCGTGCGGGAGGGGCAGCGGCTGCGGCTGAACGTGATGAACATGACGATGATGACGCACCCGTTGCATCTGCACGGGCACACGTTCGCGTTGCCGTCCGGGCTGCGGAAGGACACGGTGCTGTTGGCGCCGATGCAGTCGATGGCGCTCGACCTGGACGCCGACAACGTCGGCGACTGGATGGTCCACTGCCACAACATCTATCACGCGGAGGCGGGGATGATGATCGGCCTGCTCTACCGCGGCTGATCCGGATCGTTGACGCGACCTTGACGGTTCCCACAGCCAGACCCGACGTTCGTCGACCAGCCTTGCTGGTGTAGCGATCCGACCAACGCCAAGGAGCCCCTGCCATGAATCACGACCACACCGATCATCGCGCCATCCCGCAGGCCGGCAGCGACCCGTACGACCGGTTCGCCGCCGACCCGTTCGCGCCGACCACCCCGGCACCGCCCGTTGGGCAGCCGGCCCCTACGGCCCAGCCCGTGCGGCACCGGTGGTGGATGCACCTGCTGATGTGCGCCCCGATGCTGGCTGTCGTCGGATTCCTCGTCGCCACCGGGGCGGCGGGCGGCGGCGTCATCGGCTACGCCCTGCTGTGCATGGCGATGATGGGCGCGATGATGCTGTTCATGAACCAGGGCTCCGCTGGCGGCCACAAGCATTGACCCCGACACCCCCACGAACCCCATCGCCGAGCCACCCCGATCCCCCGAGTGGCTCGGCGATGGCCCGTCCGCCCTGACAGGAGCATGTGATGAACCTGAACACCACCGCCGAGTCGGTCGTGCTGCACGTGGGTGGCCTGCACTGGGCCACCACCGCCCACGGCGTCGAACAGACCCTCCTGAACCGGCCAGGCGTGCTGGGGGTCGAGGCGAACGCGGTGTCCCAGACCGCGACCGTCACCTTCGACCCGGCGAGGACCGACGTGGCCGAACTGGAGGGCTGGGTGCGGGAGTGCGGCTACCACTGCGCAGGGGAGTCGCTGCCCACCCACGTGTGCACCCCCGACACCCCTCATGGTGCGGACCTTCGGCCCGGCCAGCACGGGGGAGCATCCACCCACGCCCACCACGATGACGCGACCCACCTGGAGGTGGGGCATGGCCTCGCCGAGCAGAAGCACCCGCAGGGGGGTGGGGCCGTTCTCGTGTCACCGCATGACGCGATGGGTCATGGCGGTCATGCGGGAATGTCGATGGACGCGATGGTCGCCGACATGCGCAACCGGTTCCTGGTCGCGGCGGTGCTGTCGGTGCCGATCACGTTGTTCTCGCCGATGGGCCGCGACATGCTCGGCTTCGGGCTGCCGGCACCGTTCGGGCTGCGGGACGACATCGTCGGGCTCGCGCTGTCGTTCCCGGTGGTGTTCTACTCGGGTTGGATCTTCTTCGACGGCGCCTACCGCGCCCTGCGGAACAAGACGCTGGACATGATGGTGCTGGTCGCGATCGCGATCGGCGCCGGCTGGCTGTACAGCGTGAACGTCTCCTTCACCGGCGGCGGTGAGGTGTTCTACGAGGCAGCGGCGGTACTGACCACGTTCGTCTTGTTGGGGCACTGGTTCGAGATGCGGGCCCGTGGCGGCGCCAACGACGCCATCCGGGCGTTGCTGGACCTGGCGCCGCCGATGGCGACGGTGATTCGTGACGGGGTCGAGGCCGACGTGCCCACCAGCGAAGTGCTGGTCGGTGACCTGGTGCTGGTCCGTCCCGGCGCGAAGGTGCCCGTCGACGGCGTCGTGCGGGAGGGCCGCTCCGAGGTCGACGAGTCGATGGTGACCGGGGAGTCCCTGCCGGTCGACAAGACGGTCGGGTCAGCTGTGGTCGGCGCGTCGATCAACACCACCGGCACTTTGCGGGTGGAGGCCACCAAGGTCGGTGCGGACAGCGCGCTGGCGCAGATCGTCGCGCTGGTGCAGCAGGCGCAGAACTCGAAGGCGCCGGGCCAGCGGCTCGCGGACCGGGCGGCGTTCTGGCTGGTGCTGGTGGCCATCATCGGTGGGGGGCTCACGTTCGCCGTCTGGTTGCTGATCGGCGCGTCGGTGCAGACGGCGATGCTGTTCGCGATCACGGTGGTGGTGATCACCTGCCCCGACGCCCTCGGGCTGGCCACGCCGACGGCGATCATGGTCGGCACCGGCCTGGGTGCCAAGCGGGGGGTGTTGTTCAAGAACGCCACCGCCCTGGAGACCTCCGCGAAGGTCTACACCGTGGTGATGGACAAGACCGGCACCCTCACCAAGGGCGAACCCGAGGTGACCCAGGTCATCGCCGTCGGCGGCGACCCACGGCTGGACCTGGTCGCGGCGGTGGAACGCGAGTCCGAACACCCGCTCGCGGCCGCCGTGGTCGCCCATGCCGACGCGCTCGGCGTCCCGTCCCTGAAGGCCGCCGAGTTCCGCAACGTGCCGGGCCATGGCGCGACCGCCGTCGTCGACGGGCAGGAGGTCGCGGTCGGGAACCGGCGGCTGATGGAGTCCCTCGGGGTCGACCTGGCTGCGGCCGGCCCGATCCGCGACCGGGTGGCTGCCCAGGGCCAAACCGCCGTGTTCGCCGCGGTGGACGGCCGCATCGTGGCCGTCATCGGGTTGGCGGACGCCTCCCGCGAGACCTCCGCCCAGGCGGTCGCGGCGTTGCACGACCAAGGGGTGCAGGTAGTGATGCTCACCGGCGACAACCAGGCCACCGCCGAGCGGATCGCCGCCCAGTTGGGGATCGACACGGTGATCGCCGACGTGCTGCCCGGCGACAAGGCCGCCCACGTGGCCGACCTGCAACACCAGGGGCGGGTGGTGGCCATGGTCGGCGACGGCGTCAACGACGCCCCCGCCCTGGCCCAGGCCGACGTGGGGGTCGCGATCGGCGCGGGGACCGATGTCGCCATCGAGACCGCCGACCTGGTCCTGATGCGCTCGGACCCCCTCGACGTCCCCACCGCCCTGACCATCGGCCGGGGAACGTTGCGCAAGATGCGGCAGAACCTGGGCTGGGCGGTCGGTTACAACGCGATCGCCCTGCCGATCGCGGCCGGCGTGTTCGCCGGCGTCGGGCTGACCCTACGGCCCGAGATCGCTGCGCTGTCGATGTCCGGTTCGAGCCTGATCGTCGCCGTCAACGC
Organism: Actinomycetes bacterium; assembly: GCA_046566345.1. Lineage (GTDB taxonomy): Bacteria > Actinomycetota > Actinomycetes > Propionibacteriales > Propionibacteriaceae > Propioniciclava. The sequence continues at coordinate 3,604 of JBKHWW010000020.1, forward strand.
CCTGCTGCTGAAGCGGCTGCGGCTCCCCGACGAGTCCCAGCGCCGACCAGGAACCCCGGCCGCGCAGGCTGCGTCGGGATCTTGACGCGACCTTGATCCGATCCTGCCGATCCGGACACGAGTCCCGCCTAACCTGACACCAGAAGCGGTACCCCTGGGGGGTATCACGACAAGGTGAGGTGGTTG
>JBKHWW010000021.1:0-4465 GCA_046566345.1 Actinomycetes bacterium
GCTGCTCACCGACGTCGAGGAAGACTGATGTACTTCGACATCATCACGATCTTCCCTGGATACTTCGCCCCGCTCGACCTGTCCCTGGTCGGCCGGGCGCGACGGGCCGGGTTGGTCGACTGGGCAGTGCACGACCTGCGCCGCTGGACGCACGACCGGCACCGGACGGTCGACGACACCCCCTACGGCGGCGGCGCCGGCATGGTGATGAAGCCCGAGCCGTGGGGCGAGGCGCTCGATCACGTGCTCGCGCATGCCTGGTCAACGCCGACGCTGGTGGTGCCGACACCGTCGGGGGAGCCCTTCCGCCAGGCAACCGCGCACGAGTGGGCGGGGCTGGCGCACGTGACGTTCGCCTGCGGCCGCTACGAGGGCATTGACGCGCGCGTGATCGAGTACGCCCGCACGCGGATGCCGGTGCGCGAGGTCAGCCTGGGCGACTACGTCGTGAACGGGGGCGAGGTCGCCGTGTTGGCGATGGTCGAGGCGGTCGTTCGCCTGGTGCCTGGCGTCGTGGGCAACCCGCACAGCCTGGTGGAGGAGTCGCACTCGGTCGAGGGGGAGGGACTCCTGGAGTACCCCGTGTACACCAAGCCGCCCCGCTGGCGTGGTCTCGACGTGCCCGAGGTGCTCCTCTCGGGCGACCATGGCAGGGTCGCCCGATGGCGCCGGGCAGAGGCGTGGAAGCGCACGGCGCAGCGGCGTCCGGACCTCCTCCCGAAGGCGGAACGGGACGTGAATTAGGTCACTGCCTTAGCGCGTAAATGGGGCCGTCAGAGGCATTTTCGGCGGGGCTGGGCGCCGATGGGCGAAACGCTCATCTCGACAGGACAAGCGTTGGCCGGAGTGTCTAAAGTGTGGCCGTGGCGACAACAACATTGACTCCTCATCAGCGGGCAGTCCGGTCAACGGTGACCATGAAGGTCGTGATGGCCATCACGGGTCTCATCATGATCGCCTTCCTGCTCGTGCACATGTACGGCAACCTCAAGGTCTTCCTCGGCGCGGAGGAATTCGACCACTATGCGCACTGGCTCAAGGGCGAGATCCTGTACCCGCTCATGCCCCAGGGCTGGTTCATCTGGATCTTCCGGTTCGTGATGCTGGCCGCGATCGTCGCGCACATGTACTCAGCCTGGGTGTTGACCGCTCGAGCCCACGCGGCGCGCAGCAGTAAGTACGCCAACACGCGCCGGATCCAGCAGACGTATGCGGCCCGCACCATGCGCTGGGGAGGCGTCCTCATCGCCGGCTTCCTCGTCTTCCACCTTCTCCAGTTCACCGCCCAGGTGGTGACAACCGGCTTCTCGACCGGGGCCGGCGCTTACGAGATGGTCATTGGCAGCTTCTCGATGTGGTGGCTGGTGCTCGCGTACGCGGTCTGGGTGGCCGCCGTGTGCCTGCACGTGCGCCACGGCGTGTGGAGCTCGCTTGCGACCCTCGGCGCCAACACCTCGCCGGCCGCCCGCAGGTTCCTGGACGGGCTTGCGTGGGTCATCGCCATCGTGTTGTTCGTTGGCTTCATGATCATGCCGCTGGCCGTTCTCTTCGGATGGGTGAACTGATGACTGTCACAACTTTCTTCGACCTCGGCACCGACATTCGCGATACGAAGGCGCCGGCGGGCCCGATCGAGAGGAAATGGGCCTCGCGCAAGTTTTCCGCCCGCCTCGTCAACCCCGCGAACCGGCGCAAGCTTTCGATCATTGTCGTCGGTACCGGCCTGGCCGGCGGTGCCGCGGCCGCCACGCTCGGTGAGGCCGGCTACAACGTCTTGAACTTCTGCTACCAGGACAGCCCGCGGCGTGCGCACTCGATCGCCGCCCAGGGCGGCATCAACGCCGCGAAGAACTACCGCAACGACAACGACTCCACGTTCCGGCTCTTCTACGACACGGTCAAGGGCGGCGACTACCGCGCTCGCGAGACCAACGTCTACCGGCTCGCCGAGGTCAGCGCGAACATCATCGACCAGTGTGTCGCCCAGGGCGTCCCGTTCGCCCGCGAGTACGGCGGCCTGCTCGACAACCGCAGCTTCGGCGGGGTGCAGGTGCAGCGCACCTTCTACGCACGCGGCCAGACGGGTCAGCAGCTCCTCATCGGCGCCTACCAGAGCCTCGAGCGCCAGGTGGCCGCCGGTACCGTGCAGATGTATGCGCGCCACGAGATGCTTGAAGTCATCGTGGCGGACGGCCGTGCGCGCGGCATCGTCACGCGGAACATGGTGACCGGGGCGATCGAGTCGTGGACGGCCGATGCGGTCGTGCTCGCGACGGGCGGCTACGGCAACGTGTTCTTCCTGTCGACCAACGCCATGGGCTGCAACGTCACCGCCTCGTGGCGCGCGCACCGCAAGGGCGCCTACTTCGCGAACCCCTGCTACACGCAGATCCACCCGACCTGCATCCCGGTGCACGGCGAGACGCAGAGCAAGCTGACGCTGATGTCGGAGTCCCTGCGCAACGACGGCCGGATCTGGGTACCCAAGAACGCAGCCGACTGCGACAAGGACCCCCGTCAGATTCCCGAAGAGGCGCGCGACTACTACCTCGAGCGGATCTACCCGGCGTTCGGCAACCTCGTCCCGCGCGACATCGCCTCCCGACAGGCGAAGAACATGTGCGACGAAGGGCGTGGCGTCGGTCCCGCGGTCGAGGAGATCGATCACCGCAGCGGTGGCAAGAGGCAGGTACGCCGCGGCGTCTACCTCGACTTCGCCTCGGCGATCGGCCGCATGGGCAAGGAGGCCGTCGAGAAGAAGTACGGCAACTTGTTCGACATGTACGCCCAGATCACCGGCGAGAACCCGTACGAAACCCCGATGCGCATTTACCCCGCCGTGCATTACACGATGGGCGGCCTGTGGGTCGATTACGACCTGATGAGTTCGATCACGGGCCTGTACGTGACCGGTGAGGCCAACTTCTCCGACCACGGAGCGAACCGGCTGGGGGCTTCGGCTCTGATGCAGGGCTTGGCCGACGGGTACTTCGTGCTCCCGAACACGATCAACGACTACCTCGCCGACGCCCCGTTCGAGAAGATCGGTGCCGATCACCCCGCCGTCGTGGAGGCGCTGGCTTCGGTCAACGACCGCGTCAACCGGCTCCTCTCCATCCAGGGCACCCGCACCGTGGACAGCTTCCACAAGGAGCTGGGCAACATCATGTGGGAGTACTGCGGCATGGAGCGCACCGCGGAGGGTCTTCAGTACGCCATCGGCAAGATCCGGGAGCTCCGCGAGGAGTTCTGGAGCAACGTCAAGGTCTCTGGCGTCAACGAGGACTTCAACCAGACCCTTGAGCGCGCCGGACGCGTCGCGGACTTCCTCGAGCTGGGCGAGTTGATGTGCGTCGACGCCTTGCACCGGCGCGAGTCGTGCGGCGGTCACTTCCGGGCAGAGTCCCAGACCGAGGACGGGGAGGCTATGCGTCACGACGACGAGTTCCTCTACGTCGGTGCCTGGGAGTTCACGGGAACGGGCAAGGCCCCGATCCTGCACCGTGAGCCCCTGGAATACGAGTTCATCGAGCTGAAGCAGAGGAGCTACAAGTGATCATCAACCTGCGTGTTTGGCGGCAGGCCAACGCGAGGTCCGAGGGCAAGATGGTCTCCTACCGCGTGGAGGACGTGTCCGAGGACATGTCGTTCCTGGAGATGCTCGACCTGCTCAACGAGGATCTCACCGCCAAGGGCGAGGAGCCGGTCGCGTTCGACCACGACTGTCGCGAGGGCATCTGCGGCATGTGCGGCGTCGTCATCAACGGTGCGGCTCACGGCCGGGCCTCGTCGCCGGTGCCGACGACCACCTGTCAGCTCCACATGCGCTCGTTCGCCGATGGGGCCACCATCGACGTGGAACCGTGGCGGGCTGGCGCCTTCCCGGTGATCAAGGACCTCGTCGTCGACCGGACGGCCTTCGACCGGATCATCCAGGCGGGTGGCTTCATCAGCATCAACGCTGGGTCCGCGCCCGAGGCACACTCGGTGCCGGCCCCCAAGATCCAGGCCGACCGCGCCTTCGACGCGGCGACCTGCATCGGCTGCGGTGCCTGCGTGGCGGCGTGCCCGAACGGGTCGGGCATGCTGTTCACGGCCGCGAAGATCACCCACTTGGCGATGCTGCCCCAGGGGCAGCCAGAGCGGTACAGCCGCATCAAGACGATGATCGCGCAGCACGATGCCGACGGTTTCGGCGGTTGCACCAACATCGGCGAATGCGCGGCCGTTTGCCCCAAGCAGATCCCGCTGGACACGATCAGCCAACTGAACCGCGACCTTATGAAGTCGCTGTTCAAGAAGGACGGCAAGTAGCTCCGCTTCCGCAGCGCCGGTCCCCACCTGGGGGCCGGCGCTGCGGCGTCCGATCGGGGGGGTCGGCGTCAGAGCGGGCGTCCGGCCCGGCTCGGCCAATTCGCCGCGCCACTCCGGTTGTGGCAAACTTGGGCAGGTTGCGCGCGTGCCC
>JBKHWW010000022.1:0-18159 GCA_046566345.1 Actinomycetes bacterium
ACGACCCCCGACGAGGTGGACCGACTCGTCGAGGCCCTCGACTACACCCGCGATTTCTTCGGGAGGCACCGGTGAGCGTCGAACAGATGTACCAGGAGATCATCCTGGACCACTACAAGCAGAAGCACCACAGCGGCCTCCGCGACCCGTACGAAGCCGAGGTCACGCACGTGAACCCGTCGTGCGGTGACGAGGTGCTCCTGCGTGTCCACCTGGACGGCGACACCGTGGCCGACGTGAGCTACGACGGCGTCGGCTGCTCGATCTCGCAGGCCTCGACTTCGGTGATGACCGACCTGGTGATCGGTCGCACGGTCGAGGAGGGCCTCGAGACCGCCCGCGTCTTCAACGAGATGATGCACAGCCGCGGCGACTACGAGCCCGACGAGGCCGTCCTCGAGGATGGCATCGCGTTCCTGGGCGTCGCTCAGTTCCCCGCGCGCGTGAAGTGCGCCCTACTGGGCTGGTCGGCGTGGAAGGACGCCGTCGCCCAGGCACTCGCCCGAACCAAGGAGGAGTCATGACCGAGTACCCCCGCCCGTCCGACCTGGTCAAGGACACGTTCCCGGACGCCGACCCGGCGCCGGTGACCGAGAGGCCCTCGATCGAGGACCTCGAGGAGGCGATGCGCGACGTCGTCGACCCCGAACTGATGGTGAACGTCGTCGACCTCGGGCTCGTCTACGGGATCCACGTCGACGACGAGAACAACGCGACCATCGACATGACGCTGACGTCGCCGACGTGCCCGCTCACCGACCGTCTCGAGTACGACACGCAGGTGGCGTTGGGCCCGCTGGTGAACTCGGTGGCCATCAACTGGGTCTGGCTGCCGCCGTGGACCCTCGACAACATCACCGACGAGGGTCGCGAGCAACTGCGGGCCGTGGGTTACAACCTCTGAGTCGGGGGCTCACCGGCTCGGATCGGTGATTGGGTGTATCAGTGGCACTGCGGGTGACTCCTGAGGGACATGACGAAGTTCAACTTCGAGTCAGTGAACCTCCACGACCACTTCATCCGGCATGCAGGTTTCCTCGCTGAGCTGACTCCCCGCTGGGGGCGCATGAACGACTTCGCCTTCACGCTCACCCGACGGGGCGAGGGGTTGGTCGCCTTCCGGTCAGCGAACTTCCCCGATATGTTCTTGCGGCACAGCCACGGCCGCATTCGTCTCGACCGCCCCACGGGCCTCACCGACAAGAGCTGGTTGCTCGACAGCACGTTCTACGTCGAGCGTGGTTTGTCCGACGACAAGGGTTTCTCGTTCCGGTCGCTGAACGCACCCGATCGCTACCTGCGCCACCGTGACTTCCACCTGATCCTCGACGCGCCGTCACGGGGTGACAACCTCTTCCGCCGCGACGCCACCTTCTTGCGCTGGCCCGCGGCGGTCATCGACTATCCGGCCGCGCTGTCAGCGTAGGGCAGCAACTGCTCGGAGTGGGCTGGCCGCGGGCCGGCGATGACGTTCTCAGTCGACGGACAGCACCACCGAGGCGGACGCCGCGCGCGGCCAGAGGGCGTGGACGGGTTGAACGTCCGGGCCGCAGGACCGCGACCCGAGCCCGTGCTGAGCCAGGTCCAGATAGAGGTGAGTTGCCGCCGACGAGGGCAGCTCGTGCTGGTGCCTGGCCGCGGTCCACTCCTCGGCGCTGTGCCGCGCCACCTGGAACCCGGGCCGTTGTCCGCCCATGGGAATCGTGGCGACCCGCAGGTCGGGCAGATCCGGGCCCGACAGCACCAGCTCCCGAACACTCGCACGGTGACCGGTCTCTTGCGGCACGGCGTACGGGACGGTCAGGTCGTCCACCGCCGCGGAGAACCGACCGACCCGGGCGGCCGCCGCGCTGTCGGCGTAGTTTTCGGCCGGACCCGTGCCGAACCACGCAGCCCCGGCGTACGCAGGCACCGTGAAATGGACGCCGATCCGCGGCCACGTGACGGTCCACCCCGTCGAGGGCTGGACATCGACCTCGAGCCGGAGCCCGTCGCCCAGCCACGTCCAGGCGTACTGTGCGACCGCGTGGCAGGACGCGTTGGCCGCAGCCACCCGGAAGGTGCTCGTCAGGTGGGTGTCGCCGACGTCGAGGTGGAGGAGACGGTGTTGCAGCCGGTCCAACCCGGCTTCACGCCAGCGCTCGGCGGAGGGCGGGCCGGGAACCCCCATTCCTCGGGTTTCGGCTGGGTCGCCCAGCTCGTAGGAGCCCATGGTGGCCAGCGAGTCGTTCTCGGTGGGCGCGCGCCAGAGCGTGACCTCGCCCCCGCTGATCGGGACGCCGCCCAAAGACACCAGTCTTCCCCAGCGATCGAAGAGCGCCTCGCCTAGGGTGACGTCCCCCTCGGCGCGTGGCGGGCCAGCCACCCCGCCGCCTTCGGCGACCCGGCCGCGCTGGCGGCGTCCGGCACCCGAACTGGAGCGGGCGTCTCCTCCGCGAGCTGGAGCTGAGCGGTGGTGAGCACATGGCCGGGGTCGGCCCACGGCGTCCGGACGGCCAGCGCGCCGGTGACGGTGAGCCAATGCTCGCTCGGCGCGCCGAGGTCGAGCTCGGGCAGCGCCACTGAAGCGGACGCCCCCGCCGCCACTGGGGGCACGTCGAGGGTGCCCGAGGCGACCAGGTGCCCGTCCACCTCGTGCGCCCAGGCGAAGGCGAGGTCGGAAATGTCCCCGTCGTGGCGCAGGTTGGTGATCCTCGCGGACCCCTCTGCCAGCGCCACCCTGATGGGGGTCACGACCGCGGCGTACTCGGTCAGCATCGGCGTCGGCGTCCCGTCGGCGAGCACCATGCCGTCGCAGACGAAGCTGCCGTCGTGGAGCGGCTCGCCGAAGTCGCCTCCGTAGGCGTGGTAAGGCGTCCCGTCGGCGGTCGACGTCAGCAGGCCGTGGTCACGCCACTCCCAGACGAAACCGCCGTGCAGCGCCGGGTGGGCGTCGAAGGTGTTTTCGTAGTGCGCGATCCCGCCGGCGCCGTTGCCCATCGCGTGCACGTACTCGCACAAGACGATGGGACGCCCCGGCCGGGTCCGCACCAGGTGCTCCAACTCCTCGACCGGCGCGTACATCCGAGAGACGACGTCGACGAAGCGATCGTCGTGGTCGCCCTCGTAGTGGATGACGCGCGAGGGGTCGCGGCGCCGGATCCAGGCCGCCATAGCGGCCAGGTTCGCGCCGGCGCCCGCCTCGTTGCCCAGCGACCAGGCGATGATGCACGGGTGGTTCTTGTCGCGCTCGAGCATCCGCTGGGCGCGGTCGAGGTAGACGTCGCGCCAGGCGGGGTCGTCCGACGGGTTGCGCGCCCAGTCGGCAAATACGAACCCGTGCGTCTCCAGATCGCACTCGTCGACGACCCAGAAACCGAGCTCGTCGGCGAGGTCGAGCAGGGTGGGGTGCGGGGGGTAATGGCTGGTCCGGATCGCGTTGAGGTTGTGCCGCTTCATCAGAAGCATCGCCTCGCGGACGGCGTCTGCGTCGAAGACCCGCCCCCCCACGGGGTCGAAGTCGTGCCGGTTGACGCCGCGCAATCGGACACGGCGCCCGTTGACGAGCCAGGCATCGCCGGCGACCTGCACGCGCCGGAACCCAACGCGCAGGCCGACCCGCTCGGCCGCAGTGCTGACCTCGACGTCGTAGAGGCGGGGCACGTCGGCGCTCCAGGCGTCCGTGGGGCCGACGTCGATCGTGGCCGGCTCCGGTGAATCGACGACGGCGTCCAGGCCCAACTCCGCACAGGTGATCCGGACGGGGTAGGCGTCCGGCGAACAACGCAGCTCGGGGGTGAGCGTGCCGTGCCCGGTGGCGGGATCGCGGTCGGCGCGCAGCCAGACGTCGTCCAGCCCGTCCGCCGGACGGTGATGGAGGGTCACCTCACGGAAGATGCCGGGGAGCCACCACTGGTCCTGGTCCTCGACGTAGCTCATCGCCGACCACTGGTGCACGCGCACGAGCACCTCGTTGTTGCCGGCGCGGACGGCGTGGGTGACGTCCAGCTCCTGTCTCAGCCGGCTGCCGCGGACAATGCCGACCTCGGCGCCGTTGATCCAGATGCGGGCCAGTGACTCGATGCCGTCGACCCGCAGCAGTACACGTCCGGCCCCGACCCAGTGCTCGGGGACGTCCACGTGCCGGTGGTAGTCGCCGGTGGGGTTGGCGTCCGGCACGTGCGGCGGGTCGAGCGGGAACGGGTACGCCACGTTGGTGTACGTCGGGCGCCCCCATGCCCCATCCCCGCGGAGCACCCAGTGCGTGGGGACATCGATGGTGCCCCACCCTGTGGCTCCGTGGCCGGGGGCGGCGGACGCCGCGGCGTCCGCTTCGGACGCGCTGGCGGACAGCCGGAACTGCCACGGCCCGCTCAGGTCGATCGTCGGGGCGTCGGAGCGCAGGTGCGCCCGGGGGGTGACTCGCCGGCCGGAGCCGGGCGAGATCTCTTCGATGTAGCTGGTCATGGCCCCTTCGCGTTCAGCCCTTCGTGGCGCTGAGGGTGAGCCCGGCGACGAAGTGCTTCTGTAGCAGGAAGTAGATGATGATGGTCGGCAACGCGATGACGACCGAGCCGGCCGCTACCAGGTTGTTGTTGGTGAAGAACTGTCCCGACAGGTTGGTCAGCGAGCTCGTGATGGGGAACATCTCGCCGGTCTGCAGCAGCACCGTTGCCCAGAAGAACTCGTTGTAGATCCAGGTCACCTGGAGGGTGGCCAGGGCGGCCAGCGAGGGGCGGCACAGGGGGAGGGTCAGCTTCCAGTACTGCTGCCAGATGCTGGCCCCGTCGACCATCGCCGACTCGTAGATCTCCTTGGGCAGGGCCTTCATGTAGTTGCTCAGCACGAATGTGCAGAAGCCGACCTGGAAGCCGACATTGACCGCGATGAGGCCCCAATAGGAGTTGAGCAGCGTTCCTGAGTCGCTGAACCAGTAGGGCACCTCGGCGTTCTGGAACATCTTGAACACCGGGATCAGCAGCGCCTGCGGCGGCAGGAGGTTGCCGGCGGTGAAGGCGCCCAGGAGGACGAGGTTGAGGGTCCAGCTGAAGCGGGCGATCACGAAGGCGACCATCGAGGCCAGGAACAGCGTGAGGAGCACGGCGGGGATGGTGATGATGGCCGAGTTGATGAACTTGCGGCTGAATTCGCCCTGGGTCCAGGCGTCGACGTAGTTGTCGATCGTGAACCCGCCGAAGCTGAAGTAGCCGTACTGGGCCGTGAACTGGTAGTCACGCAGCGAGGCCAGGACCGCATACACCAGAGGAATCAGCCACAGGAGGGTCACGAGCGCCAGGAAGACTTGGGTGGCGACGCGTTCCCTCGTCCACGGCCTCCTGCGGGACTTCGGCTCGACGGCCGCGGGCGGGACGGCGACCGGGGTCTCGGCGCTCACTGGTCCTCCTTCATGACGATACGTAGGTACACGATGATGAAGACGGTCGAGATCACCAGCATGATCGTGGCCAGGGCCGAACCGAACCCGATCCGCTGGGCTTCGCCGACGATGTTGCGGGTCACCTCGGTGGCCAGCAGTTCCAGGCCGTTGCGGCCGCGGTTGATGACCCAGACCAGGTCGAACGCCCTGAGCGAGTCGATGAAGGTGATCACCAGCACCACCACGTTGATGGGGAACATCACCGGGAAGACCACGTGGAAGAAAGTCTTGGCTTCGGTGGCCCCGTCGATCATGGCGGCTTCTTTCAGCGAGGGATCGACCCCCTTGAGCCCGGCGAGGTAGAGCAGCATCACGTAGCCGACGTGCCGCCAGGAGGTCGCGATCAGCGCCGCCCACAGGTTGACGTTCGGGTCGCCGTACCAGTCGATCGTGGTGCCGAGCACCTGATTGATCAGGCCCTGGTCGCGGCTGAACATCAACTGCCAGATGAACCCGATCAGCGCCATGGACAGCACCACCGGGATGTAGAGAGAGGTCTGGTAGAACTTCGTGTGCGACGCCTCGCGGTCGATCAGCACCGCGATCAGCATTCCCAGCGGCGTCGCGATGAAGAAGAGCACCAATAGCCAAATCACGTTGTGCTGGATGGCGGGCCAGAATGCGGGGTAGATCGTCGCCGCCTCGACGTACCAGCGGGCGCCGACGAACTCGGCCTCGCTGAACGGGCCGAACCCGTCCCAGTCGAAGAACGAAAGGACGATCGTGGCCACGGCGGGCAGCCACACCAGGATGGCGGCCACGGCCGAGGGGATGAGCACCATCAGGGCGACGGTCACCCGATCCCGGGTGGTCATCCGCGCGCGGCGGCGTCCCACCCGGGCCGGTGTCTTCGTGGCGGTCGTCATGACGCGAAGATCGACTTCTTCTGTGCCTCGACGCTGCTGAGGATCGAGGAGAGGTCATCGGGGTTCCGGATGAAGCTCTGCAGGGCCGGGCCCATCACCGTCGAGGCGAAGTCGGGCCGGCTGTCGCGATCCATGAACAGCGACACGTCGGTCGCCTCCTTCAGCAGGTTGAGCATCTTGACCTGGAGGCCGGTGTACTTCGACTCGTCGGCTTCCTGGCTGGTGGCCACGACCGACGGGTCGGCCTGGACGAGCACGTTCTGCGCCTCCGCGGTGCCGAGGTAGCCCAGCCACTTCTTGGCACCGGCCTCGTTCCGGGGGCGTCGGCTCATCATGTACCCGTCGGTCGGCGCCTCGATGGCGCTCTGGCCGATGGCCGAGTCGACTTCGGGGAACGCGAAGAAGTCCAAGTCGTCCTGCTCAGCGCCCTTCTCGAACTGTTGCGCCGCGAACGTGCCCAGGTAGTACATGGCCGACTCGCCCTTCTGCAGAGACTGGGCGGCCTCCTGCCAGCTGCGGCCCAGGGCGTCCGGCTGGTGGTAGGGCAGCAGACCCCGCCAGGTATCGAAGACCTGGACGACCTTGTCGCTGGTCCAGTCCTCCTCGCCGTTCATCAGGCTGATGTGGTAGTCGTAGCCGTTGACGCGCAGATTGAGGATGTCGAAGGTGCCCATCGCCTCCCAGCCGTCCTTGTCCGCCATGGCCAGCGGGTTCAGTCCATCGGCCTTGATCTTGTCGCCGAGGGCCTTGAACTCGTCCAGGGTGGTCGGCACGGTGTAGCCGCGCTGCTCCCACAGGCTCTTGCGGTAGAGCACGACCCACGGGTAATAGGTCGCCGGCATGACGATCTGCCGGCCGTCCTCGGTGGAGCACGCCTTCTTCAGGCCCTCGGGGATGCCGGGGGTGGCGGCGTACACGTCCGAGAGGTCGCCGACCAGGTTCCGGTCGGCGAAGAAGCGGGCGCGGTAGCCGGCGAACCAGCTGAACGTGTCGTCGGGGGAGCCCTGCAGGTAGTTGTTGATGTTTTCCTGGAAGGTGGTGTGGGCGACCGTGTTCATCTTCACGGTCACGCCCGGGTTCGCGTCGGAGAAGGCCTTGGCCACGGCCTCGATGGCGGCCTTGGGAACGGGGTCGGCCTGGTTGTTGCCGAACGTGACCTCACCCGAGGCGGACGCCGCGGCGCCGCCGGTGCTGCCGCTGCTGCAGGCAGCCAGGGCGGGCGCCATCGCGGCCAGGCTGACGCCCATCGCGCCGCGGAGCAGCGTGCGGCGGGTGAAGCCGCTGACGGGGGCGGTGCGGAGCGAGGCCAGATACGCGGCTTCGGTCTGGGGACGGGACATCGGTGTTCCTTCTTCCTGGTGGCGGCTTTTTCACCCGGGCACGTGGCTCGGGTCTGGTGGCGCATCGGCGAGGACGCGGCAGCCCCACGCCTCGAGCACGAACTCGTGCCCGGCGGGGAGGGGGGCGTCGTCGATGAGGTCGACGACGTCATGCGGCGCCGTAGCCCGGGCGGGCGTGGCGCTCCAGTTGTGCAGGAACCACGTCCTGCGCCCGTGTGCGACCCCGGACAGCACGGTGACGCTGCGGTCGCGTTGCCAGGGTCCCCCGACGGGGTCGGGGACGAGATGGCGGACGAGGTCGGCGGCCAGTGCCCGGTTGGGCACGGTGCCGACGCACGTGATCCGGCCGCGGCCATAGCTGCGGGTCGTGACCGCCGGGAACGCCGAGAACCGGGGGTGTCGGTACGTGGCCAACACGTCCGCTCCCTCGACGATCAGCCCGTCGACCCAATCGGACGCCGCGGCGTCCGGCCCGGCTAGTGCGCCCTCGACCGCGACCGGCCCCCGCAGATTGGAGAACTCCTCATACCAGACTCCCGCTGCGTCGTGCAGGACGTCGGGCGCCACCGCGATGCGGGCGCGCGCCTCCTGGTCGCCGTAGCCGGTGCGGACGCCGATCACCAGGTGGCCCCCGGCGTGGGCGTAGTCGCGCAGCAGACGCAGGTCGGCGTCCGTCGCGGTGTAGAAGCCTGCGGCGATGAGGACGCGGTGCGCCGCGGCCAACTCATCGGCGGTCGCTTCGGCGAGCTGCTCGGAATGCAGGTAGCGGACCTGCGCGCCGGCGTCCACTACGCCCCGCTGGAAGGCGGCCACGATGTCGGCGTATGCGGTGGCCCGCGGGCTGCCGTCGGGGTGCGCCAGCGGCGAGTGACCTTCGAACGCGTACTTCGAGGCGGTGCTCCAGAGCAGGGTCACGTCGGCGTCAGGCACGTAGTCGTCCAGGTGGGTCCCCAGGCGCGCGAGGACGGCGCCGATGGCGGACACCTCGCGGTAGATGCGGCCCGGCACCTGGCTGTGCGGAAGGACGCCGCCCCAGTAGGTCTCGGTGCCCCAGTGCAGCGAGTGCCAGTGCCAGTACTCGACCATCGCGGCCCCCCGCGCGACGAGCGCCAGCGCCGCCTGCTGCAGCTGGCCGGGGTAGGGCGGCAGGTTCTGCCAGCCGAGATGGATCGAGGCGCAGTTGGTCTCGGTCACGAGGAAGCGTTCCTGGCGGATCGCCCACGACCGATCCGCCAGCTCCAGGAGCCCCGCCACCCCCGTGCGCACCCAGTGGTCGGGTGCGGGCAGCTCGACGGCGACGTCGAGGTGGTCCTGCACGCCGAAGTACGCGTTGGAGGCTGTGACGTCGAGCGTGCGCGCGGTCTGGTGCTCGTCCATGGCGGGCCGGTCGAAGGCGATGCAGGTGGTCACGAACTGGTCCGCGCGGGCGTACTCGCGGACGATGTCGGCCTGCCATGCGATGTACCGCGCCACCTCGGCGGCCTGGAAGCGACGCCAGGCAAGGTCGTATTGAGGCTGGGCGTTACCGTCCGGGCGCCACAGCTCGGACCAGTCAGCCAGCCTGTGCGACCAGTAGGTGAGCCCCCATGCGCGGTTGAGGGTCTCCACGTCGCCGTAGGTGGACATCAAGTCCTGCACGAAGCTTGCGAACGTGCCCTCGTTGTGGAGCAACAGCGCGCCCGGCTCGTTGTCGACCTGGAATCCGATCACGGCCGGGTGGTTCGCGTACCGGGCGACGACCGTGCGGACGATGCGCTCGGCGTAGCGGCGGAACGTGGGGTGGGTGATGTCGATCTCTTGGCGCGAGCCCCAGCCCATCCGCTGCCCGGTGCGGACTTCGGCGGCGATCTCGGGGTGGGCCGTGGCGAGCCACGGGGGGCAGGCGTAGGTGGGGGTGCCGAGGATCACGCCGATGCCCCGCGCCAGCGCCCCGTCGAGGACGGGCTGGAGCCAGTCGAGCTCGAAACGGCCATCTTCGGGCTCCCAGGTGGACCAGACCGACTCGCCGACGCGGATCACGGTAAAGCGCGCGGCGCTCATCAGTTCAAGGTCGGCGTCCAGCCGCGGGGAGGGCTGGTATTCCGCGTAGTAGGCAGCACCAAATCTGAGTCCGGTCAACGGTGACGGTGTCATGGATCTCCACGGTGGGGGACTGGCGTGGGCCAAACGTTACCGGTAACGAAACCGTTTGGGAAGGGGTTTCTCGCAAGTCTTCCGAGAGCGTGGTGGTCAGTGTGGGGAGACGCCGGTGGACGCCCTGGGCACCAGTTCGGCCGCTGGGGGGCGTCCCGGATCGGGGCGTCCGCTCCTGGCTTCGCCCCGGAGCAGAGCCTCGACGGTGCGGCGTCCCTGTTCGGCGAAGTCGACCGAGACGGTGGTCAGGGACGGCCAAAAGTAGGCGGTGTCGGGGATGCCGTCGTAGCCGGTCACGCTCACGTCTTCGGGCACCCGGACGCCGTGCTCGTGAAGCCAGTGCAGCACCCCGAGGGCGAGTTGGTCGCTGGCGGCCGTGATGGCGGTCGGGGCGGCGTCCAGCGGGCTGGAGGCCATCGCCGCGTAGCCCCAGGCAGCGCCCCAGTCGCCCTCGGTCTGGCCACAGTCGGTGAGTCCGTAGCGACGGACGAAGGCGCGGTAGGTGGCGCGCCGGTTGCGAGCCGCGAGCCAGGTGTCCGGGCCGCCCACGTGGAAGAAGCGCCTGTGGCCGAGGCCCATCAGATGGTCCATGACCTTCGCGAACGGGTGAGTGAGGGCGGCGTCCGAGTCGTCTGGCACCTCGGGCTCAGCCTCGACGACCCAGGGCACGCGCAAGCGCTGCAGATCCAGCTGTTCCAAGACGGGGTCGGAGGGGGAGATGACCACGACGCCGGCAAGGGTGGTCCTGTTCATCAGACGCACGGCCTGGTCGATGGAGGCGGTGTTCGCCACGTCCACCCGAACGATGTCGAGGATGTAGCCAGCCGCTCGCGCCGCCTCCGCGGCGCCGGCGAGCACGCGCTGGGGGGCCCAGTCGTCCACCTCGAACACGAATGCGCCGATCCGGCGAGGGCGGCTCGTGGCCAGGGCGCGGGCATCGTCGTTGACCTGGAAGTCCAAGCTCGCCATGGCCTGCTCCACGCGCAGCCGATTCGCCGGACGCAGCGCCTCCCCCTTCAGGAATCGCGACACCGTCTGGTGGCTCACGCCCGCCACCTCGGCGACCGTGTAGATCGTGGGGGCCCGCCCGCTCCGAGCGGGGGACTCGGGTGGTTCGGGCATGTGCTCCTCCGCATTCTGACGCTGGTCGGGTTGCTGGCCGAAACGTTACCGGTCACGAACGGGGAGCGCACCTGTCGGATGGGGACCGGCGCGGGCCGGGTCAGGTCGAGGCTTGATACGGTCGCGCCATGCAGCGCTACGTCGCGCTCTTGCGTGGGATCGCGCCGAGCGGCGAGAACATGACCAACGACAAGCTTCGCGGCGTGTTCGAGAGGCTCGGGTTCGACCGCGTGGGGTCCGTCCTGGCCAGCGGAAACATCGTGTTCGACAGCCCTGGGCCGGACGCCGCCGCCCTCGAACGACGCGTGGAGGCGGCGCTCACCCGCGACCTGGGCCTAGCCAGCCGCGCCCTCGTCCGCTCGCACCCCGAGCTGCGCGACCTGCTGGCAAGCGACCCTTTCCCCGGCCTCACGCACGGACGCGGCACCTACCTCACCGCGACGTTCGTCAAGCACGCTTCCTTCGAGCCCGAGGCTCTGGAGGGCCAGCCTGACCCTCTGACGCGGGTCGTCGGATACGACCCGGCGGCCCGGGTCGTGCTCGCGGTGACCGACAACACCGTGGCAGGCAGCACGCCGGTCTTCATGAGCTGGCTCGAGAAGGTCTGCGGCAAGGACATCACCACCCGCAGCTGGCTGACCGTGCAGCGAATCGTCGCGAAGCTGGAGGCCTGAAGCGGGTGGCTGCGCCGGACGCCCAAGGCGTCTGCGGGACCACGCGGGGTTGCTACTGCCGGGCCGCCTCCCCGATCAGGGTGGCCAACTCGTCAGGCCGGGACCACATGGGCCAGTGGCCGGTGGGCAGATCGAGGTAGGTCACGTCGTCGTAGTCGAGGAGGGCGGCGAGGAACGGCACCCCTTGCGCGGCGTACTGCTGGTAGGCCTCGGATGTGAACGCTGTGCAGATCACCGTCAGCGGGACCCGGTGCCGTGCCTCGTTGCGGAGAGCGACGGGCTCGGTGACGACGCTGGCCGGCTGCGGCACCGCGCGCTCGCGGAACTCGGCGAGCTGGGCCTCGGTCAGGCCGGCGAACGACCCCTCCTCGTCCAGCCCACCCCACGCCTGGTCGAGCGTGAAGTCGCCGCCCTGCTCGGCGTTGAAGGCCAATCCGGGCATCGGCGGTGCCGTGTCCACCAGAATCAGACGGTCCACCAAATCGGGCCGCCTGTCGAGAGCGAGCGTGCCCGGGAACGCGGCACCGCTGTGAACGACTAGGACCCGCCGGTCGGCGTCCACGTCGAGAGCCGCTTCGATCGCGGCAGCTTGATCGGCGAGCGTCACCGTCGCACCAGAGCCTTGTCCGGGGTCGAGGCCCGGTAGGGTGAGCGCGACCACGTCGAAACCGTCGTCGTGGAGGGGCCCGACCACCTCCTCCCAAGCCCACTGACCCAACCAGAAACCGGGCACCAGCACGATGCGTGTCGTCATGGGCACCACGCTAAGGGACGCCACCGACAAAAGCCGTGCCGGGTGCGGCCCCGGTGCGCAGGTGGCGGGCGGCGCTATCGCCCCAAGGGCAGACCGGGCAGCGGGTCTTGGCCGTCGTCGACCTTCGGGTCGGCGCTGGCCGGCTCGTTGGAAATGAACGCGTTCATCCAGCGCATCTGGGGGTCGTGGTCGACCAGCAAGGCCTTGACCAGCAGCGTCATTGGCAGCGCCAGAAGAGCGCCCAGCGCCCCGAGCACCGAACTCCACAGCAGCAGCGATAGGAACGCCACCAGCGCGGTCACACCAACGGCATCGCCGTTGAACTTCGGCTGGATGATCGACTGGATCACGAAGTTCACCACGCTGTAGATGATCACCACGATCAGGGCCGTCAGCGGGTCGTTGGCCAGCAGGGCCATCACGGCGGGCGGGATGAGGCCCAGCACGAAGCCGACGTTGGGAATGTAGTTGGTCAGGAACGCGAGAATGCCCCACACGAGCGCCAGCGGCACGGTGAGCAACTCGAGGGCCACGACATCGATCACCGCCACGATCAGGCCGAAGATGGTGCTGACCACCCAGTAGCGGCGGACGCCGGCGATGAAGTCCGCGATCGAGAGCCAGATGCGCGGCTGATGGCGGTCGAGGGCCGCCTTGCGGTCGGGGAATGTCTCGGTGTCGAACGCCATCATGAAGATCATCACGACCAGCACCGTGACGATCGTGACGATCCCGGTGATGCTGCCCAGCGCACTGCCGAGGAGGCCGGTGAAGTTGACCGGGTTGATGGCGCGGATCTGGTCGAGCACCTGCTGCTCAGTGACGCCGAGCTGCGCAAGGAGGGCCACCGTGTCGTCGTACAACGCCCAGAACTGGGTCTCGTACTGCGGCAGCTCCTGGACCAGCGCGGTGAACGCCCACGTCAGCGCGTAGAAGAAAATCGCGAGAATGGCGAAGACCGTGAGTGCCAGGACGATCTGCGCCCCCAGCCTCGGGACGCCGACGCGGACCAGCCACACCTGCACCGGGTACGCCGCGATGAACAGATTCACCATCAACAGCAGCGGCCCAAGAATCTCGGCGAACTCGCGCATGCCGAACAGGACGATGATGGCGCCGGTGAGTGTCAGCAGCACCATCGTCACGTGCGGGAACGTGGGCGGGCGGCCTGACTCCTTCATGGCGCAAGCCTAGACGCCTAGAATCGGGGATCATGCCCGACTACCTCGCCGAGGCCACCGCACTGGTCGACGACATCACCGACCTGCGTCACCGCCTGCACGAGCACCCCGAACTCGGACTGGACCTGCCCTGGACGCAGGCGACCGTTCTGGACGCCCTCGAGGGCCTCGTCCTGGAGATCACGACCGGCGAACTGGCCACGTCGATCACCGCCGTCCTTCGCGGCGGGGCGGACGCCGCGGAATCCGACCGTCCTGTGGTGCTGCTGCGCGGCGACATGGACGGGCTGCCGATCACCGAGGCCACCGGCATGCCGTTCTCTTCCAAGCTGAGCAACCGGATGCACGGCTGCGGTCACGACGTGCACACCGCCGCCCTCGTCGGCGCGGTGAAGTTGCTGCACGCGCACCGGGCCGAGCTCCCCGGAGACGTGGTTTTCATGTTCCAGCCGGGCGAGGAGATCCTCAAAGGGGCACTGGCCATGCTCGACGAAGGGGTGCTGGACGCCGCCGGCCGCCGGGTCGACCGCGCGTTCGGCATGCACGTGTTCAGCTCGTTGCTCCCGGCCGGCACGTGGGTGACCCGTCCGGGGACGGTGCTTGCCGCCAGCGATCGGCTGGACGTGGACATCGTCGGCGTGGGCGGCCATGGCTCGACGCCGTCGCTGGCCAACGACCCGGTGCCGGTGATGGCTGAGGTGATCCTCGCCATTCAGACCATGGTCGCCAAGAAGTTCGCTCCCTCCGACCCCGCCGTGGTCAATGTCGGCGTGGCGAACGCGGGCGGCGCGGCCAACGTGATTCCCGAGTCCTGCCACCTCGAGATGACGATCCGTACCTTCTCGGCGGACGCGCGGGCCAAGGTGCAGCGCTTGCTGACGGACTTGGTCCGCGGCGTGTGTGCCGCCCACGGCGTCCGTGCCGAGCTGAACTACCAGCAGGGTGTCGGCCCCACGGTCAACGATCCTGACGTGACCGCCTTCGCCGTCGACGTGATCCGCGGGCTGGTGGGGGAACGCTTCATGGAGATGCCCCAGCCGCTGGCCGGCGCCGAGGATTTCGCCGAGGTGCTGGCGCGGGTCCCGGGCGCGTTCATCTGCTACTCGGGGGTCCCCCAGGGCGGCGACCCGGCGTCCTTCACCTTTAACCACTCTGCAACCGCCTGGTTCGACGACGGGGTCATCGGCGAGGCCATGGCCGTCTACGCGGCGCTGGCCCACGAGTCCCTGATCGACCTCGCCGGGGCGGACGCCGCCCGCTAGCGCTGGCGTCCGGGCCGGGGAGCCCACGCCGAGTGAGCGAAGGCCGAAACGGTAGACTCGCCCCTCGTGATTGTTGCGCGTGATCTCGCGGTGTCCATCGGTGCCCGGACACTGCTGCAACCGACCTCGTTCCAGATCGCGTCGGGCGACAGGGTCGGTCTGGTGGGCCGCAACGGCGCCGGCAAGACGACTTTGACGAAGATCCTCGCCGGCGAGGGTCTGGCGAGCGCGGGCCAGGTCACCCGCACCGGGCTGGTCGGTTACCTGCCCCAGGACCCGCGCACCGGCGACCTGTCCGTCCTCGCCCGAGAAAGGATTCTGTCTGCACGCGGCTTGGATCACATCCTCAAGCGGCTCGCCACGTCCTCGGAGGCGATGGCCGACGCCGTCACCGACGAGGACCGCGAGGATGCCATGCGCCGCTACTCGCGGGCCGAAGCCGAGCTGGCCGCCGCCGGGGGGTACGCAGCCGAGTCGGAAGCCGCGCGGATCGCGGCCAACCTGAACCTGCCCGACCGCGTCCTGACCCAGGAGATCGCTACCCTTTCCGGCGGCCAGCGCCGCAGGGTCGAGCTGGCCCGCATCCTGTTCTCAGGCGCCGACGTGCTCTTGCTCGACGAGCCCACCAACCACCTGGACGCCGACTCGATTGTTTGGCTGCGCGGCTACCTGGCCGGCTACCCCGGTGGCGTCCTGGTGATCAGCCACGACTCGGGACTGCTGGAGGCCGTGGTGAACAAGGTGTTTCATCTGGACGCCAACCGCGCCGAGCTGGACCAGTACAACCTGGACTGGAAGAAGTACCTCGTCCAGCGCGAGACGGACGAGAAGCGCCGCAAGCGAGAGAGGGCCAACGCCGAGCGCAAGGCATCCAGGCTGCTCGAGCAGGCCGAGAAGATGGGGGCCAAGGCCACCAAGGCGGTGGCCGCGCAGAACATGGCCCGCCGTGCGGAACGCCTGCTTGCGGCGACCGAGGGCGAGCGAGCCCACGACCGCGTCGCGAAGATCCGCTTCCCCGAGCCCGCGCCGTGCGGCAAGGTGCCGCTCACGGCGTCCGACCTGTCGAAGTCGTACGGCTCGTTGGAGGTGTTCACCGGCGTCGACCTGGCGATCGACAAGGGGGCCAACGTGGTCGTCCTCGGCTTGAACGGGGCCGGCAAGACCACGTTGCTGTGCATCCTCGCCGGGATCGAGCAGCCCGACACCGGCCAAGTCGAGCCCGGCCACGGCCTGCGTCTGGGCTACTACGCGCAGGAGCACGAGACGATCGACGTGTCTCAGTCCGTGCTGGACAACATGATCTCGGCCTCGCCGAACCTGGGTGACACCGACGTGCGCAAGATCCTGGGGTCGTTTCTCTTCACCGGCGACGACGTGGAGAAGCCGGCGCGCGTGCTGTCCGGTGGGGAGAAGACGCGGCTCGCGCTGGCAATGCTCGTGGTGAGCGCCGCGAACGTGCTGCTCTTGGACGAGCCCACCAACAACCTCGACCCGGCCTCGCGCGCCGAGGTGCTCGAGGCGATCCGCACCTACGCGGGCGCCGTCGTGCTGGTCACGCACGACGAGGGCGCCGTCGAGGCCTTGCAGCCCGACCGCGTCCTCCTGCTGCCCGACGGCGACGAAGACCTCTGGAGCCCCGAGTACGCCGACCTGATTTCGCTGGCTTGAGCGCAGCCTGGGCGGGGGGCGGCCGCTGCAAACCGATCCCGTCCTTGCGACGAGCCGAGTTGCACGAGCTCGGCTCGCAGGTCCAGTCATCTTCCCGTCGGGGGTCTCCCAGTAGCGGACCGCCACCCCGGGGAGCTCATGCAAGCCGCAACGCAGTGTCGAAAATCGCCGGCTCATCGTTCGCGACCTCTTGTGTGGCGTCCGCGTTAGGAGTACATTAGTACATGTGAACGATAACGAGCCGCTGGCGCATGTGCCGTGGGGCATGCCGGGCAGCCCGTGGGGCGGCGGGTCCGCGTCGGATGTACTGCCCGAAATGCCTGCATGGCTCACTGAGTTGCCGTGGCCCGAGGAGCCCACGATTGGGCGTGAGGCATGGCAGCTCACCGATGCCGAGCTGTTGCTGGAGGCTGAGTTTGCATTTCGTGCGGCGTCGGCGGCGCAGGCGCGCTGGCTGGCCGCGTTGGCCGAGGTTGAGAGGCGCGAGGCGTCCCTGAACGCGATGTCGATCCCCACGAGCTCGTGGCTGGCCGCCGGCCCCACGCACAGCGCCAGGGCCGCGAAGTGCGACGTCCGGGTGGCGGTTCAGCTGAGTCGGACGCCGCGACTGGCGGCCGCGCTGGCGGTGGGTGAGCTCTCGCGCGAGCAGGCTGAGGCGATCCTGGTCGGAGTGGAACGGCTGCCCGACGACCTTAACGCCGACCAGCGGGACGCGGTGATCGACCACCTGGTCGGTTTGGGGGCCGACTTCGGACCAACCGAGCTGCGCAGGTTGGTGAACCGGGCAGTCGAGGTGGTCGCACCCGACGTCGCCGATGAAGCGGACCGGCGGGCGCTCGAACGGGCCGAGCGGATGCAGCAGCGCGACCGGTTCCTGTCGTGGAAGCGAGCCGACGACGGCAGTGTGGCGTTCTTTGGCCGGCTACCAGCCATCGAGGGTGAGCTGTTGATCAACCACGTCAGCGCCATCGCGAAGCAGTTGCGGAAGGCTGATGCGCTGGCCGGGGTGGCCACCGAGACGCGGCAGCAGGCCAACGCGGACGCCCTCGCGCTCGTCATCGCCCATCACGCCCGGTGCGACGCCAGCAGTGTGGGTTCGGGGGACTGGGCTCGCGTCGTCGTCACACTGGACCACCGGCAGTTGGTCGACGGTCTGGGTGTGGCTCACCTGCTCGGTTCCGGCGAGCCGATCTGCGCCGGTCGGGTGCGTCGGCTGGCCTGCCAGGCGGGCCATCATTCCCGCCGTGCTCGGCGGGGCGTCGCTGCCGCTCGACGAGGGCCGGGCACAACGGCTGTTCACCCCCGCGCAGAAGTTGGCGCTGGCGCTGCGGGATGGTGGATGTTCGTTCCCCGGGTGTGAGCTGCCGCCCGGCGACTGCGATGCCCACCATGTCGCCCCCTGGCTGTCCGGCGGTTCCACGGACCTCAGCAACGGCGTCCTTCTCTGTCCACACCACCACCACCTTGTCGAGCCGAACCCGAACGGGCCGCCCGACCGGCAGTGGCTGATCGACTTCGATCCCAACGGGAAGCCCACCTTCGCGGCACCAGCAGGCGCCACCGGCGTTCGCGTCACCCGCCAACACGCCCGCTTCAGGGCGTGAGGGTCTTCCACACGGCGCTGCACGGGAGCGGTACTGCGCTGGAGCGGTACTGCGCTGGAGCGGTACTGCGCTGGAGCGGTACTGCGCTGGAGCGGTACTGCGCTGGAGCGGTACTGCGCTGGAGCGGTACTCGCTGGAT
>JBKHWW010000023.1:0-17846 GCA_046566345.1 Actinomycetes bacterium
GGACGTCCACCTCATGCATGGCTGCATCAGGTGGACGTCCCGAGGACGAGGGTTCGAGGGGGTCGACGAGCCGCCCCACAGGAAGGGTCAGCGCCGCTCGCGCCAACCGCTGATGACGGACGCCACGGCTGCGGCCAGCCCGGCCACGGCGGCGCCGGCGAGCGCCCCCGCCCCCATGCCGACGCGCGCGGCGCGGATCGCGACGGCCTCGGGGACCGTGCCCGCGTCGGTGGACGCCAACTCGGCGGCCAACTTCTTGGTGGCGTAGTCGGTGGGCTGCTGGGGGACCACGTCGGCGAGCGTCTGCTCGCGGCCGACGAATTCGGGATGCGTCCCGATCCACGCGGCGACGATCAGGATCAGGGTGGCGAACAGGTTGAAGTAGAGCATCACGACGATGACGCTGCCGAAGACTGCGGCGGCGGCGTTGCCCGCGAAGACGCTCACCAGCAAGCCGGCGGCGTACTGCAGGGCCGCCATGCCCACGGCACCGATCACCGCCCCGACGAGCAACACCTTCAGCGGCACTTTGCGCTCGGGGAACACCCGGAACAAGAAGGCGAACATCGCGAAGCCCGCCAGAAGGGTGCCTACGAGCGGCACCACCGCGAGAAGCGCGTCGGCGGTGGGCACGCGGTCCAGTCCCAGCAGCAGGCGGACCAGGTCGCGAGCCGTGGTAGCGATCGTGGTCATTGCCATCGTGAGGGCCACCAGGATGAACAGCCCGAACAGGATGGCGAGGTTCTTCAGGGTCTGGACGACGATGTTGGACTTCGCCTGGGTCATGTCGAAGTCCGGGCGCATCATGCCGCGAACCGCCGAACGGATGTTGTTGACCCAGTTGGCGCCCGACCACATCGCCGACAGCAGGCCGACGATGCCGACCGCCTGCCAACTGCCAAACGCTTGGTCGATGGCCGCGGTCAG
The DNA here is from genome assembly GCA_046566345.1 of Actinomycetes bacterium. Classification (GTDB taxonomy): domain Bacteria; phylum Actinomycetota; class Actinomycetes; order Propionibacteriales; family Propionibacteriaceae; genus Propioniciclava. Next base: position 928 of record JBKHWW010000023.1, read on the forward strand.
TTGGTCCCCCAGGTCGCCTCGGCCCGAGACCGCGTCGGTGATCCAGGCCTTCACCTGGTCGAGGACATCGGGCACGAAGACGGTCAGCGTGAGCCCGAGAGCCGCGAACGCCACCATGAGCACCGGCACGATCGACAGCACCGAGAAGTAGGTGATCGCGGCGGCGAACTGTGCTCCGAGCCGGGTCCCGAAGCGCTCCATGGCCTCGAGCACGTGCGCCACCCAGGGCGTGGACTTGAGCTTCTCGATCCATTCAGCCATGCACTCACCCTAACGGGCGCCGGCTAGGAGTCGTAGGCGTCCATCGGGGGGCACGAGCAGACCAGGTTCCGGTCGCCCCACGCCCCGTCGATCCGGGCGACCGCGGGCCAGTACTTGTCCCTGGCACCCGTCGAGACCGCGCCCACAGCGTGCCCGGACGGGAAGGCGGCCAGGCTGCGCGGGTACGGGTGCGCCCACTCGTCGCCCGTCACCTCCGCCAGGGTGTGCGGCGCGTTGGCCAGGGGGTTGTCCGCGGCGGGCCACTCCCCCGCCTTCACGCGGGCGGCCTCGTCGGCGATGGCGTGCATCGCGGCGACGAAGCGGTCCAGCTCAGCCAACGACTCGGATTCGGTCGGCTCCACCATCAGCGTGCCCGCCACCGGGAAGCTCATCGTCGGGGCGTGGAACCCGAAGTCGATCAGGCGCTTGGCCACGTCGTCGACGGTGATCCCGGTCTCCTTGGTCAAGGGGCGCAGGTCGACGATGCACTCGTGGGCCACCAGCCCCTCGTTGCCGGTGTAGAGGATGGGGAACCGCTCCGACAGCCGTCGCGCCAGGTAGTTGGCCGACAGCACCGCCGTCTGGGAAGCCAACCGCAGGTCGGGGCCCATCATCGCGATGAAGGCGTAGCTGATCGGCAAGATTCCGGCCGACCCCCACGGCGCCGCGGAGATGGGGCCGTACGAGCCCGCCGGGCCGGCGTCCGGCACCAGCGGGTGATTGGGCAGGTGGGGCGCCAGGTGCTCGCGGACCGCGACCGGGCCGACGCCCGGCCCGCCGCCGCCGTGCGGGATGGAGAACGTCTTGTGCAGGTTCAGGTGGCTGACGTCCGCACCGAACGCGCCCGGCTGCGCCAGTCCCATCAGCGCGTTCAAGTTCGCACCGTCCACGTACACCTGCCCGCCCGCCTCGTGCACGACCGAGCACAGCTCAGCCACGCGGGACTCGTAGACCCCGTGCGTCGAGGGGTACGTGATCATGATCACGGCGAGCTCGTCGGCGTGCTTGGTCACCTTGGCCTTCAGGTCGTCGAAGTCGATCGAGCCGTCCTCGGCCGTCTTGACCACGACCACCCTCATGCCGGCCATCGCCGCCGAGGCTGCGTTGGTGCCGTGCGCGGAGGCGGGGATCAGGCAGACCGTGCGGTGCTCTTCGCCGCGGGCGCGGTGGTAGGAGCGGACCGCCATCAGGCCCGCGAACTCGCCCTGGCTGCCGGCGTTGGGCTGCAGGCTGACCCGGTCGTACCCGGTGACCGCCACCAACTGCGCCTCGAGCCGGCCGATCAACTCAGCGTAGCCGCGGGCGTCCTCGGCCGGCACGAACGGGTGCAGGTTCGCAAAGCCCGGATAGCTGATGGGCTCCATGGAGGCCGCGGGGTTGAGCTTCATGGTGCACGAGCCGAGCGGGATCATGCCGCGGTCCAGGGCGAAGTCGCGGTCGGAGAGCGCGCGTAGGTAGCGCATCATCTCGGTCTCGGAGCGATACCGGTGGAACACCGGGTGCGTCAGGTAGGGCGTGCTTCGCTCGGGTTGACCGAGGCCGCCGTGCTCGGCGTCCGCCAGCGTCCCCCCGAAGACGGACGCCACGGACGCGAGGTCGGTCTCGGTGGCGTCTTCGCCGACGCTGATCCCGACGTGGTCGGCGTCCGCGAGGCGGAGGTGGACGCCCGCCTCGCGAGCGGCGGCGACGAGGCCGGCCGCCCCACCCGGCACGCGGACCGTGATGGTGTCGAAGAAGGAGTCGCTGACCAGTTCCGCCCCGGTGGCGACGACGGAGGCGGCGAGCCTGCGTGCGTTGCGCGCCACGTCGGAGGCGATGCCTTTGAGGCCCGCAGGACCGTGGTAGACCGCGTAGGACGCCGCGGTCACGGCGAGGAGGACCTGGGCCGTGCAGATATTGGAGGTCGCCTTCTCGCGACGGATGTGCTGCTCTCGGGTCTGGAGTGCGAGCCGGAACGCCGCCGTCCCCGAGCGATCGCGGGACAGGCCGACCAGGCGCCCGGGCAGCTGCCGCTCCATGCCCGCGCCCACCGCGATGTAGCCGGCGTGCGGCCCACCGTAGAAGAGGGGGACGCCGAGGCGCTGCGTGCTGCCCACGGCGAGGTCGGCGCCCCACTCGGCGGGCGCGGGCAGCAGGGTCAACGCCAGCAGGTCAGCCGCGGCGATGACGAGCGCGTCGTTCTCGTGCGCCTTGGCCGCGATGAGCGCCAGTTCGTCGAGGGAACGGACGCTCCCGTCGGCGGCCGGCGTCTGCACCACCACGGCGAACGCGTCGTGCCGCTGCAGCCCCTCGATCAGATCGGTGGTGACCACCACCTCGATGTCGAGCGCCAGCGCGCGGGTCCGCACCACGGCCAGGGACTGCGGGAGGATCCCCGCGTCAATGAGCACGACGGAGCCCTTCCGCACCTGCCGGCGTGCGACCCCGACCGCCTCGGCGACCGCGGTGCCCTCGTCGAGGAGCGAGGCGCCTGCCGACGGGAGCCCGGTGAGGTCGGCCACCAGCGTCTGGAAGGTCAGCAGCATCTCGAGCCGGCCCTGGCTGATCTCGGGCTGGTAGGGCGTGTAAGCGGTGTACCAGGCCGGGTTCTCCAGGACGCAGCGACGCACGACGGGCGGAGTCACGGTGCCGTGGTAGCCCAGCCCGATCATCGAACGGCCGGGGTTGTTGGCCGCGGCCATCCGCATCAGCTCGGCCTGCACCTGAGCCTCCGAGACGGCCGGCTCGAGGTCGAGCGGCGCGGTGGCGCGGATGTCGGCCGGGACTGCAGCGTCGGTCAGCGCGTCGAGGGAGTTGGCTCCCACGTGGGCAAGCATCGCCTCGCGGTCGTCGGAGTCGGGGCCCAGATGGCGGATGACGAAGGGTTCCACTCACACAACCTATCGCGGCGTCCGGCCGCCCGCCGAAGCCGGGGTGGCCCGCGGCGTCAGCCGGCCGTGCGGGCGGCCCGACGGGCGGACAGCTCGTCCAGGCTCAGCGGGGCGGACGCCTCGCTCTCGGCCCGCTCGGTCGGCAGGGCCGCCAGGCTCCCCTCCAGGTCGTGCCAGACGCGGCCCAGGGCGATCGCGAAGATGCCCTGCCCGCCGTGCACAAGGTCGATGATCTCTTCGTCGGAGACGGCCTCGTACACCGAGACGCCGTCGCTCATCAAGGTGACCGAGGAGAGGTCCTGGACGCCGCGCGCGCGCAGGTGCTCGATGGCGGTGCGGATCTGCTGCAGGGAGATGCCCGCGTCGAGGAGGCGCTTGACCACCTTGAGCATGAGGATGTCGCGGAAGCTGTAGAGGCGCTGGGTGCCCGACCCCCCGGCGGTGCGAACCTCAGGGACCACCAGGCCTGTGCGCGCCCAATAGTCGAGCTGACGGTAGGTGATGCCTGCGGCGCTGCACGCGACCGGCCCGCGGAAGCCGATGTCCTCGGGCATCGGAGAGAAGTCGCCCTCGAAGAGCACGTCTTGGAGCCCGGCCGTGTTCGGGAGCTTCGCCTCGGGTGCGTTCACCATGCCTCCTGCGTTCTGCCTTCTCGCTTGACCAGTATGACGGTAGTCCCCCGGGTCGCGTGCGCGGCCCGACACGCCGCCGAGGCCCGGCGCACCGGCCAAACCCTCGACCGCGGCGTCAGGGTTGCGGTGGCCCGCTGTCGAAGTCCTCGGGCTGAATGGTCTCCAAGAAGGCACGGAACCGCTCTAGCTGCTCGTCGGAGCCACCCAGCAGGTCGGCGTCAGGGCCGGCGGCGCCGCTGGTCAGGCCCACGGCGTCCACGAGCTCTTTGGAGGCCAGGATGGTGGCACCGCAGCGCAGGGCCAGGCCCACGGCGTCCGACACCCGGGCCGTCACGACCGAGCCGTTCACCATCAGGTGGGCCGAGTACACCCCGTCCACCACGTCGGTGATGTGGACCGACTCGATCACGGCATCCAGCACCGCGAGGGTCTCGATCATCAGGTCGTGGGTGCTGGGATGGTCCGACTGGGTCTCCTCGAGCGCCGACAGGATCGCGTTCGCGCCTGCAGCGGTGATCCACACGGCCAGGTGCCGGACGCCGTTGGCCTCGCGCAGCAGCAGGACGGGGGTGTCGGCGACGGAGGTGACGCGGACTTCGCTGAACAGCATCTGGATCATGAGTGTGCTCCTCCGGGCTAGGTGGAGATCGACGATCGCAGGAGCGCGGCGTGCGCGTAGAGGACCAACTGCATCACGTCGCCCAACTCCTGTCGAGACGTGCGCCGCCTGCGGCTATGCGCCGAGACCGCGAGGTCGACCAGGGCAGCCTCGCGCTCGGCGGCCTGCTTGATGGCCCGCAGGTGGCGGGCGTCCATGCCGTAGCCGGACAGCTTGCGGGCGGCCACCGCGACGGTGAGGGCGTCCCGCCCGTAGTGGATCGTGCCGCGCCGGGGAACGACGAGGCCGTGCCGCTCGAGCTCGGCCAGGGTCGACTCGGTCAACCCCGACAGCTGCAGCAGTTCCTTGCGCGTCACGTGGATGGCCCGCTTGCCGAGACCGAGGCGCTGAGGCGGCAGCGTCGCTTGCTGCCGCTGGGTGGGCGCAGCGGCAGGCGCGTCGGGGTGCACGGGTGCAGGCGCAGTGGGGGCCGGATCGCCGGCGTCCATCGCCTCGAGGTTTTCCCGGATCACCTTCAACGGCAGGTAGTGGTTCTTCTGGACGTCGAGGATGTAGTGCAGCCTGTCGACGTCGTGGTCGGAATAGCGGCGATAGCCGGACGGAGCACGCTCGGGAGAGATCAGGCCCTCCGCCTCGAGGAACCGGATCTTCGAGATCGTGACGTCGGGGAAATCCTCCTTGAGGACCTTCAGGACCTGCCCGATGCTCCGCGTGGAAGCCGGCATCTAGCCCCGCCCGGCGGGCGCCACCATGTAGACGAGCCGGAATTTGCCGATCTGGACTTCGTCGCCGCTGCGCAGCGCGACCTCGCCGTCGATGAGCGTGCGGTTGACGTAGGTGCCGTTGAGGCTGTTCAGGTCGGCGACCCAGCGGTGCCCGCCGCGCTCGGTGAAGCGGGCGTGGTGGCGCGAGACCGTGACGTCGTCCAGGAAGATGTCCGACTGCGGGTGCCGGCCCGCCGACACGGTCTCGTTCTCGAGCAGGAAGGTCGCCCCCTGGTTCGGCCCACGGACCACGACGAGCACGGCGGCGCCCGGGGGGACGTCGCGCAGGGGCGGCAGGTTGGCGTCCATGGCCTCAGCGGGCCGGTCGTCGGCCGACGTGACCGGGATCACGCGGGTGGTGTCACCGGTGCTTGACCGCAGCGCCGCCCCGCAGTTGGGGCAGAAGTTGACGCTCTCGGCCATCTGGTGGCCGCACTCGGGGCACGCGATCATGGGACTCCTCCCCGTGGGGATCGAAGGTGTGTGACAGGTGTCCCGGCGGCGTCCTCACCCGGCGGGCCCTCCCACCTTACTCGGCTTGCTTGGCTTACTCGCCCGCGACTTCGGCGTAGGCGTCCGAATCGAGCAGGTCGTCGAGTTCGGTGGTGTCGGACAGCTCGATCTCGAACAGCCACCCATCGCCGTAGGGGTCGGAGTTGACCACGTCGGGGGTGTCGGAGAGCTGCTCGTTGACCGCGGTGATAACCCCGGACAGGGGTGCGTAGACGTCGGAGACGCTCTTGGTCGACTCGACCTCGGCGCAAGCATCGTCGGCGGCGACCTCTTCGCCGACCTGGGGCAGCGACACATACACGACGTCGCCGAGCGCGTCGGCGGCGTAGCTGGTGATCCCGACGCGGACCGTCGCGCCGTTGCCAGCGCGCACCCACTCGTGCTTGTCGGTGTAGCGAAGATCCTCAGGGAACACGTGCTTCTCCTCGTGGTCGACTCCCCCCGGCGCAGAAGCTCCGGTCGAGGACAGCCTAGTGGAGAACCCCCGGCGCGGTGGCGGAGGGATCTCAGGCCGGACGCGCGTAGCGCAGGGGCCTAGGGGTCACCACCGAGGAGATGGTCACCGTAACCAGCTCCTCGACGCGGGCCGTTCCGCCGACCCGCTCCCCCTCGATCGTGCTGACCAGCCCACCCCGGAAGCGGGTCGCCTCGGCCAGGGTCTCGGCGTCGCCGATCGCCTCGATCGTGAAGGTTCGGCCCAGGCGGACATCGTCGACGACGAGGACGCCGTCGTCAGCGCGCACCCAGCTCCCGGCGACCAGGCGGATCCGGTCGTCGATCTCCAGGACCTCAGCGCCGGCGTCGCGCAACTCTTCGATGGCGTTGAGCAGGATCTCGGGGGTCAGGTTGCCGGAGCTGTCGCCGACGGTCACCCTGATGCCCGGCCCGGTCGCCCCGACGGTCCCGCCCAGCAGCTCCAGGCTGTCCAGGCGCCGGCGGGCTTCCTCGCGGGCCACCTCGCTGGCGTCCACGCCCGAGCGGAGCTGGCGGCGGGTCTCCTCCAACTGAGCGATTTCGGCCTCCAGTCGCCGCGACTCTGCGGTGACGTCGTCGAGCATCGAGACCAGCTCGTCCTGGCGCAAGGTGGTGTAGCGCTGGTCCCGGACCCCCGCCAGCTGCACCGTGAGGGCGAGCCCGCACAGCAGCATCACGACGGCCACGATCAGTTGCGAGCGACTGGGGTGCAGGACGTCGCGGCCGACCTCCGCCCACGTGCGCCGGCCCGCGCCTCTTTGCTCCGGTGCCTCAGGCATGGAACAACTTCCGCCGGATGGCTGCAACGTTGGTGAAGATCCTGATGCCGAGGACGACGACAACCGCCGTCGACAGCTGGCTGCCCACGCCGATCAAGTCGCCCACCCACACGATGAGGGCGGCGATCAGCACGTTGGAGACGAACGAGACCACGAAGACCTTGTCGTCGAACACCCTGTCCAGGTAAGCGCGAAAACCGCCGAACACGGCGTCCATGGCAGCGACGATCGCGATCGGCAGGTAGGGCTGCAGCTGCGTCGGCAGCGAAGGCTGCAGCCAGACGCCGAGCGCGACCCCGAGTGCCAAGCCGATGATGGCGTACACGTTCCCCTCCTCACCTTTCCCTGGTGGCGTACCGGACGCCGAGCCCGGAGTCAGCCGCCAGGGACAGGTCGTTGCTTGGTTCCAGTCGCCAGAGGACGCCGAAGTGCTGCTCGAGACCGGCCAGCCACAGGCCGCCTTCGGAGGCGCGGAAGGCCGCCTCCAGGGGTTGGGGGTCGCCGATCGCCTCGACCACATACGGCCGGCTGAGCGACCGGTAGTCGACGGTGATCGCGTCTCCGGCAGTGCGGATGGGCGTGCGCACCGACAGTCGGTGCCCGTTGATGGCGACCGCCTCGGCGCCCGAGGCCCACAGCCCGTTCACGGCCATGCGCAGGTCGGCGTCCACGACACGGCTGCCGCGGACCTCGGAGTCGGCGCCGTCGTCGACGGTGATCCGGACGCCGGGCCCGCTGACGGGGACGGCGCCCGTCCAGGAGGCTAGTTGGTCGTAGCGTTGCTGCGCTGACGGATCGAGGCCCCTGGCGACGAGCCCCAGTTCGGCGATCTCGCGGTTGAGTGCGGCCTCCTGCACACGCTGGGCGTCCAGCCGCTCCTCGGTTGCGGTGATGCGCGCGACCAGGTCCTCGCGCTCCCGGGCGGCGGCGGGAGCGGTTCGCCAGGTGTTGGCCAGCGCCATCCCGAAGATCATCCCCACGACGACCAGCGCAGGCAGCAGAAGACCCGGCCGCTTGCGACGGCCCCCGTGAGCGGCCACAGCGCTGGCGTAGGACGGGTCCAGCGCCTCGTCGCGCAGCTGGTTGAGCAGGTCCATGGAGGCGTCTGGTCGGCTCGGCCGCGCCTCGGCCCGCGGCGGTCCAGGGGGGTGGGGCCTGTGCACGCTCATGAGGCCTCAGCCACGTCGCGCCCACCGCTCTGCGAGCAGCGCGCGCGCCTCCTCGATCAGCTGCGGAAGCGCCTTGGTGCGGCCGACGACCGGCATGAAGTTGGAATCACCTTGCCACCGGGGCACCACGTGCTGGTGCAGGTGAGCGGCGATACCCGCGCCGGCCACCTCACCCTGGTTCATGCCGATGTTGAACCCCTGCGGCTGCGACACCTCGGTGAGGATTCCGATTGCGGTTTGGGTCAGCTCGCCGAACTCGACCGTCTCGTCAGGGGTCAGGTCGGTGTACCAGGAGACGTGGCGGTAGGGGCACACCAGGAGGTGGCCGGGGTTGTACGGGTACAAGTTCATCACCACATAACACGTCCGGCCGCGCGCGACGAGGAGGCCCTCGGCGTCCTCCCTGCCGGGGGCGCGGCAGAACGGGCACGAGCCCTCCCCTGGGTCGAGCGGCTTGTTCTCGCCGCCGATGTAGACCATCCGGTGCGGCGTCCAGAGCCGCTGGAAGGCGTCCGGCACGCCGGGGAACTCCTCGAAGCGCTCGGTCGTCATGAGGACGCCGAGGGGCTCTCGTTGCGTCGGCTGCGGACCCAGGCTGTGATCGCGGCGACCGCCTCGGCCACGGGGACCTGGTTGCGTTGACTGCCGTCGCGGTAGCGGAAGGAGACCGCGCCGGCGGCCGCGTCCTCGCCGCCTGCGATGAGCACGAAGGGCGCCTTTTCCTTGGCCGCGTTGCGGATCTTCTTGCCGAACCGGTCGTCGGAGTCGTCGAAGTGAACGCGGACGCCGGCGGCGCGCAACTGGTCGACGACCTGGGCGAGGTACTCGTCGAAGGCGTCGGCGACGGGCACCGCGATGACCTGCACCGGGCTCAGCCACGCCGGGAATGACCCGGCGTAGTGCTCGATGAGGACCCCCATGAACCGCTCGATGGAGCCGAACTTGGCCGAGTGGATCATCACCGGCCGCTGACGACTGCCGTCGGAGGCGGTGTACTCCAGGGCGAAGCGCTCGGGCTGGTTGAAGTCGTACTGGATGGTGGACATCTGCCAGGTGCGCCCGATGGCGTCCGAGGCCTGGATCGAGATCTTCGGTCCGTAGTAGGCGGCCCCGCCGGGGTCGGCCACCACCGGAAGGCCCGACTCCTCGGCGATCTGCTGCAGGATCGCAGTCGCTTCGGCCCACTGCTCGTCCGACCCGATGAACTTGTCCTTCTTCTTGCCGTCCTCATCGCGCGTCGACACCTCGAGCGCGACGTCGTTCATGCCGAAGTCGCGCAGCAGGCTCAGCACGAAGCGGAGGAGGTGCCGGACCTCGTCGGGCGCCTGCTCCTTGGCGCAGTAGCTGTGCGAGTCGTCTTGGGTGATCGACCGGACCCGGGTGAGGCCCTGCACGACGCCCGACTTCTCATCGCGGTAGACGGTGCCGAACTCGAAGAAGCGCAGTGGCAGGTCGCGGTAGGAGCGCCCGCGTGAGGCGAAGATCAGGTTGTGCATCGGGCAGTTCATCGCCTTCAACCGGTACGCCTGGCCGCCCCTGGTGACGTTGCCCTGCTCGTCGCGCTCAGCGTCCTCGAGCAGGGGCGGGAACATGCCCTCGGCGTAGTAGGGCAGGTGCCCCGAGGTGTAGAAGAGGTCTTCCTTGGTGATGTGCGGGGTCCCGACGTAGTCGAAGCCCTCCTCGATGTGGCGGGCCCGGACGTAGTCCTCCATCTCGCGCTTGATCACCCCGCCACGCGGGTGGAACAGGGGCAGGCCGGAGCCGACCACCTCGTGGAAGCTGAACAGGTCGAGCTCGGTGCCGAGCCTGCGGTGGTCACGCCGCGCGGCCTCCTCCAGGCGGTGCTTGTAGGCCTGCAGGTCCTCCTTGGACGCCCACGCGGTCCCGTAGACGCGCTGCAGCTGCGCGTTGGCCTGGTCTCCGCGCCAGTACGCCGCTGAGGTACGGGTGAGGGACCAGCCGTTGCCCAGGTAGCCCGTGTGCGGGACGTGGGGACCGCGACACAGGTCCTTCCATGCCACCGAGCCGTCGCGGCGCACGTTGTCGTAGATCGTCAGCTCGCCGGCGCCCACCTCGACGCTTGCGCCCTCGGCGTCCGCGTTGCTGCCCTTGGAGGCGACGAGCTCGAGCTTGAACGGCTCGGCGGCCAGCTCTGCGCGGGCCTCCCCGTCGGTGACGACGCGGCGGACGAACCGCTGCCGCTCCTTCACGATGCGGACCATGTCCTTCTCGATCGCCGCCAGGTCCTCGGCCGTGAGGGGGTCGGTGGCGAAGTCGTAGTAGAAACCGTCCGTGATGGGCGGCCCGATGCCGAGCCGGGCGTCCGCGCGCAGGTTCTGGACGGCCTGGGCGGCCACGTGCGCGGCCGAGTGACGCACGATGTAGAGCCCGTCGGGCTCGCCGGCCAGCACGGGTTCTACTTCGTCGCCTGGGGCCACCTCGCGCGCCAGGTCCAGCACGTCACCGTTGACCCGCATGGCGACGACGGTGCGGTCGCCGCCGAACAGGTCCAGGCCGGTGGTCGTCGTCTCGATCGGCCTCTCCTCGCGCGCGCCGGGTCGCAGGATGGTGATCGAGGCAGACAACGGAGTTCCCTTCGATGGACGGACAACCGCCATTCTGCCCCATCAGGACACCCGGGCAGGACGCCGCAGCAGTTGGTGGAGGGCCATCGCCAGGGCCAGCAGCGACAGCGCGACGACGTACTGCCACCAGCCGTCGAGCACGGACAGCTTGCCCGCCGCATTGAAGGAGGCGTGCATCGCCGCGATGGCCAGCACGCTGCCGCCCGACCCCAGCAGAACCGCGCCCAGTACGTAGCGCATGATCGGGGCGACGGCCGTGGTCACTGCGAGGCTCAGGCCGACAGCGGCCCAGTCGACAGTGCCGGCGTCCTGGCCCGCGAAGGCGAGCGGCACGTGGGCGAGGGCGAAGGGGACGGAAGTCAGAAACGACCCGATCACGAGCCCGTGGCGCTCCATCAGGCGCGTCTGGACGAGTCCCCCCCAGGCCATCTCCTCCACCACGTTCCCGGTGACCCCGAGAACGAGGAGGCCCATCACGGCGTACGCCGCGATCTCGGCCGTCCAACCGGCGGCCGGGGCCCGGTAGGTGCCCGTGGCCCGGGCGACGCCGACGGTGAGGACGGGAAGCGCGACCAGCGATGCCAGCCACCAGCGGGGTGCGAAGCGCCACTGCACGAGTCGACGGAGCAGCCCGCGCACCTCGCGTCGGCCGCCGAGGGCTGCAGACACCGCGAGCGGCACGACGAGGAAGACGAGCAGCGAGCCGAGAATGCCGGCTTCGGGAGGGAGGCCGACGGCGCGGGCTGCCAGGTGCGACAGCCACGACCCGCCGACGAGCAGCGCGGAACTGACGAGGATGGGGCGTCGAGCAAGAAGACGGCCGGCGGTCGTCTGCGACGCGGGTGTGGTGGTGGTCATCGGTACTCCTTGAGGATCGCAACGATGGCTTCAGCGTCCCGCGAGGCGGCCCCCGTGTCGTCGCCCTCGAGGGCGATACGCGCTCCGCCTCGGGGCGTAACCCTGGGGACGGATGCCCGTCCCGGGCGCGATGGCTACCGTGGAGTCATGTCCAGCACGGACGCCTCGACCAGGCCCCGACCCTGGGCTGAGCCCCGCCTCGTGGACGCCGCTGTCGCGCTGGCTTTGCTGGTCGTGATGGGTGTGTCGATGGCGGGGACAGCCACCGGCCCGGGGCAGCGACCCGATGACCTGCTCAGCGTCGCCCTGGCCGTGCTGATGGCGGCGCCCTATGTCGTTCACCGCCGCCGCCCCGTCGGAGCCGTAGCCGTGGGCCTGGGGGCGATTCTGCTCTATTCCCTGCTGCGCTTCCCTGCCTTCCCTGGAGTGAACGCCTTCGTGCTGCTGTTCGGGGTGACCCTGCACACCGACCGCCGCCACGGCTGGGGCACGCTGGCCGCGACGCTGGTCGTGATGTCGGTCTCGCTGGCCGCGCAGCCCCCCGGCGTTGCGGACACGTCGGCGTGGATCGCCACCATCCTGCTCACTGTGGTGGCGTTCCTCCTCGGAGAGAACGGGCGGATATCGCGGGCACGATTGTCCGCGCTCAACGAGCGCAACGAGCTACTCGAGCGAGGTCGCGCGCACCTCGAGCGGGAACGGGACGAGCGTGCCCGGCGGGCGGTGATCGCCGAGCGGATCCGCATCGCCCGCGAGTTGCACGACGTCGTCGCCCACGCGATGAGCGTCGTCGCTGTCCAGGCGGGTATGGGTCACCACGTCATCGACACCCAGCCCGACGAGGCGAAGAAGGCTCTGGCCGCGATCGAGACGACGACCCGCACCGCGCTGGTCGAGATGCGCCGGCTCCTCGGGGTCCTCCGCCGGGACGACCCGCAGGACGAGGGCGACATGACACCCGACGCCCTGCTCGACCCTCCGCACGGCATCGAGGACGTGGGCCGGCTCGTCGACGACGCCGAGCAGGGCGGCGTCCGCGCGATGGTGGAGGTACGCGGCACGCCGCGCGAGCTATCCGCGGGCGTGGACCTGTCCGTCTATCGAATCATCCAGGAGGCTCTGACCAACGTCATCAAGCACGGCGGGAGGACGGCGCGAGTCACGGTCGACTACGCAGACGATGCGCTCTGCATCGTCGTGACCGACGACGGAAGCTCCCCGGCCGGGCAGATCTTCGAGGGCCGGGGCACCGCCGGGGCCGGACAGGGGCTGCTCGGCATGCGGGAGCGCGTCACCATGCTGGGCGGACGTCTCGACGCGGGCCCGCTGCCGGCTGGCGGGTTCCAGGTGTCGGCAAGGCTGCCCCTGACAGGGGCGGCGCGATGATCCGCGTGGTGGTCGCCGACGATCAGGCGCTGGTCAGGGGCGGCTTCCGTGTCCTGGTCGACTCCGACCCCGAGCTGCAGGTTGTGGGCGAGGCGGCCGACGGCCTCCAGGCGGTCGAACGCGTCCTCGCGGAGCGCCCTGATGTGGTTCTGATGGACATCCGAATGCCCGTGATGGACGGGCTCGAGGCGACGCGGCGCATCGTCGAGTCGGGGGTGGGGACACGCGTGCTCGTCCTGACCACCTTCGAGCTGGACGAGTACGTCTTCGGGGCTCTGCGACTGGGAGCGAGCGGGTTCTTGCTCAAGGACACCCCACCCGCCGACCTCCTCGCCGGCATCCGCACCGTGGCGGCCGGCGATGCGCTGCTCTCGCCCAGCGTGATGCGCCGCCTGATCGAGGAGTTCGTTGCACGACCCGAGCCCTTCACCGCGGCGCAGCGGGAGCTGGACGACCTCACCGGCCGCGAGCGCGAGGTGCTCGCCCTGGTGGCGCGCGGTTGGTCGAACACCGAGATTGCCGAGCGCATCTACGTGACCACGGCCACGGTGAAGACACACGTCTCGCGGCTGCTCATGAAGCTCGGGGCACGCGACAGGGCGCAGCTGATCGTGGTGGCCTACGAGAGCGGCCTCGTGGCCCCGCGAAGGCCGGGCGGCTGAGCCCTCACGAACGGGCCGGCGGCAGGTCCCACGTGTGCACCGGCTCGTTGGCGTGCATCCGCTCGGTGTAGGCGGCGGTCATCGCGGTCAAGGCCTGCGGGCGGGCCATACCGCGCGACTCGAACGCGTTCACGCAGGCCACCTGCCAGTCGGCGCCGTTGACGCCGGTGAGGCAGCGTCCCTCGATGATGCCGAGGTAGCGGTCGGCCACCGCACTGGCCACCCCCATCTGCGCCAGGCCCGCATGTGCCTCGGGAAGCAGGTGGCGCAGCACCAGCTCGCTCGCGGGGAGCTCGCCCTTGCCCGGCCAGAACAGGTTGGCGTCGATGCCGAAGCGGGCCCCCGTGCGGAAGTTCGACTCCGCGGTGGCGAACGCCATCCTCGACCACAGGGGCCGCTCGTTGGTCGCCAGCCGGTGGAGCGCCCCGTAGAAGAAGGCGGCGTTCGCGAGCGTGTCGACGATGGTCGGACCCGCCGGAAGCACCCGATTCTCCAGGCGCACGTGAGCCGCGTTGCCGACGGTGTCATAGACCGGACGGTTCCAGCGGTACACGGTGCCGTTGTGCAGCCGCAGCTCGAAGAGTTCCGGGGTGCCCCCCGCCGCGAACACCGCGCGAGGGTCCTCCTCGGACGTCTCGGGCAGCAGCGCCGGGAAGTAGCGCGAGTTCTCCTCGAAGAGGTCGAAGATCGAGGTGATCCAGCGTTCGCCGAAGAAGACGCGCGGTCGGACCCCCTGGTTGGCGTACTCGATCGGCCGCGTGTCCGCGGCTTGCGTGAAGACCGCGATGCGACTTTCGGCCTCGAGCCGGTGGCCGAACACGAACGGCGAGTTGGCCCCCAGCGCCAGCTGGGGCCCCGCCAGCACCTGAGCCGCGTTCCAGTGGGGGGCGAACTCGGCGGGGCCGACGAGCAGATGGAACTGCACCGAGGTGCACGCTGACTCCGGCGCCAGCGAGTCTGCGAAGGCGTCCAGCCGCTCGCCCGTGGGGCCGTCGATGACCAGGTGGATGTCCTCGCCCCGCGCCGCCAGGACGGCGTCGTTGAGCGCCTGGTACCGCGTGTTGCTGCTCATCCACTGGCCCTTGAAGTGCTCCAGGAGCACGGTCGGCAGGATGCCGGTCATCACGATGTGATTGCCGGACGCCGCACTGCGCTGCTCGGCCATGTTGAGGGAGGCGCGCAGGCGTTGTTCCAGCCCCAGCAGATCGTGGTCGACGATGTTGCCCGGCGGCACGTTGAACTCGATATTGAAGCGACCGAGCTCGGTCTGGAACTCGGGGTCGGCGATCGCAGCCAGGACCTCGGCGTTGCCCATGCTCGGCTGGTAGTCGGCGTCCACGAGGTTGAGTTCGATCTCCAGGCCGGTGCGGTGGGCGTCGACGGTGAAGCGTCCGGCGCGCAGCATGTCAGCCAGCACGTCGAGGCACGCCAGCACCTTCTTGCGGTAGCGCTGGCGCTGTTCGCGGCTGAACGTGCGCGTCTCGATCTCGACACCCATGCTGCCGAGTATGGCGCCTTCATCAGGAGAAGGAGCACGGTTCGAGAGCGCGTCGCCGACGGTCACCGTTTCACGCGGGCGCGAGCGGACCCCCACCCGCGTGATACGCGGGCGAGGGTCCGATCGAGGGCGAGCGCCGGTCCAGATCAGAAGATGACGTCCCACAGGCCGAGGATCCCGACGGCGAAGATCGCCAGGGCCGAGATGACCAAGAGAACCAGGAAGCTCTGCCCGTCCTTGACGCGCGGATCGGTTTCGACATTGGACAGGTACAGCGTGGCGACAGCCACGCCCATCAGGAACAGGGCGTTCAGGATGCCGGCGATGATGACCAGCAGGAGCGGCGACGCCGCGAGGACACCCAGGGTGCCCCAGGTGATGGGCAGGATGATCATGATGATGCGCATCCACCGATCGCGGACGGCCATGACCGACCAGTCGAAGGCGCCGAACACGGACAGGGTGTTGGCGACCTGGCGCCCGAGGCTGGGGACGTTGGCGAGGATCGTCTTGAACAGCGCAACACCGGCGCCGAACAGGAACAGCACGCCGCCCCACTGGCCGACGGTGGTGGAGAAGATGCTGGAGATGACCTCCATCACCTTGGTGCCCTGCGGCTCCAGACCCTGCGGATTGAGGACTGCGGCGCCCAGCATGTAGAACGCGGCGGTCGAGATCGTGTAGATGACCCAGGACACCCACGCGTCGAGCTTCATCACCCTGATCCAGCCGCGGGCCCGGTCGACCCACGCCTGGGAGCCGTCGTTCGGGCCGCTCCACGCCGCGTAGCCCTTCTCGACGACCCAGTAGGTGTAGGCGGTGATCTCGCCGGCACCCACGCCGGTCATGCCGAACATCGACAGGGCGACACCCATGGCGCCTGCAGCTACCTGGAACCGCAGGCCGTCGGCGATGTCGCCGGCGCTCCATGCGAACTCGGTGAACTGGACCATGAACAGGACGACCACGGCGAACAGGGTGACCAACATCACCAGCGTGGTGGACACGTTCTCGACCAGTTCGTAGCGGTTCGCGAGGTGGACGGCGATGGCGACGACGACCAGGATCGCGATCCAGCTTCCGATGGAGACCACCGAGAACGGGTCGCCCCCAATGGGCAGCAGCATGGAGAACGCCAGCGCTGAGGCACTGATCACGCCGGCCTGCCCGATCAGGAACTGGAGGAACATGAACAGCACCAGCCAGGCCATCCAGCCACGGCCGAGGATCTTCGGCGGCACATCGTTGTAGCCGGTGATGGCGGGCTTGCCCGTCGAGATGGACCAGCGCGCCAGCTCGATCTGAACCCACACCTTCACGAAGGTGGACACCAGGATGAGCCAGAACAGCATGAAGCCGACCTTCGCGCCCAGCGCGGTGGCGGTAAGCAACTCGCCCGAACCGACCACGGCCGCGCTCGTGATCATGCCGGGGCCGAGGAATTTGAGCATGCCCGACAGGCGCGTCGGCGGCTCCTGGATGTTGGCCTGATCAAGGACGTAAGGATCCTTGCTGGCATCGAATGTTGTTTCTACCTGCTTCGTAGTCATGCGGCCTCGCTCATTCGCGCAGGGATGGGGGACACTCCAGTGTCAGTTTCCCTAACCGGTTGCAGCAAGTTGCTTGCAAGGCGGTTTCAGCCCGCCTGGTGTCCAGGCTTGCCAGGCTCTCCTCAGTCAGTGGTTGACGAGGGTCTTGCTTGGTGGGCGGTACCAGACTTGAACTGATGACCTCTTCCGTGTCAGGGAAGCGCGCTACCAACTGCGCCAACCGCCCGAGGTGGAGACGGGATTTGAACCCGTGTACACGGATTTGCAGTCCGTTGCCTCGCCTCTCGGCCACTCCACCG
>JBKHWW010000024.1:0-6193 GCA_046566345.1 Actinomycetes bacterium
CCGAACCTCTTCGCGCCGACAGCGCTCACCTTCTCCATCTGGGGCGTCATCTACCTGCTGCTGGGCGCGCATGTGCTCTATCAGCTCGGCCTCTTCCAGAACGTCGGCGCCGGCGACGAGCAGCCCGAGGCCTCGGACGCGTCCGCCCGGCAGCAGCTGCTCGAGCGGGTCGGGGTGCTGTTCTCGGCTTCGTCGCTCGCCAACGCGGCGTGGATCCTCGCCTGGCACTACGACCTGATCGGGCTGTCCACGGCCTTGCTGATGACGATGCTGGTGCTCCTGATCGCGATCACGCGGACCGTCATCGCTTCGGCGACCTCACTGCGGGACCGGGTCTTCCTGCGGTTGCCCTTCAGCGTGTACTTCGGCTGGCTCACCGTCGCGACCATCGCCAACATCACCGTCTGGCTGGTCAGCATCGGCTGGGACGGATTCGGCGTCGCCGAGTCAACCTGGGCCGTGGCGATCATCGCGGTGGGCGCCCTCGTCGGCAGCGTCGTGATCCTGCGCGACCGTGACATCGCCTACGGGTTGGTTCTGGTGTGGGCCTACTTCGGCATCTGGCTCAAGCACACGTCGGCGTCCGGGTTCGCGGGAGCCCACCCCGACGTGATCGCGGCCGTGATCGCCGGCATCGCCGCCTTCGTGGTCGTGGGAGTCGTCGCTCTCGTCAGGCGGCCCGCGGTAGCCGTAGCCGCTCATGCCTAGCATTCACCGGACGCGCAGCGCGACGGTTCTCCTCGGTGAACGGCCTCCCTGGCGAGTCACCAGCCCAGGTCGCCCGGCGGCGGCAGCGCTCTCGCGAAACGAGGGCGCTGCCGCCGTTGGCTCACCCGGCGCGGGCCTACTGCAAGGTGATGCGGAAGGCGGGCGCGCAGTACCCGGTGATTCGGTCGAGGATCTCGCGCAGAGCTTCGGCGCCTTCCTCGTTGCCGGCCTCCTCTGCCCTCGCCACGGCCGTCTCGATCCCTGAGGTCAGGGCGGCCGCGCTCGCCCCCTGTTCATTGGCTTCGACCAGCGCCGTGACCAGTTCGGTGGGGTCGACGCCGGTGGACACCTGGTCGAGCAGTGGTCCGAGGTGAGCGGGCATGTCCATGGACCCATCCTCTCGCCCGCTCAGCAGCGTCGTCGAGCAGGGGTTGTCGGGGGCAGGCGCGACCGACCAGTGGTTGACCGTCGCAGCGAGGTAGGACTGGTAGTTATCCAGGGTCATGTCCTGGGCCGGGCTGATCAGGCCGTGCTGGTCGTCGGTCGGGACGGGGTCGTCGTGGTACACCAACTGCGCGGGCACGAGGTTGTCGGTGTCGAGCTGGAACATCTGCATCGGGTTCTTGCCTCCGTTGTCGGAGCCGCTCCCGTTCCAGGGTGCACCCTTGGGCCGCCGGTGCTTGGGCAGGTTGCAGGGCGCCTTGCTGACCGACATCCCCTGCCAGCCACCGGACCCTCCTCCGCCCCTGGGCCTGACCCACTTCACCTGGCCCTGAAGGAACGTTTCGACGTCAGCGGCGCCGGTGCTGCGGACGCCGAGCGTGTTGGCGTTCTCGGCGAGGACGAGCGGCCTGATGGGATCCACGTTCGGCACCGACCACATGCCTCGATACACGGTGGTCATGGCTCGGCCTCAGTTGCTGTGGTGGTTGTAGGCGACCCAGCAGTAGCTGGCGACGCCGGCGGGGTTGTCGTTCACGTCGTGGGCGGCCGCGGTCACCATGTAGACGTCGACGATCAGGCTGTCGCCGAAGTTGTACCGCTTCGAGAACGGCGTCCAGTCGAGCGACTCCTCCGCGAACCGCTGCTGGAAGAGCGTGCCCAGGTTCTTGGACAGTTCGATGGAGTCGGCATCGCTGATCGAGTCCTTGAACACCGTGGACAGGTAGCTCTGGATGTTGGAGATGCCGTTGCTCGTCTCCCAGACGATGATGTCCTCTCCGGCGGCGATCGGCAGGTCCCCGGTGACGGGCTTGGACGTGAGGCCCGCGTAGTAGTAGCCGTACGTCGTGGAGAAGTTCGTCTCGCAGTACTGCCAGGTGTCGGTCTCGATGATGGAGCCCGGATCACCGGCGGCGGACTTCTCCCGCTTGGGGGTGGGAAGGTTTGCGAGGGCCGCCTGGATGGCGTCGCCGGCCAGCAACGCCTCAGCGGCCGTGGCGAGGGCCTGCAAAGCGATCGGCGCAACGATCTTGATGACTTCCTTGACTGTCTGACCCATGAGTGTCTCCTTTGTTGAGGCGGGCGCGGGGGCGCTCGCCGGGTGGGTGCACTCATCGTCACCGCGGGCCTGGGCGCGCGTCATCGCCAATATTGGTGAAGGTCGCCTGTCTCACCGCCCGGTCTGGGAAGCATCCCGCACGGTGCGCCATGGACACGGCCGCCAGCTGCGAGGTCACGCCGAGCTTGGCGAGAACGGCCTTGATGTGGCTGCGGACGGTGTGGAGCGACCGCTGGGTGTCGTCCGCGATCTCGGCGGCGGTGCGTCCGTCCATCAGCGCGTGAAGGGTGGCGCGTTCCGGTGCTGTCAGGCGTCCGAGAGAGGTGTGCTCCCGCAGCCGGTCCCTGAGTCGTGGGCCGGCGTCAGTGTGGGGGGCCGGACCGTCGAGGGTGCGCAGGGCCTCATCGACGGCGTGGACGAGAACCAAGAACGGCGAGGCCTGGTCGATCACCGTCGACCCCTGGTCTGCCAGCCTGATCAGCTGGCCAAGCGAGCGCACCGTGCCAACGCACACGCACCGGGGGACCTTGATCGTGGGCGGGGCCGCGTGGAGCCCCTCGTCGTCCTCGACCAGGACGACCGTCGGCGTCCGAGTCCGGCCGGGCAGCTCGCTCCACGAAATCAGGACGGGCACCCAGCCTCGTTGCTGGAGGGCGGCGCTCAGCGCGGCACCCAAGGTGGCCCCCGGAGGGGCCACGATGGTGACCGAGGCGGGCGGATGGTCGGAGGGGGCACGGTCAGCCTTCAAGGTCTCGGTGGGCTGGCCGCGCATGTCTCACGTCACGCCCACGGTCGGACGCCGTCATCGGGGGTCGGACGAGGGACGTTGTGCCTAGGCGGTGCGCGGGACCGTGCGTCGGGGGGTCGCTGTGCAGGCTCATGTTGGGTCTCCAAGTGCCTGACCATCAGGGGGCGGGTTGGTGGACGTGCCCCCCAGCGCTCAGGTGGGGGTGGTGAAGCCCCGATCCTCGCAGGCCGGGCTCGATCTGAGGAGACCCCTCCGGAGCGGGCGTCCTCGCTGCCGCCGGGCGCGTGTGTTCGCGACCTGCGTGGAACCCACGCCCGCCGGGTGACTGCGGCCTACCGTGGAGGGGTGGCTTCCCACCGCCCGCCGGATCCGGTTCTGGCCTGGACCACCGTCATCGTGCCGCTGGTGCTGTTCGCGAGCGTCGTCGGCCTGGTCGATCCCCGACCCTATGCCCAGGAGACGCTGAACTGGGCCCTCCAAGCCCGGGGGCAGGACCTCGGCAACCTCATCGCTGTCGCTGTCCTCGTGATGGCAGCGCTCCGGCACCGCCGCGGGTCAGTGGCGGCGGGTCTGGTGTGGGTCGGTACGTTGCTCTACCTGGTCTACGCCTACCTCGTGTACGCGTTCGCCGTGCACCTCAACGCGCTGTTCCTCGTATATGTGGCCGTACTTGGACTAAGCGCCTGGGCCCTCCTCTTCACCGTCCCCCGCCTTCGAGCGCCCGTGGCCGACTTCCCGGTCGGCCCGCCGGTACGGGCCGCCGGGGTCACGCTCATCGCCACGGGGGTGCTCTTCGCGACCTTGTGGCTCAGCGAGCTGGTGCCGGCTCTGCTCTCGGGGACGGTCCCGCCGAGTCTGACCGAGGCCGGCCTGATCGTGAACCCGATCCACGCGATCGACCTGTCCATGGTGCTGCCCGGTTTCGTCATCGCCGGGACGGCTGCCCTCAGTGGACGCCGTCACGGCCTGTTCTGGACCGCCCCCTGGCTCTGCTTCTCCGCGTTGATGGGGACCAGCATCGTCGCCGCCATGATCCTGCTGTGGGCTTCGGGGTTCCCCAACACCTTGCCGCCGACCATCATGGTGGGGGTCATCGTCATCGTGAGCACCGCCGTGCTGGGACGATTCGTGCGCGGCGTCCGTGGCTCGTAGCTGAGGTTCGGCTCCCGAAGGCGGCGTCAGGGGGTCCCCATCGACAGCAAGCGGCCGAACGTGGCTGGGTCACCCAGCGCCTCCACGATGTAGGTGGCGACGTCGGCGCGTGAGATTCGGCTCTTCATCCGACGCCGCTCCGCGGTCTCCTGCACCACGACGGAGCCGGTTTCGGGCCCATCGGTCAGTCCGCCGGGACGCACCACCGTCCAATCCAGCCCGGACGCCGCGACCGCCGCCTCCTGCTCGGCGTGGTCGGCCAACGCGCGGCCCAGCGCGGCTTTGGCGAACACTCGCGCGGGACCGGGCAGCAGCTCCATCGAGTCGCCCACGCCCAGCGACGACTGGACGATCAGGCGCCGGACGCCGGCGTCCTGCATGGCGGCGACGACGCTGCGGGTAACCTCGGTCCGATGCCGATCCCTCTTGCTGGATCCGCCCACCGTGACGACGACCGCGTCAGCCCCCGCAACGGCGTCCTGGACGCGATCGGGGTTCAGGGCGTCCCCGACCACTTCTCGGACGCCGGCGCGCGGCGCCGGCGTCCTTGTGCGCGAGAGGGAGGTGACCTGATGCCCTCGTTCGGCCGCGATTCGGACGACCTCAGCTCCCGTTCCGCCGTTGCCACCGACCACTGTGATCTTCATGGTGGCCATTGAATCAACTCGGCACAATGGCACCCGGGACGCCCGGCGCTGAGCTCGTGTGTCAGGCTCTCGGCATGGTCGCTGAAGACGGCGGCGTCCGGCCCGCCATGATTGCTGTTCCCGATCTGGTCGCGCGCATCGATGCCGGCCTGCGCGCTCGAGCGCGTCCCGAGCGTGCCGCCGGCGAGAAGGCCTATCTGAAGAGTTCTCTCGACCACTACGGCACCTCGGTACCGGGGGTCAGGGCGGCCGTCCTCGAGGTGCTCCGGCCCCTGCACATTGACCACGACCGGGCCGTCGCGCTCGCCGAGGCGCTCTGGGCGAATCCGGTCCATGAACACCGTCAGGCAGCCGTCGAGGTGCTGGAGGCTCACGTCGACGACCTGCACGCCCGGGACATCGAGGTCCTGGAGCGGATTCTGCGCGAAGCCCGCACCTGGGCGCTGTCGGACAACCTCGCCGCCTCCGTGGTGGGCCCGCTCGTGGAGCGGGAACCCAGCCTGGTCGCCACCCTCGACCGCTGGAGCACTGACGACGACTTCTGGATCCGCCGCGCGTCCCTGTTGGCCTCGCTCCTCGCGTTGCGACGAGGCGCCGGCGACTTCGATCGCTTCGGCCGGTACGCCGACGCGATGCTGGACGAGAAGGAGTTCTTCATCCGCAAGGCGATCGGGTGGGTCCTGCGCGACACCGCCCGCAAACGACCCGTGCTCGTCTTCGACTGGCTGCTCCCCCGGGTCGGCCGGGCGTCCGGCGTAACGTTCCGCGAAGCGATCAAGCCGTTGGACGACTCCCAGCGCGCGGCGCTGTTGGCCGCCCGTCTCGCCCCAGGCGGGGGCCGCTGACCCGGCCCCCTGGAACGCCTGCGTTGGGTGTCCGGAGACAAGGTGGTGCCCTTGGGGTGCGGGGTGTTGTGCGGGAGCGTCAGGTGACTGGTGCCGACGCCGGCGTCATCGCTTCACACTTGGCTTTGGGTGCGTTTGATCGCGTTGCGGGCGACAGCCTCTGCTGCGCCGGCCGGGCGGTTCAGGTTGTCAACATCTCCTCTGAACGCTCTGAGCGCGGCGCGCTCGACGTCGATCTCCCGCCGGGTCCGGACGCCGAGTCGGGGCGGTCCCCGGTGCACGCGTTCCTCGTCCAGACGATGGTTGACGCGGGCGTCCGTCGATCGCCTCACGCGGTCTCTGTCGGTCATCCCAGCCTCCTCCCCAAGTGGCCTTTCTCGTACCCCGCGTTGGCGCGTACCCGGCGATGTCCCTGGGGGTGCTTGGCACATGGCCGAGGATCCGCGGGTCGGAACCAGGAGCGGTCAGCGGCCGTCCCCTGCTACCCTGTGTGTCAGCACGGACGCCGGGTCGAACGACCCGCCCGTTGCAGCCTAATCCCCCCGCTGGTCCCTGGCCGTTGGCCCCTGACCGGTGCGGCCCTCGTTTCTCT
>JBKHWW010000025.1:0-43722 GCA_046566345.1 Actinomycetes bacterium
GGGGACCCCACCGAAGGCGCCCTCGTGGTCGCCGCCGCCAAGGCCGGACTCGACAAGGCCGAGCTGGCGGCGTCCGCCCCGCGCGTGCAGGAGATCCCGTTCACGTCCGAGACCAAGCGGATGACGACACTGCACCGCGCCGAAGGCCGGACTGTCGCCTACACCAAGGGGGCTCCCGAGGTCCTCCTGCCCGACTGCTCCGCGCTCGCAGGCGCCGACGGCGTCCGGCCCCTCGACGAAGCGGCCAAGGACGAGCTGGGCGAAGTCGCCCGCTCCTTCGCGCGCGACGCCCTGCGCGTGCTCGCGATCGCCGTCAAAGAGGACGCCGACCTCGACTCGGCCCAGAAGGAGATGACGCTGCTGGGGCTGGCCGGGATGATCGACCCGCCCCGAGCCGAGGCGAAGGACGCCATCGCCGTGTGCGAGCGCGCCGGCATCCGGCCGGTCATGATCACCGGCGACCACCCCATCACCGCCGAGGCGGTCGCTCGCGAACTCGGCCTGCTCCGGCAGGGACGGGTCGTGCTGGGCGCGGACCTCGACGACATGGACGACGGGGAACTCGTGGGCGCCGTGGCCGGGATTGACGTTTATGCGAGGGTGTCGCCGGCGCACAAGCTGCGGGTGGTGACGGCTCTGCAGGCCAACGAGCACATCGTCGCGATGACGGGAGACGGCGTCCACGACGCCCCCGCCCTGAAGAAGGCCGACATCGGCATTGCGATGGGCATCACCGGCACCGACGTCACCAAGGAGGCGTCAGCGATGACGCTGACCGACGACAACTTCGCGTCGATCGTGGCGGCGGTAGAGGAGGGCCGCGGGGTCTTCGACAACATCAAGAAGTACCTGATGTACCTGCTGTCGTCGAACATCGGCGAGATCGGCCTCATGGTGGGCGCGGCACTGCTCGGCCTGCCGCTGCCGTTGTCGGCGGTGCAGATCCTCTACGTCAACCTGGCCACCGACGGACTGCCGGCCCTGGCCCTGGCCGTGGACCCGCCCGAGCGGGACCTGATGGACAGGCCTCCCCGGCACCCCCGCACCGGAATCTTCACGCGCCCGGTGGTGGCGCTGATGCTGGCCGGCGGTTTCTGGTCGACCGCGGTCAACCTCGGCCTGTTCGTCTGGGCGCTGAACTCGGGCCGCGGCCTCGAGCACGCCATGGCCTTGGTTTTCGTCTCGCTGGTGCTGATCCAACTCCTCAAAGCGTTCAACTTCCGCTCCGACCGGCACTCCGTCACCGAGCGCCCCTTCGCTAACCGGTGGCTCAACTTGGCCGTCGTGTGGGAGGCGTGCCTGCTGATCGCAATCGTGCACGTGCCCCTGTTCCAGGGCCCGTTCGGAACGTTCGCCCTCTCGCTCACGGACTGGTTGTTGGTCGTCGGCGTGGCCCTGACCGTGATGCCCGTGCTCGAGCTCGTCAAGTGGATGGTCCGGCGGGGCTGGCTGGGCACCGAGCCGCAACCCGTGCCCGTGCGATAGTCTGAGGAATGCCCCCGCGCCGCGAGGGCGTCGTGGAGTCCAGTGAAGTCCGGTTCGATTCCGGCGCTGTGCCGCAACTGTGAAGCCGATCCGTCGGCCAAGCCAGGTCACCTGCTCCGCGACCACGTGCTTGTCCTCGGACGAAGGACAGTCCGTGCAGCAGGGCCTCCCCCTTGCGGCCGACGACTTTCGTCCTCCGCAGGTAAGAATCGGAGGATTGCTGTGAACCAGCCCCACACCCCGCCCCGCCGGGCCACCCCCACCGCGCGGCGCCTGGCTGCCGCCTGCACTGCGCTGGCCGTCGCGGTCGCGTTGAGTGCCTGCGCCGCGACCACGGGCGGCACGCCCGGGTCCGCCGCCCCGACCGCTGACCAGGTCGGGACCTTCCCGGTCACCGTCACCACCGGGGAGGCAGACGGAGGCAAGACCGTCACGGTTGCCCAGGAGCCCGACGCGATCGTGTCGTTGAGCCCCACCGCGACCGAGACGCTCTTCGCGGTCGGCGCCGGCGACCAGGTGGTCGCCGTCGACGACAACTCCGACTTCCCCGCCGAGGCGCCTCGCACGGACCTGTCGGGCTTCACCCCCAACGTCGAGGCGATCCTGGCTCATTCCCCCGACCTCGTGGTGGTCGCGGCCGAGGACGCCGACCTCATCGCCAGCCTGGACAGGGCCTCAGTGCCGACCCTCGTGGTTCCCGCCGTGAAAGACTTGGACGGCGCGTACGAGCAGATCGAACGCATCGGCACCGCCACCGGACACGCCCAGGACGCCTCCGCGCTGGTGACGCAGATGAAGGCTGACATCGCCGCAGCCGTTGGCAAGGCGCCCCAGGCGTCCGGGCTGAGGTACTTCCACGAGCTCGACCCGACCCTCTTCACCGTGACCGGCGACACGTTCATCGGCCACGTGTACGGGTTGTTCGGCATGGAGAGCATCGCGGACGCGTCCGGCGACCCGTACCCGCAGCTGTCTCCCGAGTTCGTCGTGGCGGCCGACCCCGACCTCATCTTCTTGGCCGACGCGCAGTGCTGCGGGGTCAGCCTCGAGCAGGTCGGCGCACGCCCAGGGTGGGCACAGCTGACGGCCGTCCGCACCGGGCAGGTGCACGTCCAGGACGAGGACATCGCCAGCCGGTGGGGTCCGCGGGTGGTGGACTTCGTGGAGACGGTGAGCACCCAGGTGGCCACCGTCGAGCGCGAGGCCGGCTGAGCCATGGTCGACGCCACCGCAGCGGTGCGCCCGGCGCCCGCCTCCCCGGCCGCCCCGGAAACGGTGTCCGGCGGGACCCGAGGCGCCCGCGCCCGGGTGGCGCGTCTGGCGCCCTGGTCGATCGCCGGTGGCGTGCTCGCCCTCGCTCTACTAACGGGGGCGCTCGTCGGGCCGGCGGGGCTCACACCGACGGGGGTGTTGCTGGAACTGCTGGACGCCCTCCCCGGCGTCTCGATGGACTCCGGCCTGTCCCCCCAGCAACAGGCGATTCTGTGGCAGATCCGGCTCCCGAGGGTGGTACTTGGCGCTGTGGTCGGGGCGGCGCTGGCGGTGTCCGGAGCGGCGTACCAGGGTGTCTTTCGCAATCCCCTGGCCGACCCCTACCTACTCGGCGTCTCCAGCGGGGCCGGCCTCGGTGCCACGATCGCGCTCGTCCAGGGCGGGACGATCGGCCAGTTCGGCGTCCCCGTCTTCGCCTTCGTCGGCGGGCTGCTCGCCGTCGCGGCAACCTACACTCTGGGCAACACCGTCGGGGGTGGCCGCTCGTCGGCCGTGATCGTCCTCGCCGGCGTGGCGGTGGCTGCGTTCGTCAACGCGGTCCAGACGTTCGTGCAGCAGCGCCACGACGAGTCGCTGCTGGCGGTCTACTCGTGGATGCTCGGCCGGCTCAGCACCAACGGGTGGACCGACGTGCTAGTGGTACTGCCCTACGTCGGGGTCTCCAGCCTGATCCTGTTGCTCCACCGGCGCACACTCGACGTGCTCGCGGTCGGTGAGGTCGAGGCGGCCAGCTTGGGCGTGGACGTCGGCCGGGTGCGGCTTGTCCTGGTGCTGACGGCGACGCTCGGCACGGCAGCGGTGGTGTCGGTCAGCGGACTGATCGGATTCGTCGGCATCATTGTTCCGCATGCTGTGCGGCTGATGTTCGGCAGCGTGCACCGTCTCCTGCTGCCCCTGTCGATGCTGTTCGGTGCCGGGTTCCTGGTGCTGACCGACGTGGTCGCCCGCTCCGTCCTGGCCCCCTCCGAGCTCCCCATCGGAGTGGTCACCGCGATGCTGGGCGCGCCCTTCTTCCTCCTGGTCCTCCGGCGGAACAGGGTCCGGGCATGAGCGTGCTGGAGTGCCGCGCGTTGGGCGTCCGGCGCGGCGACGCCCAGGTGATCAGCGGCCTCGACCTGCGCGTCCGCGCCGGGGAATGGGTGACGGTGGTCGGCCCCAACGGGGCCGGAAAGACGACGCTGCTTCACGTCGTCGCCGGGCTGGTGCCCGCGACAGGTCACGTGCGGGTGTGCGGGCACGATCCCGCCCGGCTCTCGCGCCGAGCCCTGTCCCGCCTCGTCGCGCTCATGCCGCAGCAACCCGTCGTGCCGCCCGGCATGACGGTGCGCGAACTGGTCGGCCTCGGCCGCACCCCGCACCGCCACGGCTTCGCCGGCGAGTCCCGGGCCGACCGCGACGCGGTCGAAGACGCCCTAAGCCGCCTCGCCCTCGGCGTCCTCGCCGACCGCGAGGTGACCACGCTGTCCGGGGGCGAACTACAGCGCGTCATCCTGGCCCGCTCCCTGTGCCAGGAGCCGCAGGTGCTGCTGCTGGATGAGCCGACGAGCGCGCTCGACATCGGCCACCAGCAGTCCGTGCTCGACCTCGTCGACCAGCTGAGGACCGAGCGCGGGCTCACCGTCCTGGCGGCCATGCACGACCTGACCCTGGCGGCGCAGTACGCCGATCGGATGGTGCTGCTCGACCACGGCGGCAAGGTGCTGGACGGGCCACCGTCGGCGGTGTTGGACGCCGGCGTGCTCAACGGCGTCTACGGCGCCCGGGTCGAGGTCGTGGAGCGCGCCGGGGGCGTCGCCGTCGTGCCCGTTCGGAGCCGACGCTCCTGAGCGGACGCCTCAGGCGTCCGGCTTGACGGCGCGCACGATGGCCCCGTGCATCTGAGGGGCGACCTCGTGGGTGAAGCGCACGTCCACGTCCGTGAAGCCGGCCGCAGCCAGGCCGTCCAGGTACTCCTGGCGCGTCAGCGCGCCGGCGATGCAGCCGACGTGGCTGCCCCTGGCCGCGCGTTCGTGGGGAGTGAGCTGGTCCTCGGCCACGACGTCGGATACGCCGATCCGCCCGCCCGGCACCAGCACCCGATGCATCTCGGCGAACACGCGCGGCTTGTCCACCGACAGGTTGACCACGCAGTTGGAGATGACCACGTCCACGGAGGCGTTGGAAAGCGGGAGCTGCTCGATCGTCCCCTTGAGGAACGCGACGTTGGTCGCCCCCGCCTTGTCCGCGTTGGCGCGCGCCAGGGCGAGCATCTCGTCGGTCATGTCGACGCCGTAGACGAACCCGGTTGGCCCGACCCGCCGCGCGGAGAGCAGCACGTCCAGCCCCCCTCCCGAGCCCAGGTCGAGCACCTTCTCGCCGGCGTGGAGCTCGGCCACCGCGATCGGGTTGCCGCACCCGAGGCTGGCCAGCACCGCCTCCTCCGGGACGCCGCCCGTGCCCTCCTCGTCGTAGAGCGCCGCCCCGAACGTGTCGGACGCCCACTCCTGCCCGCCCTCGCAGCACGCGGCGTCCGGGCCACAGCAGCCCCCCGGCGCATCCAGCACCTGCAGAGGCGTCACCCCCCTCGCCGCGGCCTGGACCGCGGCCGCCGCGTAGCGCGCGCGTACCTGCTCCACCACATCTTGTTGCGACATTCGTCGCCCCCTTCCATGCTCGCGCGGGAGCCCCGCGCAGCCACTGACCCACTCCATCATATTCATGATCATCAATCAATGCTTGTCCGTGCGTCGGATCCTTCCCGGATGGCAGGACGCCGCCGCCACGAGTCAGAATGGGCCATGAGCACAGGAGTGGTCGCAGCCGAGAACGGGGGGCCGGAACTGCTCCCGGGCAGGATCGAGCAGTACATCGTGACCCGCGTCCCGCGCTGCCGCGCGTCCGACCCGGTCGCCGCCATCCAACAAGGCCTGGTGGGGCAGGATTTCGAGTCCGTCGACGAGGTGGTCGTCTGCTCCGAAGGCCGCCCCGAACTCCTGCTGGGGTTGATCCCGCTGGAACGGCTGCTCACGGCCGACGAGCGCGCGACGGCGTCCGACATCATGGACGCCGACCCGCCGGTCGTTCACCCCGGCGACAACGAGGAACAAGCGGCCTGGAAGGCCGTGCACCACGGAGAGTCCAGCCTGGCAGTGGTCGACGCCGCCGGCGGCTTCCGGGGCCTGGTGCCGCCCACACGACTGATCGGCGCCCTGTTGCGCGACCACGACAACGACTTTGCCCGCCTCGGCGGCTACCTGTCCTCGACCGCGTCGGCCAGGCTGGCCACCGAGGAGCCGCTGCACCGGCGCCTGTGGCACCGGACGCCGTGGCTCGCGCTCGGGCTCTTGGGCGCCGGAGTCGCCGCCTGGATGGTGGGTGGGTTCGAGGAAGCCATCGATCGCGACATCCGGTTGGCCTTCTTCATGCCCGGCGTGGTCTACCTGGCCGACGCGGTCGGGACGCAGACGGAGGCGCTGGTGATCCGAGGCATGTCGGTGGGTGGGCCCCTGCGGCACGCCTTCCGGCTGGAGGCCCTGACCGGCCTCGCGCTCGGCCTCGTCCTGGCCGGCGTCACCTTTCCCCTGATCTGGCTCGCGTTCGGGTCGGTGGGCCTGGCCGCCGCCGTCTCACTGTCGCTGATGGCGGCCTGTTCGATCGCCACGGTGGTGGCGATGCTCCTGCCGTGGCTGATCGCGCGGTCGGGGCGCGACCCCGCGTTCGGCAGCGGGCCCCTGGCCACGGTCGTCCAGGACCTTCTCTCGCTGCTGGTGTTCTTCCTGATCGCCCTTCCGCTGGTGGGGTGACGTAGGTTCGAGTGAATGGGTACCTGGATCGGGACGTCAGGGTGGTCCTACGACCACTGGGAAGACGTGATGTATCACGGCTGCGCTCCTCGCGATCGCCTCGGCCGCTACGTCGCAGAGTTCGACACCGTCGAGCTCAACGCGAGCTTCTACCGCTGGCCCCGAGACGCGGCCTTCGACTCGTGGCAGCGGCGTCTGCCCGCCGGCTTCCGGATGTCGGTCAAGGCCCCCCGCGCCCTCACCCATGCGCGCAAGCTCTACGCGCCCGAGTACTGGGTGGGTCGGATCACCACTTCGTGGGACCGGCTCTACGACAAGAGAGGGGTCTTGCTGGTCCAGCTGCCGCCGGGCATGGCTCGCGACGACGCCCGGCTGGACTTCTTTCTTGACGCCCTCCCCTGGTGGCTGCCCACCGCCGTCGAGTTCCGTCACCCATCGTGGGTCTGCGACGAGGTCTTCGCCCTGCTCGAACGGCACCGGGCCGCCTACGTGGTGATGTCGGGAGCAGGTCTTCCCTGCGTGCTGCGCGCCACCGCGCCAACCGTCTACGTCCGGCTGCACGGGCCCGACCACGATTGGCTCTACGGCGGCTCCTACTCCGACGACGACCTGCGGTGGTGGGCTGACCGCGTCCGCGAGTGGCAGGCGCAGGGCCGCGACGTGTACGCCTACTTCAACAACGCCGGCGGCGGCAACGCCGTCCGGAACGCCCGGACGCTGCGGTCGTTCCTGGGGTAGCCGCGCTGGAAACGTTCAGGCGTTTCTTCGCTTTGGGGCCTTGCGCGTGGATCGTCCCCGGGCGTGTACTGGATGGGCGCTGAACACACCGGCAGCAAGACCCCCGTGTCGAGGGCTGAGGTGCCAAGCGTTCAAGTGGTTTCCAGATGGATTGCCGACGATCCTGTCGCCGACGCCCGCCGAGACGGACGGGCAGATCTCAGAGCCACTTGGGTCCGGGAGCCGTCCTCCCCCGAACATGTTGCGAAGGCCGAGCATCAGCAGATGCTCGGCCTTCGTGTGTCGTGGGCCTCTGAGCGTCCCTCGGCGGGCGGAACCTGACCCTGGTGGCCGTCAGGCCGAGCGCGTCCGGCGCGTGCTGCGCGGGGACGTCGCGCGCGGCAGCATGCGTGGCTCGGCCCCGTCGCGAACGACCTCGGCTGTGACCACGACCTGGCCGACGCTCTCGTCGGAGGGCACGTGGTACATGACGTTGAGCAGGATCTCTTCGAGGATCGACCGTAGACCGCGGGCGCCGATGCCCCGCGCCAGAGCGAGTTCGGCGATGGCCGAGACCGCGTCGTCGGTGAACTCGAGATCGACCCCGTCGAGCTCGAACAGCTTGCGGAACTGCTTGGTCAGGGCGTTGCGGGGCTGCACCAAGATGCGGACCATGGCGTCGAGATCGAGCGGGCTCACGGTCGAGATCATGGGCAGCCGCCCGATGAACTCGGGGATCAGCCCGAACTTGTGCAGATCTTCGGGACGGACCTCTTCGAACGGGTTCGCGGACTCGGCGCGCCGGAGAGCACTGTCGTTGTTGAACCCCAGCGGCCGCTTTCCGACGCGCGCGTTGATGATCTCTTCCAACCCCGAGAAGGCGCCCCCCACGATGAACAGGATGTTGGTGGTGTCGATCTGAATGAACTCCTGGTGCGGATGCTTGCGGCCGCCCTGCGGGGGCACCGAGGCGGTGGTGCCCTCCAGGATCTTCAACAGCGCCTGCTGGACGCCTTCGCCCGACACGTCGCGCGTGATGGAGGGGTTCTCGGACTTGCGGGCGACCTTGTCGATCTCGTCGATGTAGATGATGCCTGTCTCGGCCTTCTTGACGTCGAAGTCGGCCGCCTGCAGGAGCTTCAGCAGGATGTTCTCCACGTCCTCGCCGACGTAGCCGGCCTCGGTGAGCGCGGTGGCGTCGGCCATCGCGAACGGGACGTTGAGCATGCGCGCCAGCGTTTGGGCCAGGTAGGTCTTGCCGCAGCCGGTCGGCCCGATCAGCAGGATGTTGCTCTTGCCCAGCTCGACTAACTCGTCTTCAGCGGCCCGGCGCGGGTTCGCCGCCTGGGCCTGGACGCGCTTGTAGTGGTTGTACACCGCCACCGCGAGCGCCTTCTTGGCAGTCTCCTGCCCGATCACGTAGGAGTCGAGGAAGGAGACGATGTCGCGCGGCTTGGGCAGCTCTTCGAGCAGCCCCATGTCGGTGGCCTCGGAGAACTCCTCCTCGATGATCTCGTTGCACAGCTCGATGCACTCGTCGCAGATGTACACACCCGGACCAGCGATCAGCTTCTTCACCTGCTTTTGGCTCTTCCCGCAGAAAGAGCACTTCAGCAGGTCCGAGGTCTCCCCGATGCGCGGCATGACACTCCCCTTCCGGCGACGCCTGGAGTCAGCTGATGGCCTTGAGCGACGTGAAGATCTCGTCGATGATGCCGTAGTCGAGCGCCTCCTGCGCGGTCAGGTACTTGTCTCGCTCGATGTCGCGGCTGATCTTCTCGACGGGCTGCCCCGTGTCCTTGGCCAGCATCTCTTCCATCAGGGTGCGGATGCGCAGGATCTCTTTGGCCTGGATCTCCAGGTCAGAGCCCTGGCCGTAGCCGCCCTCGGTGGCCGGCTGGTGGATCAGGATGCGGCTGTTCGGCAACGCGAACCGCTTGCCGCGCGTTCCTGCCGCCAGCAGCACGGCCGCCGCGGAGGCCGCCTGCCCCAGACACACCGTGGACACGTCGGGCTTGATGTACTGCATCGTGTCGTAGATGGCCGTGAGGGCCGTGAACGATCCCCCGGGCGAGTTGATGTACATGCTGATGGGCCGCTCGGGATCCATCTACTGCAGGCACAACAGCTGAGCCATCACGGCGTTGGCGATGTCGTCGCTGATCGGGGTGCCGAGGAAGATGATGCGGTCTTCGAACAGCTTGGTGTAGGGGTCGACGCGCCGGACGCCGTAGCTGGTGCGTTCCTCCCACTGCGGGATGTAGTAGTCCATCGACGGCCCCTGCGGCGCCAGGCCACCGGGCAGCTGGTTCATCTGCATGGTTGGATTCCTCACTGGTTCGGGGCGTCGTCGGTGGTGATCTGCGCGGCGCGAGCGTAGACGTGGTCGATGAACCCGTACTCGAGCGCCTGCGAGGCGGTGAACCAGCGATCGCGATCGGAGTCTGCCTCGATCTGCTCGACCGGCCGGCCGGTGTGCTCGGCGATCAGCTGCGCCATCTCTCTCTTGGTGGCGATGATCTGCTCGGCCAGGATCTTGATGTCGGACGCCGTGCCCCCCAGGCCGCCCGACGGCTGGTGCATCATGATGCGCGCGTGCGGCAGCGCGTAGCGCTTGCCCCGAGTTCCAGCGCTGAGAAGGAACTGCCCCATGGACGCGGCTAGCCCCATGGCCACGGTCGCGACATCGTTGCTGATCCACTGCATGGTGTCGAAGATCGCCATGCCCGCAGTGACAGAGCCGCCGGGGCTGTTGATGTAGAGGTAGATGTCCTTCTCGGGATCCTCTGCGTTGAGCAGCAGGAGCTGCGCGCAGATCGCGTTGGCGTTCTCGTCGCGCACCTCGGAGCCGAGGAAGATGATGCGGTTGGCCAGGAGGGCCTGGTACACCGAGTCGTTCATGCCGACGCCGGAGGCGCCCACAGCCGCTCGCAGGCCGGGAAGAGTTTCAGTCACGAGATGAAGCTACCTGTCGGCGCCGACAATTCAGAGTGCTGCGCGCCGCTGTTCGCTGACGGCGCAAGACGCGCACGGCGCCCCCGGACCGTGTCCGGGGGCGCCGTTCCAGCGCACACGTTCCGCCCTCAGGCGGGGTCGGCCACCGACTGCTCTAGCTCCTCGGCGGCGGAGGTGTCGGCGTCCGCGGGCGCCTCGGCGGCCTGCTTCGCCGAAGCCTTCTTGCCGGACGCCTTGGGCTTGGCGGGCTTGGCCTCGGCCGCGGGCGCCGCGACGGGGGCGGGATCCGCCGCCGGGCTCTCTTGCGCGGCCTCCTCCTGCGCGGCCTCCTCCTGGGCCGCCGCGTCCTGGGCCCCCTCGGGAGACGCGTCCTGGAGGGTGCCGTCGGGGCGGACGGCCGCGACGTTGACCACGGCGCCCTCGGTGTCGGTGACGACGGCCTCGTTGACGATTATCGACAGCACCTTGCCGCGGCGCAGCTCGGCCAGCCACTCCGGGGCATGGTTGTGCTCGAGCACGTGCTGCATCTCCTGCTCCGGCGTGGAGCCCGACGACTGCGCGCGACGGAAGATCATCTCGGTGAGTTCGGCTTGCTCGACCGCAACCTCGCGCTCCTCGGCCAGCTTGTCGAGGATGATCTGCGCCTTGAGCGAGGTCTCAGCGTTCTGGGCGACCTGGGCCCAGAACTCGTCGGCGTCCTTGGCCGTCTCCTCCTCGGTCTCCTCCAGGTAGCGCTCCAGGGTGAAGCCGGCCCGCGCCAGCTGCTCGGTGATCGACTGCTTGCGGCCCTCCACCTCGGCGGTCAGCATCGACTCGGGCAGCTCGAACGGCGTCTTGGTCACCAGGTCGGAGACGACGGCGTCCCGCGCTGCGTTCAGCTGGTCGACCCGCGCCATGCGAGCGACGGCGTCCGCGAGGTCGGCGCGCATCTCTTCGACCGTGTCGAACTCCGAGACCATCTGCGCGAACTCGTCGTCGACTTCGGGCAGGGTCTCGCTCTGGACCTTGGTCACGGTCACGGTGACGTCGGCCTGCTTGCCCTGCGCCGGGCCGCCCACCAGCTCGGAGGTGAACGCGGCCGTGTCGCCGGCGGACAGACCGGTGACCGCCTCGTCCAGGCCCTCGAGCATGCCCCCCGAACCGACCTTGTAGGTGAGGCCCGTCGCGGACCCGTCCTCGACCTCCTCGCCGTCGATCGACGCGATCAGGTCGATGACGACCACGTCGCCGACCTCGGCAGCGCCGTCCTTGTCTTCGCGGGTGGCGAACCGCTGACGCATCACCTCGATGCGCTCCTGGACCTCGTCGTCGCCGACGGCGATCGGGGGGACCTCGGCGGTGAGCTCAGAGAACGCGGGCACCTCGAAATCGGGGCGCACGTCGAGTTCGGCGGTGAACTGGACGAGTTCGCCGTCGTCGAGCTTGGTCACGTCGATGTCGGGCTGCCCCAGGGGCACGACCCCGGTCTCGGTGACGGCTTGGGAGTAGGCGTCCGGCAACGCGGCGTTGATCGCCTCCTGCAGGACGGTGCCGCGCCCGAAGCGCTGGTCGATGATCGCCGCCGGGACCTTCCCCTTGCGGAACCCCGGGATGTTCACCTGGCCGGCGATGTCCTTGTAGGCCTTGTCCAGGTGCGGCTTGAGGTCGGCGAAGGGGATCTCGATGATGAGCTTGACCCGGGACGGGCCGAGCTTCTCGACGGTGCTGGGCACTTGGTTGACTCCTGTGTTGTGTCGACGATCGGTGAACCTCGGAGCGGATGACGGGAATCGAACCCGCGTAGCCAGTTTGGAAGACTGGGGCTCTACCATTGAGCTACATCCGCCTGTGACGCCGGTCCAGCGTACCGGGTCCCCAGCCAAGGTTGCACACCGGGCCCACCCTGCGCCGGTGGGGGCACCTGCCCTCAGTAGCTCCCGCGCGGCCAGCTCTCCACCGACCCGTGGTCGTCGAACCTCTCCCCACGCGGGTGCCCCTTGCCCTTCAGCCTGCGGACGAGCGCCGCGACCTCGTCGCGGCTGACGCCCTGGTGCTGGGGCGCCTTCGGCAGGTCGGACGCCTCCGGCTCGGACGCCTCGACGGGGTCCGCCCCCAGCTGGAGGAGCCACCGGCGAATGAGCCTCCCCGCCTCAGTGGTCGTGTCGACGCTGATCCGCGGCCTCACAGACATTTGGTCAGCCCCTCGGACGCCGCGTGGCGCGCCTGTCCGCGTCCGCTGAACGTCCGCCTTCGCGGAGGTGTCCGATGATCTCGGCGTGCCGGGCGTCGTCCAGTGGATAGAGGAGGAAGATCAGCCCGCCGATGATCGCCAACGCGGCCGGCAGCACACCGACCAGCCACCGGATCGCGGCGAGGGCGGCGTCCGGTTGGGCGACGCCGCCGGTGACGAACCCGCCCAGCGCGAGCCCCGCGCCCACCAGCCCGGCTGCCAGGGCCTGAGAGACCCGGCGGAAGAAGAAGTAGACCGCGACGGTCCCCCCGTCGCTCCGGGCGCCGGAGCGCCACTCGCCGTAGTCGGAGACGTCGGCGACGAACGGCCACATGAGCGCGTTCACGAGGTTCTGGGCCAGGCCGAGCACGAAGAAGCTCACCCCGACCACCACGAGCGACGGGGGCATGAAGCTGAGCCACGCGCTCACCGCGGCCACGGCGACCGTCCCCACCAGGAAGGTGCTTTTCTTGCCCAGGCGGGCCGACAGCCGCGGGACCAGCGGCAGGGTGAGCAGGGTGGACGCCGACGTGGCACCAATGATCCACACCAGGGAACCCGAATCGCCCATCAGGTACGTGGCGTAGTAGGCCTGCACAGCCGCCATCGTGAACAGTCCGGTCTGGAGCGCGACATGAGAAGCGCACAGGACGACCAGCGGTCGGTTGGTGGTGAGTGCGCGGACTGTCTGCCGCATCGTGGGCGGCGGCGTCGAGACGCGGTACCGCTCCGGTGAGTTGCGGACGCACAGCACGTACAGCGCGTAGCCAACGACCGCGCCGAGGAGGGCGACCGTCACGACGAAGGTCTCGATCTCCTCTGGGCGGCCGGCCAGCTGCGTGAAGAGCGGGGCGATCAGCATCGTGACGAGCACCATCACCACGACCGGGGCGACGTTACGCCACACGCCCAGGGAGGCACGCTCGCGCGTGTCGACCGTCATGGCGCTGGCCAGCGCGCTGTACGGGATGACCACCAGGGAATAGAAGAAGCCGTGAACGATGTAGACGACGCCGATATAGAGGTACTGCAGCGCATGGTCGCCTCCGAATCGAGGCACCGCAAACAGGGCGACCCCGGTCAGCAGCATGGGAGCCGACGCGCCGAGCAACCACGGGTGGAAGCGACCCCAGCGCGTCCGGGTGAGGTCGACCAGCCGGCCCGCGACCAGGTCGGTGACGGCCGTCCACAGCCGCACGGCGAAGATGAGCGCCGCCACCGGCGCCGGGTCCAGGCCCAGCACATCGGTGTAGAAGATGAGCAAGAACATCATCTGGAGGATGAACATGAACGAGTTGGCTGCATCGCCGACCGCGTACCCCGCGTAGTTGCGGGCAGTGAGTCGTGTGCGCTGGTCGCCGTTATCCATGTCGCGGCCAGGGTAGCCCACCGGTCCGAGTGGCCCGTCGCCCGTGCCGCGTCGCCCGTGCCGCGTTGCTGGGCCACTCGCGCCAGCGGTCGTGCCGCCCCAGGCGGTGAACTACGTCGCCAGGGGCCAGTGCGGATGCCTGGGGTCGCGCTCCTGGAACGACAGGATCGCCGGATTCTGAATCACGCCGTCACGGATCTCGAGGGCGCGGCCGATGGTCGGGCTCGCGTCCCACGCCTCCGGTCCACCCAGGACTGTCGGGAGGAACGGCAGCAGCGCCTCGCTGATCTCCCAGGTCGCCGAGTTCCACAGGTAGGAAGGACTGTGGTCGACCGCGTAGTAGAGCACGTTGTCGCCCACCACGAAGGTCGGCTCGGCGAACGTCGTGGGTCGCGCCCAGCTGAACCCCATCCCCTCATCGCACGAGACGTCGACGATGAGGGTCCCGGGAGCGAGGGTCGGCACGTCTGCGTCGTTGAGGAACGTCAGCGGGGCGTCCGTGTCTTGGAACACGCAGTTGACGATGATGTCGTGCGCGGCCAGGAAGGCGGGCAGCGGCGTCCGCTCAGTGTCGTCGGTAGCGTCGCTCACCCGCACCGCGGTTTGGGCGGAGTCGAAGTGGACCATCCGCGCCGAGTGGATCGGGGCAGCCACGGCTGTCGGCTCGCGGTGGGTGAGGACGTCGACGTGATGGACGCCGAGCGCGTTCAGCGCGGTGACCGCGCCGCGGGCGGTGGCGCCGAAACCGATGACGACGGCTCGCAGCCGCGGGCCGTAGTCGCCGCTGGAGCCCGCGATCTGCATGGCGTGCAGAACCGAGCAGTAACCGGCGAGTTCGTTGTTCTTGTGGAAGACGTGCAGGCTGAAGGACCCGTCCCGGTGCCAGTGGTTCATTGCCTCGAACGCGATGAGGGTGAGCTTGCGGTCGATCGCGACCTGGGTGAGCCTCTCGTCCTGAACGCAGTGCGGCCACCCCCACAGCACCTGACCGATGCGCAGCTCGGTGACGTCGCTGAGCAACGGCTTGGGCTGGAGGATGATGTCACACTCGGCCACGAGCTGCTCGTGGCTACGCAGCCCGGCCACCGACCCCGCCAGTTGGGCGTCGGACACACCGAACCGCTGGCCGTAGCCCCTCTCGAGGTAGACGCGCCCGCGGAGATCGTCGGGGATCCTGCCCACGTGGGCGGGGTGGAGCGGCAGCCGCCGCTCGTTCTCTTTCAGGGAGCGTCCCATGATGCCGAGTGTCAACTCACTCATTCGGCCCCCTCGTCGCGGCGCAGTGTGACGCTCAGGTTACCCCGCGCGTCCGGCGATCCCCGGTCGGCGCACCGTTCCCCGCGATGCAGCACGGGGATCGGCACGGAGCCCGGGGAGCTGCACCACGGTGCGGACGATCTCGTCCGCGAGGCGTGCCGCCAGCCGGGCGGTTCGGCCGTCGACGTCGAAGCGCGGGTTCAGCTCCGCGATCTCGACCACGGCGAGCTTGCCCGACCGCGCCACCGCCCGACACATCTGCCGGACGCCTGACAGCTCGACCCCGAAGCCGGCCGGAGCGCTGACGCCCGGCGCTACCGCCGCCGGCAGGACATCGAGGTCGACGGTCAGGTGCACGAGGTCCACCTGCGCGAGGAACTCCTCCACGAAATCGCGGCAGGTCTCGGGGGCGCAGTCGTCGTCGGTCAAGACGCCCACCCCCAGCCGCCCCGCCGTGTCGAAGAGCGCGCGGGTGTTGCTCGCCGGCGAGATCCCCGCCACGAAGTACCGGAACTCGCGCCCCAGCGCGCGCTGCCGGGTGACTATCTGCAGGAACGGCGTCCCGGAACTCGCCCGCTCGGCGGCCCGCAGGTCGAAGTGGGCGTCGAGGTTGAAGACCCCGAGCCTGGCCGGCTTGGCCGCGCGGCGACTCGACGAGATGCCGAGATAGGTGCCGTAGGCCACCTCGTGGCCGCCGCCGAGCACCACCGCGAGTGCGCCGCTGTCGACGATCCCCCGCACCGCGTCCCCGAGCAATTCCTGGCCGCCTTCGAGGTCGCCGTCGGAGACGACCACGTCGCCGATATCGACCAGCGATACGACGGTGCCGTCCGGACGCCGCGGGGCGGCGAGCTGGGCCAGCGCGGCGCGGATCGCCGCCGGGCCGTCGAAGGCTCCTGGGCGTCCGTGATTACGGCGCACACCCTCGTCACTGCAGAAACCCACCAGCGCGATGTCAGCGGCGACCCCGCCCGTCGCGGGAGCCAGCCCGATGGCCGAGTGCCACCGCGCGTGCTCGTCGCCGGGGCCGTCGTCGCGGCCCGCCCAGGCTTCGGGGGCTCGGGTTGTCGCGGTCATCGGTGCGGCCCGCCGCCCAGCTGTTGGTCTTCGTACCCCCAGCGCGCTTCAGCAGCCATCCGGCCGGCACGCATCACCCGGTGGACGAGCGGGACGCCCGGCCGATACGCGATGTGCACGTGCGAGGGTGCGTCCAGGAACGCCAGGTCGGCGCGCTTGCCCACCGCGAGCACGCCGACGTCGTCGCGCCGGAGTGCGCGGGCTCCGCCGGCGGTGGCCGCCCAGAGGGCTTCATCCGGCGTCATGAACAGCTCGCGGACGGCGACCGCGATGCAGAACGGAATGGAGGTGGTGTAGCTGGTTCCCGGGTTGCAGTCGGCGCCGAGCGCGAGCGTCACGCCGGCGTCCAGCATGCGACGTGCGTCGGGGTACTTGTTGCGGGTGGAGAAGTCTGCGGCAGGCAGCACGGTGGCCACCGTGTCGCTGGCGGCGAGGGCATCGATGTCGGCGGCGTCGGTGTGGCAGACGTGGTCGACGCTCGCCGCCCCCAGTTCGACCGCCAGCTGGACTCCCCGGCCCTGGCTCAGCTGGTTGCCGTGAACGCGGACGCCTAGGCCCGCACGCTGGCCGGCGATCAGGACGGCGCGCGACTGGTCCTCGTCGAAGGCACCGCGTTCACAGAACACGTCGATCCACCGGGCGCGCGGCGCACAAGCCGGCACCATCTCGTCGACCACCATCGCGACGTAGTCGTCGGGGCGTCCCTCGAACTCCGGCGGGCACACGTGGGCGGCGAGCAGGGTGGCCTCGTCAGCGTGGCGTGCGGCGACCTGCAGCGACCGCAGCTCGCCGGCCGCGGTCTGCTCGTAGCCCGACTTGCACTCGAGGGTGGTGGTGCCCTGCCGCAGTTGCTCTTTGGCCAATCGGGCCACGTTGGCATGCAGCAGGGCGTCGGCGGCGGCGCGGGTCTCGGCCAGCGTGGTGCGGATGCCGCCCGCGGCGTACGTCTGGCCGGCCATGCGGGCCGCGAACTCGGCCGCCCGGTCGCCGGCGAACACCAAGTGCGCGTGCGACTCGACGAAGCCGGGGATGACCGCGCGGCCGCCGGCGTCCACCCGCTCGTCGGCGCCGGCACCGTCGAGCTCACTCCGCGGACCGACCCACACGACTCTCTCGCCCTGGATCACCACCGCGGCGTCGGGGACGATCCCCAAGGGGCCGGCCCCTCGGGACGGGTCGTTGGTGACGAGGCTGCCGATGTGGTCCACCAGCGTTGTGCGCCCCTCGACGGTCATTCAGCTCTCCTGCATCGGGATCCGCACCCCGCGCTCCCGGGCGACGTCGGCGGCGTGCTCGTACCCGGCGTCCACGTGGCGGATGACACCCATGCCCGGGTCGTTGGTCAGCACGCGCTCCAGCTTCTGCGCGGCCAGCGCGGTGCCGTCGGCGACGCAGACCTGACCGGCGTGGATCGAGCGGCCCATGCCGACACCGCCGCCGTGGTGGATGCTGACCCAGGTCGCGCCGGAGGCCGTGTTCACCAGGGCGTTCAGCAGCGGCCAGTCGGCGACGGCGTCCGTGCCGTCCTTCATCGCCTCGGTCTCGCGGAAGGGAGAGGCCACCGACCCGCAGTCCAGGTGGTCACGTCCGATCGCGATCGGGCCGATCTCACCGGCGGCGACCATCTCGTTGAACTTCAGACCCGCCCGGTGCCGCTCTCCGTAGCCGAGCCAGCAGATGCGGGCCGGCAACCCCTGGAAGTGGACCTTCTCGCCGGCCAGCGTGATCCAGCGGCGCAAGTGCGCGTTCTCGGGGAACAACTCCAGGATCGCGCGGTCGGTCTTGGTGATGTCATCGGGGTCGCCCGACAGCGCGGCCCAGCGGAAGGGGCCCTTCCCCTCCTCGAACAGAGGCCTGATGTAGGCCGGCACGAAGCCCGGGAACGCGAACGCGCGCTCGAAGCCACCCTTGCGGGCCTCGTCGCGGATGGAGTTGCCGTAATCGAACACCTCCGCGCCTGCATCCTGGAAGCCCACCATCGCCTCGACGTGACGGGCCATGGACGCCTGAGCGTCCCGGGTGAAGCGGGCGGGGTCGGCCGCAGCGCGAGCCTTCCACTCGGTGAAGGGGACGCCGAGCGGCAGGTACTGCAGCGGGTCGTGGGCCGAGGTCTGATCGGTGACGATGTCGATCGTGACCTCGCCGGCGACGTGGCGCCGCAGGAGCGTCGGCACGAGTTCGGCGGCGTTGCCGAGAACGCCGATCGATAGCGGACGCCGCTGCGCCCGGGCCGCGTCGGCGAGTCGGATCGCCTCCTCCAGATCGGTGGCTTTGACGTCGCAGTAGCGGTGCTCGATGCGGCGGTCGATCCGCGAGGAGTCGCACTCGACGCAGATCGCCACGCCCTCGTTCATCGTGACCGCGAGCGGCTGTGCCCCGCCCATTCCGCCCAGTCCCGCGGTCAAGGTGATCGTGCCGGCCAGCGTGCCGCCGAACCGCTTCCGGGCGACCGCGCCGAACGTCTCGTAGGTGCCCTGCAGGATGCCCTGGGTGCCGATGTAGATCCACGACCCCGCTGTCATCTGCCCATACATCATCAGGCCCTGCCGCTCGAGCTCGCGGAAGTGCTCCCAGTTGGCCCAGTCCCCCACGAGGTTGGAGTTGGCGATGAGCACGCGGGGGGCCCACTCATGGGTCCGGACGACGCCGACCGGCTTTCCCGACTGAACCAGCAGGGTCTCGTCGGCTTCGAGGTCGCGCAAGGACGTCACGATCGCGTCGAACGCCGCCCAGCTGCGGGCCGCGCGGCCCGAACCGCCGTAGACGACCAACTCGTCGGGATGCTCGGCGACCTCGGGATCGAGGTTGTTCATCAACATGCGCAGGGCCGCCTCTTGCGGCCAGCCCTTGGCAGACAGCTGCCCGCCCCGCGGGGACCGGACGCGGCGCGATCCCTGGAAGAAGTCGTGGACCATCCTGAGCTCCTTTTGCCATCCCGCGGTCCGAGCGTGAAGAGGGTCACAGGGACCCACCCTGCGAGTCTGGCACGGCCGATGCCCTAAACTGCATTGGTTGAAAGTTCTAGCTATGGGCGCCCCGTTGGCGCCGCATGAGGAGGGTCGTGGAGCGCAAGATCAAGCTCGCGGTGGTGGGGGTCGGGAACTGCGCGTCCTCCCTCATCCAGGGCATCGAGTACTACAAAGGGGCCCCCGACGACGAGGCCATTCCCGGCCTGATGCATGCCAATTTCGGCGGATACCACATCCGAGACATCGAGATCGTGGCCGCTTTCGATGTCAACGCCGCCAAGGTGGGCAAGGACGTGGCCGAGGCGATCTACACCGCCCCGAACAACACCACCGTGTTCGCCGAGGTGCCCCCCACCGGCGTGCTGGTGCAGAAGGGGCCGGCCCTGGACGGCGTCAACAAGTACACCGCCACGGTCGTGCCGGTTGACGAGGCCCAGGCACCGGTCGACGTGGTGGCCGCACTGAGGGCGTCCGGCGCGGATATCGTCGTCAACTACCTCCCTGTGGGCTCGACCCGGGCCACCGAGTTCTACGCCGACGCCGCCATCGAGGCTGGCTGCGGCTTCGTCAACTGCATCCCGGTGTTCATCGCCTCCAACGAGGTGTGGGCCCAGAAGTTCGCCGCCGCGGGGCTGCCCGTCATCGGCGACGACATCAAGGCGCAGGTCGGGGCGACCATCCTGCACCGGACCCTGACGAATCTGTTCCTCGACCGTGGCATGCAGATCAAGCACACCTACCAGCTGAACACGGGCGGCAACACCGACTTCCTCAACATGCTCGAGCGTGAGCGCCTGGCGGACAAGAAGACCTCCAAGACCGAGGCTGTCACCTCCATGATCGAGGCGCGGGGCCAGACGATCGCGTCTGAGGACATCCACGTCGGTCCGTCCGACTACGTGCCCTGGCAGAAGGACAACAAGGTCTGCTTCCTGCGGATCGAGTCCACCCACTTCGGTGACGTGCCCATGCACCTGGAGGTGCGCTTGTCCGTCGAGGACTCCCCCAACTCGGCCGGCGTGGCCATCGACTCGATCCGATGCTGCAAGCTGGCGATGGACGCCGGACTGTCAGG
The DNA here is from genome assembly GCA_046566345.1 of Actinomycetes bacterium. Lineage (GTDB taxonomy): Bacteria > Actinomycetota > Actinomycetes > Propionibacteriales > Propionibacteriaceae > Propioniciclava. The sequence goes on from JBKHWW010000025.1 coordinate 20,168, forward strand.
CGCGATCATCGAGCCGGCGGCCTACTTCAGCAAGCATCCGCCCAAGCAGATCGAGGACCGCGAGGCCCGCGAGCTCGTCGAGGCGTTCATCGTCGCCTATGGGCACGCGACGGACGCCGACCACCCGGCCGGGGACGGGCAGGCCTGACCGCGGAATCGGCCCGGACGCGCTGCGGTCAGCCCGCCGGGCCGTCGGCGGCGTCCCCCTGGGCGCGCGCAGCCGCGGCCAGGGCCGCGCCCGCCAGCTGGCCTTCGGGGGTTGCGGCAGCGGAGTGGAACACCAGCAGGCCCAAACCGAAAGCGACGGGTAGGGCGTCGGCCACACCGGACGCCAGCCGCGCCGCCATCGCGGCCTCGTGGCTGGGGGACCACGCCGCGCGCTGCTCGATGTCCTCGCGCAGGCCGTCCGAGCCCAGCGCGCGCAGGTCGAAGGCGACCTGGCCGACGACGCGGCCGTCGCCGTCCTGCAGCGGGGCGCTGAGGGCCTGGTAGCCGTCCGAGAGCTGCCGGGGCAGGGGCAGGACCGCCCGTCCCCCGAACGGCTCGCCGCTGGAGCGTCGGCGGACGCCGAGCGAGAGCGTCCACGCGTCGCCGGTGCGCCAGGACTCGGCCGCGGGCTCGAGCACGCTGCGCCACTCCGCGAAGTAGGCGACGCGGTCGCTGGTGAAGAAGGCGTGGTCGGTGCTGGCCGCGTCGTCGACCGGGACCGTCCGCGTCCACTCGCTCCCGCCGATACTCAGGGTGGCGACGATGTCGGTGTCGGACGCCTCGAGCCGCTCGGAAGCGTCGAACAGCTCGACGGAGTACACGCTGATCGCCAAGGCGGTGGCGGAGCCCGGAGCGGCCAGGTTGAAGCTGCGCCACCCGAGCCGGATCGCGGCCTGCAGCTGCGGCGCGAACCGAGGGATGAACTGCTCCACGAGCGTCCCCATCCGGCAGTCGTACTCGCCGTCGCCGCCGAGCGAGGCCGACAGTCGGGTCACGGCGTCCGCGAGGGCGGCTGCCCCCGTGACCGGGCGGGCGTGGGCGGGCATCGCCGGGCCCGCGAGAAGCCGGGGCACGGTCGTGCGAGCCGCGGCGTCCAACCCGATCGAGAGCAGGTCGGCGAAGCCCTCCTCGGGAACGTCGGCCATCCTTTGCAGGATCGGGCCGGCCGCATGCTCGAGCACGTGCAGGACGACCCCGGCCGTCTGCGGTGCCGCCAGGTAGCGGGGGATCTCCGAACTCACCAGCAACTGTGTTGAGTCGTCACCGGCGAAGTACTCCGAGCGGCCGTCTTCGCCGAGGGCGAGGACAAGGTCGTAGACGAACGCGTCGCCGGAGGGCTCGTGGGTCGCGGTCGACGGCGGTGCGAACGACCGCAGCGTCCCGTCGGGCCGACGGGCGGTCAGCGGCGGGGAGCCGTTGGCGAGCTGCCTCAGCCCGAACTGGGTGAGTGTCGGAACCGACCTGGCGAGGCCCTCGGCGTCCGCCGCCGCGTACGTGGACACTCCAGCCCTGCCGCCGCCGAAGACGAGGAAGGGCTGGGTGCCCATGAACCCGAAGTCGAGGCCCTCGAATCGGTGCACGAGGCGTCCGGCCCGCCGCGGCCGGGAGGTGAGCACCACCTCACGGTCGCCCGACGGCGTCGCCACCCGGTCCCCTGGCGCAACTCCTTCGATGGGCCGCAGGCCGCCCCCAGCCATCACCACGCGCGTGCCGGCCGTGAAGCAGCTGCCGCCCGGTGGTTGGCGGAAGGGGTTGCCGGGCTGAGAATTCGCCGTGAACTCGTAGCTGGCCGCCTCGGGGATGCAGGAGGGGAACCGTGCCCCGATCGGCACCGTGCACTTGGTGCGCAGGATCGCCTCGACCGCCTCCGGCAGATCCCGGCCGCCGATGTCCGCGTCGAACCATCCGGTCCATTGGCGCCACGACGAAGGTCCGACCTCGGCCGGGATGGGCAAGCCCTTGCCCTGGATCGTGGTGATCGCCGCGTCGATGTCGGCTACCGGGGTGCCGAGGGCGAGCAGCTTCGTCCAGTGGTGGTAGAGCTCCCACGTCGCGTTCGTCCAACTGCCCGAGGCCAGTTGGACGAGCTTGTCGTTGACCCAGGCGTCCGACGTGATCCCCTGGAGGTAGTGCGCCCGGGCAGCGGATCGACTGGGCTCGTCGGGGAACGCGGCCAGTGCGGTCCGGACGTCGCCGTCCACCGCTCCGAGCGCGTACGCATACCACCCGGTGGCGACGCCACGAATCTGGGCGTTGGCGTCGCCCAGGCCGGTGTTGATCTTCGGCATCAGGATCTGGGGCCTGATGTCGCTGGTGGACAAGCCGATCTGCTGACAGATCGCGACGACGGACATCGCCATCCAGAACAGGTCGCCCAGCCCGGTGACGCGCTGGATCTCGGCCTCCCGAGGGTCGTAGCGCAGGGCGGGGAAGAAGACGTCCTTGAAGGCGGGGCCCGTCCCGAACAGCTGCGACCAGTGGCCGGGTGTGGCGCCCTTCATCCGGTTGACCAGGACGCCTCGGGCCGCGGTCCCGACGGGGTTGGCCCCGTCGGGCGGCAGCGCTGCAGCGAGGTGCTCTACCGAGGTGGGCGAGAAGGGGTCGCTCACTGCTGGGCCTGCGGCTCGCTGATCTGGAGCGAGAACGTCGTCGCCAGCTGGCCCACCTTGTTGTCGACCGCCAGCGTGTACGTCGCCTGGGGTGCCGCCGGTACGTCGACGCCGATGTTCATCGCGACCGCGCCGGTCTGCGGGAAGAACGTCAGGCCTGTCGGCAGATCGGGGGTGAGCTTCCAGGTGCGCGGTGGGCTGCCGGGGACGCCCAGAACGGGGCTGGCGACCATGTCGTGCTCGTAGGTGAACCACGAGACGTCCTTCATGCTGAGGAACTCCGGCTTGGTGGTCACCATCGAGATGGTCAGGGAGGTGCCCGATCCGTCCTGGGCGGCCCAGCCCGTACCCGACGTGGCGATGTAGCGCTTCTGGCCCGTCTTTGTGTACCAGCCGTCGTTGTAGAACAGGAACGGCGCCGACTGCAGCCGCTCCGTGCCGTCCTTGTCCTTTTCGAAAGTGCCCTCGGACTGGATCTCGGCGCGCCACAGCGTCGCCGGGTCCGTGGTCGTCGCGGCGGTCGGCTGCGCCGCGACAAGCTTCCCGGCGGCGTCCAGCGCCACCACCATGAGGGTGCGAGCGCCCTTGTCGTCGACGACGGGACCGCCGAGCTGCGCCCGACCCAGCTCGTCGGTGCGCAGGTACAGCGCGGTGTGTCCGGTGCCGTCGAAGGGCCGCTGGCTGAGCGAGCCGTCGGCGTCCACGGCGAGGCAGTGGGCGGTGTCGCCGCGGGGTGCCACGCTCACCCCGGATCGCTGCTGCTGGCCGAGCGGCTCGTACGCCTGGAAGTAGTCGATGTCGGTCTTCTTGGGCATGTAGAAGATGCCGGCTTTCTCCTTGGCGAACTTCTCCACGGGGGTGTCCTGAGGGCGGAACATGAGGACGGCGATCAGGATGGCGCCCGCCACCATCGCGATGACGCCCACCACGCTGACTACGGCGAAGATCGTGCCCACGGCCACGCCGCCGATCGCGGCGATGCCGAACGCCTGGGTCGCCCACAGGCCGGCGGTCGCGATGAGCTCGAGTGTGGAGGCGAACAGGAACAGCGAGTTCGCCGCGATCTCGAGGGGCTCATGGCTCTGCGCAAGCAGGATCGCCGACATCACGATGCCGACCGCGGCCAGGGCCGCGCCCAATCGGGTGGCGAGGAACTCGTTGAGGTTCCTGCCGAAGATCTTGTGGATCGTGGACATGCGCTGGAGTTCGGCTTGGAGCGCCGCGGCCTCGGCGGCCTCGGCGAAGAACATGCGCATCGACAGCATGTCAAGGGTGTCCTCGACGCCGCCAACGCTCTGCAGCAGCCATCCCTTGAAGCCGGTGGCCATGGACGACTCCGCCTTGGTCATCAGGCTCGGGGAGAAGAACATCTTGAACTTCGCCCACGCCCCGTTGCCGGCGGCCAGCACCTCGCCGACCGCGACGCCGCGGACCACGAGCATCTTGACGAACTGGGCGAGAATGCCCGCCCCGTTGAAGATGATGAGCACCTGTTCCTCGCGCGGGATGTCGTCCCAGTTCACCTTGCCGGTGAGGAAGTAGTTGACCAGGAGGCCCACCGCCCCCAGGAAGATGCCCATGCAGACGATCTGCGGGATGTGGCTGAAGACCTGGGCGACCTTGCTCTGGAACTGGGCGGCCAGCGTCGTCCAGTTGAACAGGCCGGCCATCGACGCGTTCGTCTGGCGCAGCACCTGCAGGATCTTGCCGACGAGATCCTCGGTGGCCTCCTTGCGCAGCGCCTCTGCGGCCTCGCGCATCTTCGGATCCTGGCTGTTGATGTTCTGCTCGACGAACTTGTCGACGATCTGCTTGACCGCGTAGCTGAACTTGGTCAGGTCGGCGGTGTAGTCCATCATCTGGGGCAGGACGCTGGCCACCTGGAACAACTGCAGCACGTAGGCGTACTGCTGGGTGAAGTAGCTGGAGGTGTCCAGCACGTTGAGCAGGGCCGTGGTGCGCTGGACGCGCTGGGTGAACTCCGAGCCGTCCACCTCGTCACCGCTGGCCATGATGGTCTGCAGCATGTTGAGGTACGCCGGCGTGGTCGTGTACGTGTAGACGGCGAAGGCCCAGTACAGCTTGTTGGTGATCGCGGCGTCCCTCAGGTCGGCGATCTGTTTCCTGAGTTTGGCGATCTCCTCGGGCGTGCCGGCGGCATTCGCCTCCATGTCGGCGATCCACTGGTCGGCCTTCGCGCGGATCGCGGCCTCGTAGCCGGCGGCGTTGTTGTGCTGGTCCTGCAGGAACCAGTCGAGGTTGGTGTACTTCTCCATGTAGCGGCGCGCGTACAGCAGCGGTCCCTGGGCGAGCATGACGGGGCTGACGCCGGTCTGGTTGGACAGCCAGGTGTCAGCGCGGCGTCCGTTGAGGAGCGCGCAGCCGCGGTCGGTGCTCCACTTGCTGAGCGTGCCGGTGGTGTAGGCGACCGAGAGGCTGCGATACCAGGCCTTCGGGTCCTCACCGTCCCGGCCGGGCGTCTCGGCGATCGCGCGGAGCCCGGGGTCGAGCGGCGGTGGGTTGGGGTTGAAGAACTGCTTGCGCAGTTCGGGGTCCATGTAGTCCTGCAGGATCGCGTAGAAGTCCTCCATCGACGTGGACTGGAACTGGTCGTAGTAGTTCCCGGTGTCGGAGAGGGCGAACTGCGACATCGCCAGCAGCGCGGTGAGCGTGTGCGACGGGTCGGCCTGCGGTGGTGCTTCGGCGGTAGGTGCTGGGGCCGCGAGGGCGAGGCCGTGCACGGAGGCCGAGCCGGACGCCGCGGCGTCCGCTGCCTGGCTGTGTGAGACACGGACGCCGGTGTGCCCGCTGGCCGAGTCGACGATTGTGGCGCCGTCGGCGGAGAACGTGAGGTGTCCGTCGATGGGCAGGCCCGCGGTGCGGGCCAGCTCGTCGGGCATGCCGGTCCAGCGCACGGTGCTCCCGTCGACCTCTGAGGGGACCGCTTGCGCGCCGACGTGCAGGCGTCCGTCGTGGACGCCGACGATCGATCCGGTCGCTGCGTCGCGGGCGGTCAGGTGGTAAAGGCCGGCGATGTTGCCGCCCGCCCACGTGCCCTGGACGCCGTAGACGGTTCCCTGCAGGCTGGGTGCGTCGGTGAGCATGGCGCCGTCGAACCGGTCGCCGAACTCGGACATCTTCGCGGCCAGCCGGAACGGGAAGAGCGTGCCGCCGTCGCGCCCGGAGGCGGGTGGGGTGACGCCGGCGATGACCCCGAATCGGAGGACCAGGCGGGCGTCCAAGAGGCCGGAGTAGTAGCCGGGCACCGGATCCCAGTGCTTGCTGGTCTGTAGGTCGTCGAAGGAGGCGACGAAGGTGAGCACGTCCTCGCCGTCGAGCACCTCTTGGCCGTCGACGCCGTAGGTGAACGCGACCTCGGGATCGGTCGACCAGGAGGCGTTCTTCCAGCGGTCGGAGTGGACGTCCCACTTCAGCTCGGGGAGCGTCGACGAGCCGGCCAGGTACCCCGCGCCCTTGCCGATCCGCATGGTGAAGCGCTGGGGCTTGACCGCGTACTCGACCGAGTATGACTCCCCGCCGAACTCGATGACTCCGAACGCCCGGGTGCGAGCGCGAGCCAGGCGGAGGTGCACGTGGATCGGGTCGGTGCCGTCATGGGAGGTGAACGTGAGTTCCTGGAAGTCGTCGTCGAAGCGGCTCTGAGTGCTGGGAACCGGGTAGGGGCCCACGAACAGGTGGTCCTGGCTCGGGTCGGAGTGGTCGGGCGTGACCAGAGTGAGGGTCTTCGGGAGCCTCTGGAGGGCCTCGTGTTCGTCGTCCGGGTGGCCGAGGTGAGTGGCCTCGACGAGGGCGAACGTCCGGGCCGACGGATAGAGGGCGGCCACCTGCGCCGCCCGCTGGGCGTTGGCTGTCGCGCGTCGCGTCCGGTGCGCCCGGACGCGCTGCGCGTGCGCCTGCATCCGGCTGAGCCGAGTGTCGTGCTGTCCAGGAGTGGCGGAGACGATGGTCGTGTCGGTGGGGCTACCGGTGGTGGCTGCTGCGGGGGCGTGCGGGGTCGCGGACATCAGGTGTCTCCCTGGGGGGCGAGGGGGTCGGGGGTGAAGCAGGGACGGCCGTGAGCGAACGGTACTCCTGCCGGCGCCCGCTCGGATAGGGTCGCCTACCCTCACCTCCACACCCGTGCGTCGGTTGTGTGGCATCGCCGCCACGACGCAGGTCCGGACGCCGATCGTGTCCGCCCGCCGCGGCAGCCTCGGCGTCAGGGGGACGGTTCGTTCACCCATGCGACGAGCCGCCAGCCGTCCTCTGTCTTCCAGAAAAGACGGAGGTTGTCGTAGCGGGGGGCGTCCGGCGGCGGGGTCTCCGCGGGTCCGGACCACTTCACGACCGTGCACTGCACCACCGCGCGACGGTGCGGGTATTCCACCACGAGGACGCCGCTGGTCGCGCGTCGGGCGTCCGCCGCCAACCCGTCGATGAAGGCCCGCCGGTCGGCGACTGCGCCGTTCGGGCGGATCATCACGAACTGCGGGTGAAGCAGCTGCTCGAAGAAGGCACGGTCACCGGCGGACTCCGCAACGCCGATCGCCTCGTTGAGTTCAGTCAATTCCCTGCTCATTGGCTCTCCGCCCGATCGGTGCCACCATGCTCCGCGCCTTCGGTTCGCGACCCAGCGCTCCCGCCCCGAGGGCGGTCCCCGGTTAGAGGGGTTTGCGCGCCCACAGGAGGTAGACGGCTGGGAGTATCCCAGCCGAACTGACGACGGTCAGCGCGACGGCCCACGTGGTCTTGGAGCCCTTCACCTCGAGCTGCGGGCGGTTGACCAAATCGGCCAGGGCCCAGCTCTTCAAGCCGACGTCCAGCACCGCCAGCTTCACAATCGCGGCACGACTGAGCGGCGACAGCTCGCTCCACTGCTTCTTCGCGTGCGGCATGACAGCTCCTCTCTTCCTGCGAACCAGGCTATCCCTCCGGGCGACCCGCGGGAGGACGTGGAATACGGGCACTTGCGCACACCAGCGGGCGGGTATTCGATCGAGCAGGAGCACACGAGAGGAACAGCGTTGATCCCCGAACCCATTCAAGCGTTCATCGAGCGGCAGGCAGCCGACTCCCCGGCCGACTACAGCGATCTGCGGGCGGTCTTCCTCAACGGCACCCTCAAGCCCTCGCCCCAAGTCAGCCAGACTGAGGGCCTGATTGCCGTCTCGGCGGGACTTCTCCGCGCCCTGAGGGTGCGCGTCGATATCGTCCGTACCGTCGACCACGTCATCCCGCCCGGCGTCCAACCTGACATGCGCGAGCACGGCTGGCCCCGCGACGACTTCCCCGATCTCTACCGCCAACTCATTGAGCCGGCCAACATCATCGTGCTCGCGACCCCCATCTGGCTGGGCGACCAGAGCTCGCAGACCCGACTCATCATCGAGCGTCTCTACGGCTGGTCAGGCGAACTCAACGAGGCCGGGCAGTGGTCCTACTACAGCAAGGTGGGTGGAGCGATCATCACCGGCAATGAGGACGGCGGCAAGCACTGCGCCGCGCAGATGCTGTACGCCCTGCAACACATCGGTCTGGCCATCCCCCCGCAGGCTGACGCCTACTGGGACGGCGAAGCCGGACCCGGCCCCTCCTACCTCGACGAGCCCGGGGGCGGCCAGCGGAACGCGTGGACCACCCGCAACACCGTCTTCATGACCTGGAACCTGCTCCACCTCGCCCGCGCCGTCAAGGACGCCGGGGGCATCCCTGCCTACGGCAACCTCAGCACCGACTGGGACCTCTCACAACCGGACCACCCCAACCCGGAGTACCGCTGAGCCCGGGCGGTGGGTGAGCACAAACGTCCGTGTCACCACCAGTAGTTGTCCTGCGGACGGTACGGCGATTCCAGTGCGTCCATCTCGTCCGCGGTGAGGGTGACGTCGAGCGCGGCCACGGCGTCCGCGAGGTGGTGGGGCTTGGTCGCCCCCACGATCGGGCATGCCACCGCGGGCTTGGCCAGCACCCAGGCCAGCGCGACCGTGGCCATCGGGATGCCGCGCTCGCTGGCGATCCTCTCGATGGCGTTGACCACCGGCTCGTCGACGTCCCGGTCGAAGGCCGAGGCGACCTTGTCGGACGCCGACCTGGCAGTCTGTTCACCCCAGGGCCGCGCGGCACGGCCCTTCGCGAGCGGGGAGTAGGGCGTGAGGCCGACGCCTTGATCCAGGCACAACGGGATCATGTCGCGTTCTTCCTCGCGCTTGAGGACGTTGTACTGGTCCTCCATCGCGGCGAAAGCGGTCCAACCGTGACGCCGTGCCGCCTCCTGCAGCTTGGCAAACTGCCACGCCCACATCGACGAGGCGCCCAAGTAGAGCGCCTTGCCGGCCTTCACCACATCGTGGAGAGCCTCCATGGTCTCCTCGACCGGCACCTCGTCGTCGAAGCGGTGGATGTAGTACACGTCGATGTGATCGGTACCCAAGCGCCGGAGCGAGGCGTCCACTTGTTCGAGGATCGCCTTGCGCGACAGGCCGCTGCCACCGGGACCGTCGTGCATCCTGCCCCACACTTTCGTGGCGACCACGATCTCCTCGCGGCGGGAGAACCGGTTGATGGCCCTGCCCACGAACTCCTCGGACGTCCCGCCCTGGTAGCTGTTCGCCGTGTCCCAGAAGGTGACCCCTAGTTCCACGGCCTGTCGAAAGAACGGGGCAGCCCGGTCCTCGTCCAGCGTCCACTGGTGCATGCCCGCTTCAGCCCTGCCGTAGCTCATGCAGCCGAGCCCGACACGGCTCACCTGCAGGCCGGTACGGCCCAAGCGCGTGTACTCCATCCCACTCCTTCCGGTTCTCCACCTCGGACGATATGCATAGCTCCTCATGCCCGGGCTGCGGAAGAGGGAGCGGGTTTCGATGCGGCGGGGAACGGCGGGCGCCGGGCCGTCAGCGCCGTAGGGTCACATCATGCAGGTGTGTGACGGGTCCCAGTTGGCGTGTCCCTGGTGCATCCCGGGATTGTGGTCTCCATCGAAGCCCATCATCTGGGCACACATCTTCACGTGTTGTCCGTAGTCCGCGGCTGCTGCAGGCGCAGCCTGAGCGGGGGTGGCTGTGGTGAGGGACAGCGCCAGCACCGCGGCGACGCCCACCGAACGCATGATCAGCATGGTTGAACTCCTTCATCGAGAGGCTCGGGATGAGAAAAGCATCCGCTGCTGAGGAGGTGGACGGGCCAGGGAATGCGAAGCTTGACCGAATCTTGAGGCGCCCCCCTCCCCGGGGGTGGGCCTTGCTGCCGCGCAGCGACTGTCCTGGCGACCACCTCACAAGCCGGTGGTCATGTCGCTGTCGGCAGCGTGAGCCGGAGGGTGGAGCCTGAACCCCATCCGGGGCTGGTCGCGGTGAGGGTGCCGCCGTGGGCTTCGGCGAGGGCTCGGGCGATGGTCAGTCCGATCCCGGATCCGCCCTTGTCTGCCTGCCTGGCCCCGTCCCCTCGGTAGAACCGTTCGAAGATGTGGTCGAGTTGCGAGGCGCTCATTCCCTCGCCCGTGTCGGCTACCTCAATGGTCACCGCGTCCGCGGTGGCCGACGACGTCACCCAGACCCGCCCGCCGGGCGGGGTGTGGCGAAGGGCGTTGGTGAGCAGATTGCCGAGGATCTGAGCGACCCGCTGGGAGTCTGCCACCACCGAGATGGGATCGACACCGGCGGTGAGCGTGACACCCTTGGCGTTGAAGGCGTGCTGCGCCTGCCCCAGCGCAGGGTCCACCAGCTCACTGAGCAACTGGACGCCGAGCTGCAGTTCGAAGCGTCCCTCCTCTGCGCGGGACACCTCGTCCAAGTCTCGGGTCAGGCGTGTGAGGCGCTGAGCCTGCTGCTCGACGATCGCCTGGGTGTGGTCGTCCCAGTCCAGGACGCCGTCGGCGATGCCTTCGAGGTGGGCGTTGAGCGTCGCGACGGGGGTCCGCATCTCGTGGGCCAAATCCGACAGCAGGCGCCGCCGGGTGTTCTCCACATCGCCGAGACGGTCAGCCATTGTGTTGAAGGAGTCCCCCAACGTGCTCAGCTCGGGCCCACCGCCCTGGACGACGACGCGCGCGTCGTAGTCGCCCCGGCTCAGCCGTCGGGCCGCCTGGGTGAGGCGCTCGACCGGTTGCCCGATCCGGCGGGTCAAGTACCACGAAATGCCCAAGGCCGCGGCGAGCGCCACCAGGAGCCCGACAGTCAGCGAGATCATGCTGGCGTCGGCGAAAGCCCGCTCGATGTGCACGATCTCGGGGGAGTCCGGTGGATGCCCGGTCTCGATGAGGTGGGCGTGGAACAGCGGCGGACCGATCAGGGCGGCGGTCAGGCCGGCGCTGGACACAATCGCCACCAACACCACCGCTTGGGCGACGAACAGCCTGGTGCCGAGCCGCCACGCACCCACGCCAGCGGACGGCGCTCTCATCCTCGGCCCATCCGGTAGCCGACGCCCCGGATCGTGGTGATGTACCGGGGTTCGGTGGGGTCGTCGTCGAGCTTCTTGCGGAGGTTGGCCACATGAACATCCACCACATGCTCATCTCCGACCCAAGCCGCGTCCCAGACGGCGTCGATCAGCTGGCGGCGACTCAACGCGATCCGAGGTTGCCCCGACAACACATCCAAGATGTCGAATTCAGTGCGGGTCAGGGCCACCGGCCGGCCGCCCCGCGTCACCTCGTGGCCGGCAGCGTCGATCCGCAGGTCACCGAACACACGGTCCTGCGCCACCTCCGGGGTCGAGTGCCGCCGAGGACGCCTGAGAACGGTCTGGACGCGGGCGACCAGTTCACGATTGCTGAACGGCTTGGTCAGGTAATCGTCGGCGCCCACCGACAGTCCGACGAGCCGGTCCACCTCATCCCCCCGAGCCGTCAGGATCAAGATGTAGCAGTCAGAAAACGTCCGAACCTGCCGGCACACCTCGATCCCGTCCAACTCGGGCAGCCCCAGATCGAGCACGATCACATCGGGATCCTCGGCCTTGGCCCGGGTGACCGCGTCGGTGCCGGTGTGGGCCTGGATGACGTGGTGACCCGCCCTGGACAGGTACGACGCGACCACCGCCGCGAGGGCCCGTTCGTCGTCCACGACCAGTACCTTGGTCGGTGCCGAACCGTCGCTCTTCATGAGGCCAGTATGGACACGGCGCCCATCGGCCCGGGCGTTCACCCTCGTGGTCTTTGGGGGGCCTTGACACAATCTTGACGTTCCCCCGGTCAAACCGTGACGCGCTCCCCCGACGCTGGAAGAAGGCACGACGGCGGGCGAATCGGGCTGGGTCAGGAATGGCCGGGAGGCGCTGCGGAGGGAGGCGGTCATGGGCTGGGACCTGTGGGTGGTGATGGTCGTGGGCACTGTCGCCCTCTGGGCGGTCGTCCTCGCGGGGATCCGTGCGCTCTTCCCGCCCAGATCATCCGACCCGCCGGGGATGATCAGCAGCGACCGCCGCACTTCACCACCATCGGGAGGCACTGATGACTGGCATGTCCCGACGGACGCTGCTGCTCGGCGGCCTCAGCCTGGGCGCCGCCTTGGCAGGGTGCTCCGTCCCGCCAGCGGCTCCCGCCAGCCCCTCAACCGGTGACCCCATGCCCACGCTTTCGTCGGCGACTCCCTCGCCTGGGCAGCGAATCGTGGAGCAGGCGCTGACCGCCAAGCCCGTCACGCTCGACCTCGGCGGCCCACGCGTATCTACCTGGGCCTACGGTGACGCCGTACCCGGCCCGATCGTGAGAGCCACCGCCGGCAACTTCCTCCGTGTGCGGCTGGACAACCAGCTACCCGCCGACACCACCATTCACTGGCACGGCATCCGCCTGCACAACTCCGCTGACGGCGTCCCCGGCATGACCCAGGACCCGATCCCGAGCGGAGCCTTCTTCTCCTACGAGTTCACCGCCCCTGACCCCGGCACCTACTTCTTCCACCCGCACGTCGGCGTCCAGCTCGACCGCGGCCTTTACGCACCCCTGATTATCGACGACCCAGCAGAGCCCGGCGCCTACGACGCCGAGTGGATCGTTGTGCTCGACGACTGGCTCGACGGCACCGGACGCACCCCCGACGACGTCCTCGCCAAGCTCATCGCCGACGGTGGCCCCGCCCCCAGCGGCGGCATGGGCGGGATGGGCGGGATGGGCGGCATGGATCACGGCGGCCACGGGGGCAACGCTCCCGCGCCCTGGGGCGATGCGGGCGACGTCTCCTACCCCTACTACCTGATCAACGGACGCGTCCCCGCCTCACCCGACACCCTCGCCGCCCAACCCGGCCAACGGGTGCGCCTACGGCTGATCAACGCGGCGTCGGACACCATCTTCACCGTCGCCCTCGGCAGCCACCGCCTGACCGTCACGCACAGCGACGGGTTCCCGGTCGAGGTCCAGGAAGTCGACGCCCTCTACATCGGCATGGGTGAGCGCTACGACGCGCTGGTCACTCTCGGCGACGGCGTCTTCCCCCTGGTCGCTCGGCCCTTCGGCAAGACCGAGGGCGGACAAGGGCTGGCCTTGATCCGCACCGGTGGAGGACAGGCGCCGCCGCACGACGTGTCCCCTGCCGCACTGAACGGACGGATCTTGATCGCGACGGACCTTCAGCCGCAGGAATCGGTCCGCCTGCCCGAGCGATCGCCCGATGCCACGGCACAACTCGTCCTGCAAGGCTCCATGAGCCCCTACCAGTGGGGCATCAACGGCGCCCCGTTCGGGCAGAACCGGCCCCTGACCGTCCGCGAGGGGCAGCGGCTTCGGATCAACGTGATGAACATGACCATGATGACCCACCCGCTCCACCTCCACGGGCACTCCTTCGCGCTCCCATCCGGACTGCGAAAGGACACAGTCCTCCTGGCGCCGATGCAGTCCATGGCCATCGACCTCGACGCCGACAACGTCGGCGACTGGATGGTGCACTGCCACAACATCTACCACGCCGAGGCCGGGATGATGATCGGCCTCCTCTACCGCGGGTGACAGGGGGGCACGGATGGGAGCCGGCCACCGCCGCGATCAGCAGGTGACACCTACAGGGCGCGAACCTGGTCGGGAGTGAGGTCACCGAATCCGAGGTCGCGGGGCAGACGCTTGCCCTGGGCGCGGAAGTCGGTACCCAGAATGATCGAGGCCATCGAGATCACCGTGTCCGCGGCAGGCGTCGGCACCCCGACCTGTTTCGCGAGTTCGGACAGGAACACCAGGCCGTAAGGCACGTCCTCTGTGAGGTAGCGGAACTGCAGCGTGGACGGCGCTCGCGATCCGGCAAAACCGATCCCCTGGTTATAGCCCCTGAGGTAGGTGGCCTCCGACAAGTAGCCCTGGCGCAGGCCGAGCTCGGGGTCCGGCACTATCTCGATCCCGAGCGTGCGTCCCAGCGCGACTCGTTCGCGGTCGAGGGTCTCGATGAGCCGGGCGGACGCCGGCGTCACCCCCTCGGTGTAGAACAGGAAGTCCCCGCCCGTGTTCTCGATGCGGGAGGCGTTCAGCAGCATGATCGCCGGGTGGAGCACCGGGTTGGCGTTCTGCAACGTCGTCTGCAACACGTTCCGTGCAGCTTCGGCCTGGGGCCAGACCACCCGCAGCATCGCCAGCAGCTCGGGGGTGCGCGCGCTGGGCAGGGCGGCGACGAACAGACCGTCCAGGACGCGCGTGGTGACGCGGACGACGCCCGGTCCCACCAGGCGGCAACCATACGGAAGGGTGCTTGTCTCACCGATCAAGTAGGTGTCGTCGAGAAGGTCCAGACCGAGCGACCGCTTGAGCACGACCGCGCCGTTGCACGCGCTGGGCACCAGGCAGTAGGCGGCCTTGGTCGTGAGCCTGCCTCGCAGGGCCTCCCCCATCGCCTCGTGGGCGTAGGCGGGGCCGACCAGGAACACGAGTTCGGCCTCCGCCAACGCTCGATCGAGATCGTGGCCCGCATAGTGAACCGGCGCGGTGCCCTCGAACTTCACCAGAGCCTCGATGTGGCCGGACGCCGCGATCGCGGCAACGGTCTCGTCGAACTCATCGAAATCCCACAGCGAGACTTGGTGTCCGGCCTGGGCCCACTCGAACGCCACCGCAGTCGCCCCGTTGCCCGAACCCATGATCGTGATGCGCATGCGGAGATCCTTCCTCATCCTGCTGTCAGTGGAACAGAACCCCAGACATGCGCGAGGCTGGCAGCTACGTGGCGCCCACAGAAGGGATCCCCATGAGCAGTGTGCAACCCCCTGCCCGTCGCCTGACCGCTCATGACTTGCACCCGGAGCTGAAGCGGTTTCGCTTCCTGCCGAATACCCCGGTCCGCAGCAGGCTCGGTCGCACGGTGGCTCGCACCGTCGCGCGCCTCGTCCGCCCACCGTCTCTGGAGCCAGGGGTGTGCTACGACAAGCTCGACCTCGGACAGGGAGCTGTGTTGCACGTGTTCTCACCCTCGACCGGAGGCAGCGACGCCGGGTTGCTGTGGATCCATGGAGGCGGGATGGTCGTGGGCGCGGCGTCGCAGGACAGCTCCCTGTGCGTGGACCTCGTTCGTGAGCTCAGGCTCAGCGTGGCGTCCATGGACTATCGGCTCGCCCCCGAGCACCCGTTCCCGACGCCGATGGACGACTGCCACGCAGGGTGGAAGCGGCTTGTCGAGCGCTCAGAGCAGTACGGGCTGAACCCCGCGCGAATCGCAGTTGGGGGGCAAAGCGCCGGAGGCGGCATCGCAGCTGGACTGGTGCAGCGACTTCACGACGAGGGCGGCGTCCAGCCGGCGGCCCAGTGGCTGTTCTGCCCCATGCTCGACGACCGTACCGCAGCGGACCGGCAACAGGACCGGGTGAGTCACTTCCTGTGGAACAACCGCGCGAACCGGTACGGCTGGAGGGCGTACCTGCAGACGGAGCCTGGCGCGCCGACCGTGCCTCCGTATGCCTCACCATCGAGGCGCACAGGCCTCGCCGGTCTCCCGCCCGCATGGATCGGCACCGGAGACATTGACCTGTTCTATGCAGAGAACCGTGCCTATGCCGATGCGCTGACCGCCGCAGGCGTCGACTGCACGCTCGAGGTCGTCCATGGTGCGGCTCATGCCTTCGAGACGGTCGCGGCCAACACACGGGTCGCGAGGGACTACACCGCGCATGCCCGAGCCTGGCTCCGTGACCGAATGCGGTTGTAGTCGGGGCGGATCCTGCACAGCGGTCACTCGGGGAGATCGCCGTCGCCCTGCTTGTCGAATCCCCACCCGGCCGTGAACAGGAACTCCGCCGCCCGCGTGTCCTCGACCAGTCGGCCGAGCAGCTCCGAGACGGTGCGCGAGCGCAGCAGCGCGTACTGGTCCAGCGAGTTGAGCGGAGCGATTCCGGCGACCTGCCAGATGCGCTGCGGCAACTCGGCCGATAGTTCGACGCCGGCCGGCCAGGTGGGCTCGACGAACTCGCTCGCCTTGGCGATGGCCGCACGCACCACAGCCTCGGCCGACGCGAGCTGGGAGGGAGTGGACTCGTCCAGCTCCAGGGCGGCGAGCTCGCGCACCTGTGCGCGCGGGAACGGGTCATCCTGCAGCCAGCGCACCACCTCGAACCGTGGGCCACCGGTCGCGAGCAGCACGATCAAGCCCGCCGACTCGTCCACCGAAATGATGCGCGCCACCGTGCCCACCCCGAATCGCACGTCGCCACCGCCGACCTCGGATCCTCGCTCGATCAGCACCACTCCGAACTCACGCTCGGCCCCGGCGAGCACCGACGAGAGCATCGCGACGTAGCGGGGTTCGAATACGCGCAGGGGCAACGGCATGGCTGGAAATAGCACCGAACCGAGTGGGAATATCGCCAACTCACGCGTCACGTCGGTCACACCGCGATCCTGCCGGACGCGGGCAAATGACGCGAGAGCCCGACCGGCGATCCAGCGCGCGGGGCGCCATCGCGCGGCCCGAGCCCGCGGGCGCGACCCGCTCCTCCACTACTCTGCCCTCGTGACCAATCCCGTTCCCTCGCCCACGGCGTCCGTCCCGTTCGTGCTCGTCGGGTGGGGGTACCGCTCTCACGCCTGGCTGGCTGCGGCCCGCGGCATCGACGGGGTCCCGTGCGCCGGCGTCGTGGTTCGGACCCGCCGCGAGACACCCGTGCCCGCCTTCGAGTCTCTCGCCGAGGCGCTGGACGCCACGGGTGCCCGCTTCGTGGTGTCGTCGGTCAGCTGGGACTCCGCGCCCGTCATCGTCGCGAGCGCGGTGACCCGCGGCGTCCCGATCCTCACTGAGACGCCACCGGCGCCGGACGCCGAAGGCCTGCGCCGGCTGTGGGGCGAGGTGGGGGCGTCCGGGCTGGTCCAGGCGGCCGAGCAGTACACGCGGTACCCGTCCCACGCGGCTCGGCTGGCGCTCGTGCGTTCCGGTGTGCTGGGCACGCCGACCCAGACGCAGGTGTCCTCCACCCAGCTGTACCACGCGGTCGCGCTGATGCGGGCCTACCTCGGCGCACCGTGCGGGCCTGCGACCGTCCGCGCCACCACGGTGACCGCCCCGCTGCTGCAGCCGCTGGCACGCATGGGTTGGACGGGGGCGACCGATCCGGTCTCGGCGACAACCACCCACGCGGTGGTCGATTTCGGAACTGGTCGCAGCGGTGTGTACGACTTCACCGATCTCCAGACCCGCAACCTGCTGCGGGTGCGGCGGCTGGTCGTGCGCGGCACGCACGGCGAACTCGACGGGGACAGCCTCGTGCGGTGGGGTGGCCCCGAGACGATCCTCACCTCGCGGCTCGAACGGCGCCAGTCTGGCCACGACCTCGACATGTCGGGGTTCGACTCCGAGACCATCAGCCACGGGGACACAGTGTTGTGGCGCAACCCGTGGCCGGGTCGGCACTGGTCCGACGACGAGCACGCGACCGCGGCGATGCTGCGGGACATGGCTGCCTGGGTCGACGGCCGCGGCCCCGAACCCTACCCGCTCCGCGACAGCCTCGAGGACGCCGCAGTGTCCTACGCGATGGAACAGTCCGCAGCCGAGGATCGTCCGGTGGAACTCACCGACCAGCCGTGGTGGATTCAGGCTTAGTCGCCCCCGGACGAGGGCCCGTCCGTCAGGCCCTGAGCGCAACACATTTCGAAAATTGACACGGGGCAACGATGGCCCTAGGTTCCTCCTCATGTTCGGTCAGCCTGCCGTGGTGGAGACGCGTGGTCTTGCTGTGCTGGTGGCTGTTCGGATGTGTTGCGGGTCCTGATCGCGCCCGCTGTCGACTTCTCTTCGCCGGGCCCCTGAGGCCCGGTTCTTCCGTTTTCCGGTCCTTGGGCGCCTGACCTCCCCTCTCCCCTCTCTTGTCAGGAGCACCTCATGGACCTCTCGCTCACCCGACTCTCCCGGCGCACCGCGGTTGCCGCAGCCCTGTTCGCCGCCAGCGGGCTGCTCGCTGCCTGCTCCGCCTCGGCGTCCGCAGGCCCGGCAGCCTCCGCGCCTGCCCGGCAGGTCAACGTCGGCTACTTCCCCAACGTCACCCACGCCCCCGGGCTGATAGCGGACGCCGACGGCTTCCTCGCCTCCCGCCTGGGTGCGGCCGGGGCGACCGTGTCGACGAAGTCGTTCAACGCCGGTCCGGACGTCATTCAGGCGATCCTGAGCGGATCGCTGGACATCAGCTACATCGGCCCCAACCCGACCGTGACCGCGTACATCCAGTCCAACGGGGAAGGGATCCGGGTGATCGCCGGGTCCACCTCGGGCGGCGCAGCCCTGGTCGTCAAACCCGGGATCACGTCAGCCGCCGACCTGAAAGGAAGAAAGCTGGCCACTCCCCAGCTGGGAAACACCCAGGACATCGCCCTCCGACACTGGCTCACCACCCAGGATCTGACCGCCACCACGGAAGGAGGCGGCGACGTGAGCATCCTGCCGCAGTCGAACTCCGCGGCCGTGCAGGCGTTCGCGGCCGGCGAGATCGATGGGGGCTGGCTCCCCGAGCCATTCGCGACGCGCCTGGTCAACGCGGGCGGCACCGTTCTCGTCGATGAGCGGACGTTGTGGCCCCAGGGTCAGTTCGTCACCACGAACGTCATCGCCCGCACCGAGTTCGTCGAAGACCACCCCGAACTGGTGCGCGCCTTCCTCGACGCACACCTGGACGCCCTGGACAAGATCGAGTCTGAGCCGGACGCCGCACGCGCGGCCGTGGCCGCGCAGATCAAGAAGATCACCGAGCAGGACATTGCGCCGGCCCTCCTGGCCACCGCGTGGGGGAACCTCGAGTTCACCCCCGACCCACTGCCGGCCACCCTGAAGACGTCCGCCGACCACGCCGAAGCGGTCGGGCTGCTGCCCGACAAGCCGTCGGATGACTTCGCAAAGCTGTGGGAGCTCACGGTGCTGAACGAGGCGCTTACCGCCCGCGGACAATCCCAGGTCGGCGCGTGACCAGACGCACCCCCAGTGCGGCCGCAGCCGTCCCCGACCTCGCGTCGGGGCGGCTGCGGCTCACTGGCGCCACCAAGGTCTTCGGCCATGGCCGCCAGCAGGTCACCGCGCTCGGCGGAGTCGACCTCGATGTCACTCCTGGCGAGTTCGTCGCCGTGGTCGGCGGCTCCGGCTGCGGCAAGTCGACCATGCTCACCCTCGCGGCCGGCCTCGAGCAGCCCACCGCTGGCACCGTCGAGACCAGCGGCGGGGTCGCGCTCATGTTTCAGGAGAGCACCCTGCTGCCATGGCTCACCGCCGCCCAGAACGTCGACCTAGCCCTCCGCCTCCGTGGCGTCGACAGAGCCAAACGCCGCGTCCGAGCCAGCGAACTGCTCGGCAAGGTCCGACTGGGCCAGCACGCCGAGAAGCGCCCACACGAGCTGTCCGGCGGCATGAAGCAGCGCGTCGCGCTCGCGCGCGTCCTCGCTCAGGACGCCGCGATCGTTCTCATGGACGAACCCCTGGGAGCCCTCGACGCCATGACCCGCGACCAGATGCACGATCTCATCGAGGACGTATGGCATGACGCCGGTTTCAGCGTCGTGTTCGTCACCCACAACGTCCGAGAAGCCGTCCGCCTCGCGGACCGCACCATCCTGATGGGCTCCCGGCCCGGGAGGATCCTTCACTCCCAACCCAACCCCCTCCCCCGACCCCGGGTGATGGACTCAGCCCCCGTCGCCGCGATGGCGTCCGACCTCACCCGACGCCTTCGAGAGGACGTGGCCCGCCATGACGAGACCGACTACTTCACCATCTGAAGACGCCGCGCCAGCGGCGTCGGAAGCTGCTCAGCCCACCGCCGACACCGGGGGTGGCCCCGGGCGCTGGGCTGAAAGGCTCCTGCCCGTGACGATCGCGGTCGGCCTGTTCCTGGCCGCCTGGCAGGTGGTGGTCTGGTCCGGCTGGAAGCCCGACTACCTCCTCCCCGGCCCCGGAACCGTGCTCGCCGAACTCGGCGAGATCGCCACACAAGCCACCTTCTGGCAGGCACTAGGCCGCACCCTGACCCGCGCGATTACAGGCTTCGCCCTCGCGATCACCATCGGCACCCTCATCGGGCTGGCCACCGCCCGCTCCCGGCTGCTGCGCGCCGCCATCGGCTCTCTCGTCACCGGCCTACAGACGATGCCGTCGGTGGTGTGGTTCCCGCTGGCCATCCTGTTGCTCGGCCTGGGCGAAGAAGCGATCCTGTTCGTCGTCGTCCTCGGTGCCGCCCCCAGCATCGCCAACGGCGCACTCACCGGCTTCGACCAGGTACCACCCGCCTACCACAAGCTCGGCCACGTCCTCGGCGCCCGCGGCTGGACCCTCTACCGGCACATCATCATCCCCGCCGCACTCCCCTCCTACATCGGCGGACTCAACCAGGGATGGGCCTTCGCCTGGCGCTCCCTCATGGCCGGCGAACTGCTCGTCATCATCCCCGGCTCCATCGCCCTGGGAAACCGGCTCGCCTTCGCCCAGGAATTCGGCGACGCCGCCGGACTGCTCGCCTCCATGATCGTCATCCTCATCGTGGGCATGTTCGCCGACATCGCCTTCAGCACCCTCGCCCGGCACGTCCGACACCGTCGCGGGCTCACCACCCAGCGACACACCTGACATCCGACTCCAGCAGCACCCGGCATTCCCTTGCTGGTCGACCAGCTGGGCTATCCTCATACCTAGATGTTCTAGGTATAGGAGCGGAATGGGCGACCCCGTCGGTAAGGATCTCGTGGCGGCGTCCGCGGCGCCCCTGGTGCTGGGGATTCTCGCCGACGGCGAGAACTACGGCTACGCCATCCTGCAGCGGATCGCGACGTTGTCGGGCGGACAACTCGACTGGAGCGAGGGGCTGCTGTACCCGCTTCTGCACCGGCTGGAACGTCTGGGCCAGATCGAGGCGTCCTGGGGCTCCGGCGAGTCCGGACGTCGACGTAAGTACTACCGCATCACCGAGCGAGGCCGGGCGGCCCTGGCCGAGCAGCGTCGAGCCTGGCAGACCGTCGATGCGACCCTCCGAAGCCTCTGGGACGCCCTGCTCCGCCTCGCCTTCCCCCTCGCAGTCCAAGGAACCTGACATGTCGGACACCGCGCCCCTGCCGTTCGCTCCGTCCGCGCCGGTCGACGCGCTCATTGCTGACTGGCGCGACGCACTGATGGTCCGGCGCGGCGTCGCGCCGACCGACGTCGATGAGCTCGAGGATCACCTCCGCGGGCACCTCATGTCACTGACGGCCGTCGGGCTCACCGACGAAGAGGCGTTCCTCGTCGCTGTCCAGCGCGTCGGTCGCCAGGACGCCATCGCTGCCGGCCTCGCCCGCGAACACACCGGACGCCTCTGGCGCCAGTACGTCGGCGGCGACTCAGGACTGACGCCGACAAGGACCGGCGCGCTCGGCATGCTCGCGTTCGCGGCCGCGGCGGGGCTGGCGATCCGGATCCCTCTCGGCTTCGCCCTGGACCAGCCGTCCCCTCTGCCGCTCAACCACGCCGTCATCGCCCTGCTCGCGCTAGCCGTGGTCCTGACGGGCTACGTCGCCTGGCGGCGTCGCCCGCCGGTGGTAGCGGTCCTGGTGGCCATCGCCGTCCTGATCACCGCACTGGGCGGTGCGCTCCTGGGCTACCCATTCGTCGACCCGCGTGAGACGCAGTTGCTGGGGCTGCTGCACGCGCCAATCGCGATCGGTGTTGCCCTGGGGGCGTGCTACCTCGGTCGCGATTGGCGCAGACTCGACCAGTGGATGGACTACCTGCGGTTCCTGGGCGAGCTCGCCATCTACTACGCCCTCATCGCGCTCGGCGGGGGCGTCCTGCTGGCGCTCGCCTCCGGTGTCTTCGTGGCCGTGGGCATCGACCCGGAGGTCGGGCTCTTGGAGTGGGCGCTGCCCCTGGGGATCGGCGGGGCGATTGTGGTTGCAGCATGGCTGGTCGAGGCCAAGCAGTCCGTTGTGGAGAACATGGCGCCGGTGCTGTCGCTGGTGTTCACGCCGCTGCTCACCCTGCTTCTCCTGATGTTCCTGGTGGCGCTCGGTGTCGGCGGTCCACCGGCCGAGGCGGACCGCAACGTCCTCATCATCATCGACCTCGTGCTCGTCGTGGTGCTCGCTCTCCATGTGTTCTCGGTGTCCGCGCGCCCCTCCGGTGCACCCGCGGGCTGGTTCGACTACCTGCAACTGCTGCTCCTGGTGGCAGCCGTGGCCGTGGATATCGTGCTGCTCATCGCCATGGCCGGACGGATCGCCGACTACGGCGCCAGCCCTAACAAGCTCGCCGCCCTCGGGGAGAACATCGTGCTCCTCGGGAACCTCGCTTGGGCGGCATGGTTGTCGCTCGGCTTCGTGCGCGGTCGGCGTCCGTTCGCGGACCTGGAGCGGTGGCAGTGCGGCTATCTTCCGGTGATCGGATTGTGGGCGGTGCTTGTCGTGTTCGTCCTGCCTCCGCTGTTCGGGTTCCGCTGATCGAGGGGTCAGCGTGGCGGCCGAACTCTCGGCGCCGTCGGCTTGCGCCGCACGGAGGCGTCGCGCAAGCTGGCCTCGGCAAACGTTCCGAGGAGGTGCTGGGCCATGGCGGTCACACCTGTCGGGGATCCGAGACGGCACGTGGTTGCCATCGGGGGAGGGGGTCTGTCCGGCAGCCCTGGTGAGCTGGCGTTGCGGGATTACCTGCTCGAGCTCTCCGGCAAGGCGAACCCACGGGTCTGCTTCGTGGGCACCGCCAGCGGCGACGACGACGGGTATGCCGAGGCGTTCCGCGCGTCGTTCCGGGGCAGGGTCGACCACGTCAGTCGGCTCACGCTGCTGCGGCCCATGACAACGCCTCTAGCCGAGCACCTCCACGAGCAGGACATCATCTATGTGGGGGGCGGGAGCGCGTTCCACATGCTCGTGTTGTGGCGCAGTCGCGGCCTCGACGGGCTCCTGCGCCAGGCGTGGGAGCGCGGAGCCGTGATGTGCGGCGTAAGCGCCGGGGCAATGTGCTGGTTCGACTCCGGCATCCGCGGACTCGGTGGCAATGCGTTCGAGCCGCTGGCTCCCTTCCTGGGTTTGATCCCGGGCAGCAACTGCCCGCACTACGACAGCCAGCCGGCACGGCGCAGCAGCTATGTGGCCATGGTGGCCGACGGCCGGCTGCCCGCCGGCTGTGCTCTTGGGGACGGCGCGGCGGCGCGCTTCGACGGGGCCGAGATGGCCGAGGTCGTCACCTTCGGCCCCACAGCGGGTGCGTTCCGAGTGATGCCCGACCCAACGGGCGGTATCCGTGAGGACGCACTTCCGTCACGCCCGCTCCGGTGAAATGTCAGCGCGTTCGATCCTCCCCGCCGCCAGGAGCCGTGCCATCGCCTGCGCGATCGGCAGGCCCGTGCGTGCCTCGAGCCACAGCCAGTTAGCCTGGGCGTTGACCTCGAGGAACACGTAGCCGCCGTCTGGTCGGCGGATCAGGTCGATGGTCGCTGCCGCCAGCCCAAAGCGGTCCATGAGCGCGCGGCACGCGTCGGCCACGACCCAGGGAAGCTCGATGTGCCGGTAGGGAGTGTTCGGCGTCTCCACCTTGCGCCAGTCTGCGTCCA
>JBKHWW010000026.1:0-22423 GCA_046566345.1 Actinomycetes bacterium
GAGCCGACCACTGACCGAACCCAAGCACTTCCGTCGCAACACCGGACGCCTCGTGGCACTCACCCTGGCCGAGGGGGGCGTGTCCGGACGGATCGCCGCCGTGGACGCCGACGGCCTCGACCTGGACGTCGACGGAACGCCGCGCCGGGTCGCCTACGACGACATCACCAAGGCCGTCGTCCAGGCGGAGCTCCGCAAGGACGCCTTCGCCGACGAGGCCGACGAAGAAGAGGAGTGACGAGTGGACATCGATATGGCCGCGCTGCGGAGCCTCGAGCGCGACAAGGACATTCCGATGGACGTGCTGGTGCGCGCGATGGAGGAGGCGATCCTCAACGCCTACGAGAAGTCGGGGCACGCGGTCAAGGGCGCCCGAGTGGAGCTCGACACCAAGACCGGACGCTTCTCGGTGATGGCTCCCGAGACCGACGACGAGGGCGCCGTCGTCGGCTGGTATGAAGACACCCCCGAGGGCTTCGGCAGGGTGGCGGCGTCCACCGCGCGGCAGGTGATCTTCCAGAGGTTGCGCGAGGCGGAGGACGAGCAGAAGTTCGGCCACTTCTCGGCCAAGGAGGGCGACATCGTCGCCGGCGTGGTCCAGGCGGACCGCGAGAGCAAGACCGTGCGCGTCGACCTCGGCGCGCTCGAGGCGATCATGCCCCTGGCCGAGCAGGTCCCCAACGAGCAGTACACGCACGGCCTGCGCCTGCGGGTGTACGTGGTGGCGGTCCGGCGCGAGCCGCGCGGCCCGCAGGTGGTCGTGTCGCGGACCCACCCCAACCTGGTGCAGCGACTGTTCAAGCTCGAGGTCCCCGAGATCGCCTCCGGCGTGGTCGAGATCAAGGCGGTGGCCCGCGAGGCCGGGCACCGGACCAAGATCGCGGTGAAGAGCAACGATCCCAATGTGTCGGCCAAGGGTGCGTGCATCGGCCCGATGGGACAGCGCGTCCGCGCGATCATGAACGAGCTCAACGGCGAGAAGATCGACATCATCGATTACTCCGAGGACGGCGCCCAGTTCGTGGCCGAGGCGCTCAGCCCGGCCAAAGTCAGCTCGGTGACCGTGACTGACCAGTTCGCCAAGGCCGCCCGCGTGATCGTTCCCGACTACCAGCTGAGCCTGGCCATCGGCCGGGAAGGCCAGAACGCACGGCTCGCGGCGCGGCTGACGGGGTGGCGCATCGACATCCGGCCCGACACCCAGGCCTGACGAGGGTTTCCAGCCGCACCGGACCCCGAAGGGCCGCACCCGGCGGGTGCGGCCCCGAGGAACCGGAGGAGGTCACTGTCAGCGGCGACCACCGCCTCCGCCGATCACGCCCGCCTGGACTGCCTTCTTGACGGCGTCGGCTTCGGCCTGAGTGAGCGTGCCGTCGGTGACCGCCGCATCGAGCCGCTCCTGTAGGGCGGCGGCGCGCTCGGCGCCCCTTTCGGTCTCCATGGCCGCGAGGGCGTCGGTGACCCTGCTCTCCTCCACCCCGAGGGCCTTTGCGAGCTCGGCGGCCAGGGCGGCGTCCCGCTCGTCGCGGCTGGGCCTGGTGGCCTCGTCGCCGGAGGACTCGCGCGCCTGGTGCAGCGCGTCGTGGGCCGTGCGGAGCGCCTCGGCGACCTTGGTCTCCTCCAGCCCCAGCTTCGTGGCCAGCGCGCCGGCCATCTCGGCGCCGCGCATCCCCGGCTTGCCGCCGCGCCCGTGCCGCCCCGCCTCGGAGGAGGCGTCGCCGGTGCCCGCCGTGGTCGACGGGGTGGGCGAGGCGGAGGGGTCCGCTGCCTGGGCCAGGCTGGTCACGCCGGCGACGCCGCCGAGGGTCAGGACCGCCGCACCGAGAGTGAGGCCAACCTTGCTGCTGTTCTTCATGAGGGACTCCTTCGTGTTGAGTTGCTTGCCCCCCATCAAGCCCCCCCACGCTGGGCCGGCGCTGGCTCGCACCTGTCATCACGCTGTGAACTCGAACACGAACGGCCGGCCCCCGAAGGGACCGGCCGCCGCGTTGGCAGGGTGCCCAGCTTCGTTGATGGGCACCGAGGTTCTCAGTGGGCGATGGCCTCGCCCGCCCCCGCACCGGTCATCGAGCGGACCTCCATCTCGATCGCCAGCTCCTCGTCGCCGCGCACCCGCGAGGAGATCGTCCCGAGCCAACCAGCGAGGAACGCCAGCGGCACCGACACCAGCGCCGGGTTGGTGAGGGGGAACCAGGCGAAGTTGATCGCCTCGCCCAGCATCGCGGACTTGCTGCCCGAGACGGAGGGGGAGAACACGATCAGCACCACGGAGCTGACCAGGCCGGCGTAGATGCTCCACACCGAACCCCGGGTGTTGAACCGCCGCCAGTACATCGTGTACAGGATCGAGGGCAGGTTCGCCGACGCCGCCACGGCGAAGGCCAAGGAGATCAGGAACGCGATGTTCTGGCCGTTGGCGAAAATCCCGCCGACGATCGCCAGCACCCCGATCACGACCGAGGTGATGCGCGCCACCTTGACCTCCTGCTCGGGGTCGGCTTTGCCGTCCTTGAGGATGGAGTTGTACACGTCGTGGGCGAACGAGGCGGACGCCGTGATCGTTAGCCCGGCGACCACCGCGAGGATGGTGGCGAAGGCGACGCCCGAGATGACACCCATGAAGATCTCCCCGCCGAGGACCAGCGCGAGCAGGGGTGCGGCCGCGTTCGCCCCGCCCGGGGCCGCCAGGATCGCCTGCTGGCCGACCAGCTTGGCAGCGCCCATGCCCAGCACGAGGGTGATCAGGAAGAAGGCGCCGACCAGGCCGATGGCCCACACCGCCGAGCGACGGGCCTCCTTGGCGGTCGGGACGGTGTAGAACCGCATCAACACGTGCGGCAGGCCCGAGGGGCCGGCCACCAGTGCGATGGACAGCGACAGGAAGGACAGCTTGGTGAAGTCGGTGGCGCCGTACTGCTGCATGGGCAGGAGTAGGTCCTTGCCGTTGCCGGTAGCCGGGTTGAGGGCGGCCTCCTGGGCCGAGGCGAGGAGTGTCGACAGGTTGAAGCCGCTGCCGAAGAGGACGATCGCGGCCATGACGGCGGCGCCGCTGACGAGCAGGACGGCCTTGATCATCTGCACCCACGTGGTCCCCTTCATGCCGCCGACCAAGACGTAGACGACCATGAGGGCGCCCACGAGGGCGATCACGAGCGACTGCATCCCCCGGTCGGAGACGCCGAGCAGGAGGGCAACCAGCCCACCGGCTCCGGCCATCTGCGCCAACAGGTAGACGAACGAGATCACCAGCGTCGACGTGGCAGCCGCGGTGCGAACCGGCTTCTGGTTCATCCGGAAGCTGAGCACGTCAGCCATCGTGTACTTGCCCGTGTTGCGCAGCGGTTCGGCGACCAAGAAGAGGGCCACGATCCAAGCCACGAAGAAGCCGACCGAGTACAGCAGGCCGTCGTAGCCGTAGAGGGCGATGGCGCCGGTCACGCCCAGGAAGGCGGCGGCGGACAGGTAGTCGCCGGTGATGGCGAGCCCGTTCTGGCGGCCGGAGAAGGCGCCGCCTCCGGTGTAGAAGTCGGAGGCCTTGGACTTTTGGCGCGTGACCGCGATGACGATGCCCAGGGTGGCGATGACGAAGAGGGCGAAGACCGCGATGTTGATCATCGGGTTGCCGTAGCTGGTGGTCTGCAGGAGGGTCATGCGCGGACGCCTTTCTCGAGCTGGGCCTTGAGGGCAGTCGCCGTCGGGTCGAGGCGCTTGGTCGCGTAGTTGACGTACAGGGCGGTCCAGACGTACGTGACCAGGAACTGGAAGAGCCCCAGCGTCATCCCCACATTGAGCGCGCCGAGGAACGGCCGGGCCATGAACCCGGGGGCGTAGATCGACAGGACCACGTAGACGAAGTAGGACGTGAGACCGGCCACGGTCATCGGGAACGCGAAGGCGCGGAACGTGGAGCGCAGCTTGATGTACTCGGGGGTCTTGGACACCGCGACGAAGGCGGCGGTGTCGGGCGCCTGGTGCGGCTTTTCGGTGTGGACCAGCTCCGGCAGCGGCCAGTGGTCCTCGGGAAGGTGGAATTCGGTCTCGTCGGTCCAGCCCTGCGGGCGGGACACATGGTCTCGACTCTGCGTCATCTGGCCGCTCCTCACGCGTCCATCGGGACCCTCCTTGGCCCCCACACGAGGACTATAAGCCCATGCGGCCAAGAATCTCAACATCGAGATTGTTGATGTGGAGTTACAGCCCGGTCGCGTCGTAGGAACCAGGCTGACACTACGCTCGTCCCGTGCCGACCAGGACCTGCGTGGGGTGCCGCGCGACCGACGATCAGTCCGCTCTGGTCCGCTTGGTGTGGACGCCGGAAGGGCCGGCGATCGACCGCACCGCCCCGGGCCGCGGCGCGTGGCTGCACCCTGGGTGCGGCGCCCGCGCCGTCAAGCGGCGGGCGATCGCCAGGGCCCTGCGACGGGACGCCGGCACTCCCGACCAGCTCGCCGCGTTGGCCGAGCAGGTCGACGCGCTGGCACCCCGCTTGGGCAAATCGGGGGACGACGCACTAGACTGACCCCTGCGCTTCGCGCGCTGTGCGCGAACACAACCAGAAGGTGGGCTAACGCTCATGACCACTCGATGAGTCCCCAGAAATGAGCAACAACTAACTGGTCTGCGCTCGACGCGGACCTGAAGGAGAGTAGTGGCCAAGGTCCGCGTCTATGAACTCGCTAAGGAGTTCGGACTCGAAAGTAGAGAAGTCCTCTCGGTTCTCAAGGACATGGGCGAGTTCGTCCGGTCCGCGTCGTCGACGATCGAGCCGCCCGTTGTCCGGCGGCTGACCGAGAAGTTGAAGGGCGCCGCACCCGCGGCTCCCCCGTCCAGGCAGGCGCCGATGCCGTCGGCGCCAGCAGTGCCGACCGCGCCTGCTCCGGCAGCGGCGTCCGGCACCCCGACCGCGTCGGGGCCAGCGGCCCCGACCGCCGCGGCGCCGGTGGCGTCACCCGGCCCCCGCCCCGGTGGGGCGGCCCGGCCGGGCCCCTCGGCCCGCCCGGCCCCCGCGCCCGCACCGCGTCCCGCTCCTGCGCCCGGCCCCAAGGTGCCGGCTGCGGCAGCTCCGGCGTCCGCTGGGCCAGCCGCCGGTCCGGCCCCCGCACAGGAGGCGTCCGCCCCCAGGCCGGCGCCCGCACCAGCCGCGCCCGCCGCGGCAGCCGCGCCCACCCCGGCGCCCGAGACGGATGCTCGCCCCGCCCCTGCTGCGGCGGCACCCGCTCCGGCGCCTCGCCCGGCGCCGGGCCCGCGGCCCGCCTCCCAGGCTGCGACGCCCGGGCCCCGGTCGAGCACCCCGAGCGCGCGCCCCGGCGCCCCCGGCCCTCGACCCGCCCCGCGTCCGGGCGGCACCGGCGGTCTCCCCGGTCAACGGCGTCCGGCCGGCGCTCCGCGCCCGGGCAACAACCCGTTCGCGTCCAGCCAGGGAATGGGCGTCCGTCGTCAGCGTCCAGATGCTCCGGGCGCCGCCCCCGGCCGGCCCGGGCCGCGTCCCGGCGCTGAGGGCGCCGCTCCGCGGATGCCGCGTCCGGGCGGCACCGGTGGGCTGCCCGGCATGCCGCGACCCAACCCCGCGATGATGCCCAAGCAGGCCAGCGGCTCGCTGACCCCTGCCGGCACCAGCCGTCCTGGTCGCCCCGGCGGCGCAGGAGGTCCCGGCCGCGGTCGTCCCGGCGCAGGCGCCGGCGGCCGTCCGGGCATGGGCGGGCCGTCGACCGGTCCCGTCGGTGGCGGCGGTGGACGCGGCCGTGGCGGACGCTCCGGGGGTGGCACCCAGGGTGCCTTCGGGCGTGCGGGTGGCCCCGCGCGCCGAGGGCGCAAGAGCAAGAAGGCGCGTCGCGCCGAGTTCGATCAGATGGAGGCGCCGGCGATCGGCGGCGTCCGCATCAGGCAGGGTGACGGCGAGAAGGTGCGCCTGCGGCGCGGCGCCTCGCTGACCGACTTGGCCGAGAAGATCGGCGTCGAGCCGGCGTCCCTGGTGCAGGTGCTGTTCCACCTCGGCGAGATGGTCAACGCCACCCAGTCGGTGGCCGACGACACGCTGCAGGTGCTCGGCGCCGAACTCAACTACATCATCGAGGTCGTCAGCCCCGAGGACGAGGACCGCGAGCTGCTGGAATCCTTCGACATCGAGTTCGGCGAGGACTTCGGCGGCGAAGAAGACCTGGAGGCACGCCCGCCGGTCGTCACCGTCATGGGCCACGTGGACCACGGCAAGACCAAGCTGCTGGACGCCCTGCGCCACACTAACCTGGTGGCGAAGGAGGCCGGCGGCATCACGCAGGCCATCGGCGCCTACCAGGTCGCCACCGAGGTCGGCGGCGAAGAGCGGCGGATCACGTTCATCGACACTCCGGGTCACGAGGCGTTCACCGCCATGCGAGCCCGTGGCGCCAAGTCGACCGACATCGCCGTGCTGGTGGTGGCGGCCGACGACGGCGTGATGCCGCAGACGATCGAGGCGCTGAACCACGCCAAGGCCGCTGAGGTGCCGATCGTGGTCGCGGTGAACAAGGTCGACAAGGAAGCCGCGGACCCGGTGCGGGTGCGTGGCGAGCTCAGCGAATACGGGCTCATCCCCGAGGAGTACGGCGGCGACACGATGTTCGTCGACGTGTCCGCCATCACACACGTCGGCCTGCCGCAGCTGCTGGAGGCCATCGTGCTGACAGCCGACGCGGCCCTCGATCTCCGCGCCAACCCGGACATGCCCGCGCAGGGTGTGGCCATCGAGGCGCACCTCGACAAGGGGCGTGGCCCGGTGGCGACGGTGCTCGTCCATCGCGGCACCCTGCACACCGGCGACTCGATCGTCGCGGGCTCGGCTCACGGGCGCGTCCGCGCGATGATCAACGACATCGGCGAGCCGATCGACGAGGCGCCGCCCTCGATGCCGGTCCAGGTGCTCGGCCTGACCTCGGTGCCCGGCGCCGGCGACAACTTCCTGGTCGTCGAGGACGACCGGATGGCCCGCCAGATCGCCGACAAGAGGGAGGCGCGCCAGCGCGCCGCTCTCCTGGCCAGGACCACGCGTCGCAAGACCCTCGACCAGCTGTTCGAGCAGCTCGAGAAGGGCGAGACCCAGGAGCTCAAGCTCATCCTCAAGGGCGACTCCGCCGGTTCGGTGGAGGCGCTGGAGGACTCCCTGGCCAAGATCGAGGTGGGCGACGAGGTGTCGCTGCGCGTCATCGATCGTGGCGTCGGTGCCATCACCGAGACCAACGTCTCGCTGGCAGCGGCTTCGGATGCCGTCATCATCGGCTACAACGTCCGCGCTCAGGGCAAGGCCACGCAGATGGCGGACGCCGAAGGCGTCGACATCCGCTACTACTCGGTGATCTATGCAGCCATCGACGAGGTGGAAGCAGCCCTCAAGGGCATGCTCAAGCCGATCTTCGAGGAGCAGACGATGGGCCAGGCGGAGATCCGCGAGATCTTCCGCAGCTCCAAGTTCGGCACCATCGCCGGCTGCATGGTCCTCGAGGGCCACATCAGGCGCAACGCCAAGGCGCGCCTCCTGCGAGACGGCATCGTGGTCACCGAGAGCTCGATCGCCTCGCTGCGACGTGAGAAGGACGACGTCACCGATGTGCGCGAAGGGTACGAGTGCGGCCTGACGCTGCACAACTACAGCGACATCAAGCAGGGAGACATCATCGAGACCTACGAGATGGTGGAGAAGCCCCGGGAGTGACGTGATGGGTGGGGGGCGGCTGCGAAAGGAGTTGCCATGGGAAACCCCAGGTACATCAAGGTCGCCGAGCAGATCAGGGTGATCGTCGCCGACATGCTCGAGCAGCGGATCAAGGACCCGCGCCTCGGCTTCGTCACCATTACCGACGTCCGCCTCACCGGGGACGGCCGGGAGGCCACCGTGTTCTACACGGTGCTGGGCGACGACGGCGAGCGAGCCGGGACGGCGGCGGCGCTGGCCTCGGCCAACGGCCTGATCCGATCCACCGTCGGCAAGCAGCTCGGGATGAAGTTCACGCCCACGATCGCCTTCGTGCCGGATGCCGTCCCCGAGACCGCCGCCGAGATGGACGCCCTGCTCGCCAGGACCCGGGCCCAGGACGCCGACCTCGCGGCCCGCTCGGCCGGTGCCTCGTACGCGGGCGAGCAGGACCCGTACCGGCGTCCCACCGAGGACGACGACTCCGAGGACGCCTGAGAGTGGCCGACTCCTCCTTGCTGGTGGTCGACAAGCCGGGGGGCATCACCAGCCACCAGGTGGTCGCACGCGCGAGGAGGGCGTTGGGCACCCGGAAGGTCGGCCACGCCGGCACCCTGGACCCGATGGCCACCGGCGTGCTCGTGCTGGGGGTGGAGAAGGGCACCCGGCTACTGGGCCACCTCCTGCTGACCACCAAGGCGTACCAGGCGACGATCCGTCTGGGAGTCACCACCGCCACCGATGACGCCGAGGGCGAGCCCACGGCGTCCGTCGGCGCCCTGCTGGCCGACGTGGGGAGGCGACTCCAGGCGTCCGTCGCCGCCCTGACCGGCACGATCCGGCAGGTGCCCTCCTCGGTCTCGGCGATCAAGGTCAACGGTCAGCGCGCGTACACCCTGGCCCGGCGCGGGGAAGAGGTCGCCCTGAGCGCGCGCGAGGTCACCGTGAGCCGCTTCGACGTCCGGGACGTCCGGCAGGTCGAGGCCGACGGTCTGCCCGTGGTGGACCTCGACGTCGAGGTCGACTGCAGTTCGGGCACCTACGTGCGCGCCCTGGCCCGCGACCTGGGCGCCGCCCTGGGCGTGGGCGGCCACCTGACGGCGCTGCGCCGGACCAGGGTCGGCCCCTTCGGCCTCGAGCACGCCACCTGGGACGCCGACCTGCCACGGCTGAGCGCGGGGCAGCTCCACGACGTCCGGCCCTACCCGCTGGCCGCGATCGCACCGCTGGCATTCGCCACCATCGAGGTGGACGCCGACGCCGCCCGTGACATCGGTCACGGCAGGCCGCTCGCGTTGGCCGTCCCCGCCAACCCGACCGCCCTCGTGCACGGCGGTCGGCTGCTGGCTCTCTACCGCCCCGGGGACGGCGGCAGCGTCCCGGTGGCCGTGCTCGCGTGAGCGGGGGAGCGGTAGGGTGGCGGGGCAGGCGAGCGAGAGGAAGCGTCCGTTGAGTCAGTCCGTTGTCGTGATCGGCAACTTCGACGGCGTGCACCCCGGTCACCGGTTGGTGCTGTCTGCGGCTCGCCGGGCCGAGCCTGACCTTCCTCTGGTGGTGGTCACTTTCTGGCCCCACCCCGCGTCGGTTCTGCGGCCTGATGGCGGGCCCAAGCTCCTGACCAGCCTCGAGGACCGGGTGACGCAGCTCCGCCAGGCCGGTGCAGACGAAGTTCGCGTGGTCGATTTCACACCCGCGCTGTCGAAGCTGACTCCGGCCGAGTTCGTCGAGGGGTATCTGCTCCCGCTCCATCCCGCGCACGTCGTCGTGGGGGAGAACTTCCGTTTCGGCCACAAGGCCGCCGGCACGGTCGACGTCCTCGAAGAGCTCGGGCGTGGCCGGTTCCGGGTCACCGGCCTGCCGCTGGTCCACGTCGGCGACGAGGAGACCTGCAGCTCCGCGGTCCGCACCGCCCTCGACCGCGGCGACGTCGCGCACGCCGAGGAGTTGCTGGGCAGGTTGTTCCGCTTCAAGGGGGTGGTGGCGCACGGCGACCACCGCGGACGCGAGCTGGGCTTCCCGACGGCCAACCTCCCCGTGCCACCCGAGTACGCCTGCCCGGCCGACGGCGTCTATGCGGGGTTCGTGACACGCCTCGACGGGCTCGACGCTCACGGCCTGCCCCTGCCTGCCGCCTCGGCCGCGCCCGTGTGGCCGGCCGCCGTCTCGGTCGGCACCAACCCCACCTTCGACGGCGCCGACCGCCGCGTGGAGAGCTACGTGCTCGACCGCACCGACCTGGAGTTGTACGGCGCACCCATCGCCGTCGACTTCGTCGGCAGGATCCGAGGGCAGGTGCGGTTCGAGGGGATCGACTCCCTCATCCGCCAGATGGACGCCGACGTCGAGGCGACGCGGGTGCTGTTGTCGGCGCCGACTGCGAACTGACGCTTCGGCTTTGCTGAGGCCCCGCAGAGGCGCACACTGGGGGCATGGAGCTGCTCGGCTTCCTGGTCGCCGCGGTGGTGATGTACGTGGTCATCTATCGCGTGAACACGCGCGACCACCGCGCGTCGAAGGTGGCGGTGCACGTCGATCCCAAAGACGAAGCCGAGCTGGACGCCATCGCCCAGCAGCTGCTGTGGGAGCGCCTCACGCAGCGTTCGGCGCCGCTGGCGGGTCGGCTGCGGACGATCCTCAGCCGCAAGGTACCGGCGCGTGGTCTGACCCCCGTGGCCGACGAGGGGTATTGGGTCCTGTTGTTCGCCGACGGCGGTGGCCTGAAGGTCACGTCGCGGAGGCGGGGCGACCTCACCGACCTGCTCGTCGGGCTGGCGCGGGGGCGGGCCACCCTGATGGGTCACTCCTTCGACGGCGACGACTTCATCCTGGAGTTCGCGACCGGCCCCCGGCTCGTGCGCGTGGTGGCCCTGGCCGAGGCCTGACCCCGGCCCGGATAGGCGACGCCGTCAGCGGACGCGCAGCGACTTGCGGTAGATGGCCTCGATCGGGTCGTCGGTGCCCTCGCCCTCGCCGTCGATCACCGACAGGTTGAGGGCGCTGCGGTGCTCACCGGTCGGGGCGTAGCCCAATTGGACATACATGGGAATCGCGGCGGGGTTGTCGGGCGTGACGCCGAGGAAGATCTCGTCGAAGCCGAGCGCGCGGGCCAGGTCTTCCAGATGCTGGGTCATGGCGGCGCCCAGGCCCTGGCGGCGCGCCTCGGGGGAGACCCACAGCAGCTTCATCTCGGGGACGAGTTCGGTGTTCGCGGGCCGGCAGTCGAGGATGACCCGGCCGGCCACCGCGCCGTCGACCAGGCCCACCACCACGTAGAAGTCGCCCTTGCCCTGTTCGGCCAGGTAGGTCGCCGAGAGACCGCGGGTCTTGTCGGTCTCGTTCGATTCGAGCCCGGGGAGGTCCTCCGACGTGGCGAGGCGGGCCTCGACCTTCTTCGCCTTCGGTGCCTCGGTCATGTTCGTCTCCTCGTCAACGTCGTGGTGCTGCTGCACGCTCAGTCTTGCGGATCGGGGGTGAAACGCAAGTTGTATCTTGGTGGCCGGTCGGGGTCACGACAGCTCCTTGATGTGTGTCACGACCTCCGCGACAGC
Source organism: Actinomycetes bacterium (assembly GCA_046566345.1). GTDB lineage: Bacteria > Actinomycetota > Actinomycetes > Propionibacteriales > Propionibacteriaceae > Propioniciclava. The sequence goes on from JBKHWW010000026.1 coordinate 11,215, forward strand.
CTGTTGCGCAGAGCCGTAGAGCATCGAGGTGTTCTCGGCGTAGAACAACGCGTTCTCTATGCCCGAGTAGCCGGCTCCCCGGCCCCGCTTGATCACGATGCACTGCCGGGCCCGGTCGGCGTCCAGGATCGGCATGCCGTAGATGGGGCTGCCCTTGTCGGTGCGCGCCACCGGGTTGACCACGTCGTTGGCGCCGATCACCAGGGCAACGTCCGCGAGGGGGAAGTCGGCGTTGACCTCGTCGAGGTCGAAGATCTGGTCGTAGGGGACGCCGGCCTCGGCCAGCAGCACGTTCATGTGCCCGGGCATGCGGCCCGCGACGGGGTGGATCGCGAACTTCACATCGACACCCTCGGACTCCAGCAGCTTGGTCATCTCGTACACCTTGTGCTGGGCGCCGGCCACGGCCATGCCATAGCCCGGCACGATGATCACGCTCTCGGCGTACCTCATCATCGCGGCGGCGTCCATGGCGGACAGCTCTTTCATGCTGCCCTCGACCACCCCGCCGGCCTGAGCCTCGCCCGTGATCGGGGAGAACAACACATTGGTGAGCGGCCGGTTCATGGCCTTGGCCATGAGCTGGGTCAGCAGGGTGCCGGCGGCGCCGACGACGATGCCGGCGATGATGAGGGCCGGGTTGCCGATGACGTAGCCCTCGAGCCCGACGGCCAGGCCGGTGAATGCGTTGAGCAGGGAGATGACCACGGGCATGTCCGCGCCGCCGATGGGGCTGGTCAGCGCGAAGCCCAGGATGAGCGCCATCAGGAAGAAGGCGATCAGCAGCAGCGGGTGCGGCCCCCACACGACGATCGCGACGCCCAGGGCCAGCGTGACCAGGGAGTGCAGCACGTTGCCGAGGTTCTGCGCGGGCCATCGGACCGCCTTCTTCATCACTCCTTGCAGCTTGGCCCACGCCAGCACCGACCCGCTGAAAGCCACCGAGCCGATGAGGGCGCCGAGCATCGCCAGCGCCGCATGCAGGCCCGTGGGCGAGGCCGTCGAGGTGAACTCCACGGCCGCGATGAGGGCTGCGGCGCCGCCGCCCATGCCGTTGTAGATGGCGACCATCTGCGGCATGTCGGTCATCTTGACGACCTTGCCGAGCCAGGCCGCCAGGCTCGCCCCGATGGCCAGGGCGACGATGGTCAGCACGAGGTTGACGGTCTTCCCTGGGGCGAAGAAGGCCAGCCCGCCGGCCTCGTTCGGGATCAGGAAGGTGACCAGGGTGGCGAGCACCATACCCAGGCCCGCCCAGGCGATGCCTCGGCGCGCGGTCTTGGGCGAGCTCATCGCCTTCAGGCCCATGATGAACAGGACGGCGACCACGAGGTAGACGCCGTTGGTGACCCAGAACACGCTCACGCCCCCTTGGTGACGGCCTTGGCGTCCGTCTTCGCGGCGAACATGCCCAACATGCGCTCGGTGACCACGTAGCCGCCGGCAGCGTTCGCCGCACCCAGCAGGACGGCCAGGAACCCCAGGACGAGTTGCAGCGGTGTCTCGGCGTGGGCCAAGGCCCACATCGCACCGACCAGGACCACGCCGTGGACGAAGTTGGAGCCGGACATCAGCGGCGTGTGCAGGATCACCGGCACCCGCGAGATCACCTCGTAGCCGACGAACGCCGCCAGCACGAAGATGTACAGGTACAACAGATCGATCATTCGGTGGGCTCCTCGGGCGCGGTGGGTGCAGGGTCGGGCAGGCCGAGCACGCGAGCGACTCCCGCGTGCACGACGCGTCCGCCGTGAGTGAGGGCGGTGCCGGCGATCACGTCGTCGGACCAGTCGATGGCCAGGACGCCGTCGCTGATCATGGGAGACGTGAAGTTGAGCAGGTTCTTGGCGAACATCTCCGAGGTGTGCGCCGGCATCCGGGCGGGCAGGTTCACCGGGCCGACAACTCTGGCCCCACCCACCGCCATCTCCTTGCCGGCGACCGTTCCCTCGACATTACCGCCGCCCTCGGCGGCCATGTCGACGACCACCGAACCCGGACGCATGGCCTCGACCATCGTGCGCGTCACGATGACCGGAGCCTTCCGGCCCGGGACGGCAGCGGTCGTGATCAGCACGTCCGAGTCGGCCACGGCCTTCGCCAGGGCCGTCCTCTGCCGGGAGACCTCGTCGGCGGTGAGCTCGCGGGCGTAACCGCCCTCGCCGGACGCCTCCACACCCGTGTCGACGAACTTGGCGCCCAGCGACTCGACCTGCTCGCGCGTTTCGGGGCGGACGTCGTAGCCGTGCACGATCGCGCCCAGGCGCTTCGCGGTGGCGATCGCCTGAAGCCCGGCAACTCCGGCACCGATCACCAGCACGCGGCTCGGGCGGATCGTCCCCGCGGCGTAGGTCAGCATGGGGAAGAACTTGGGCGCCCGGGTCGCGGCGATCAGGACGCATTGGTAGCCGGACGCCGACCCCTGGCTGGACAGGATGTCCATGCTCTGGGCCCGGGAGATGCGGGGGAGGAGCTCCAGGGCGAAGGCGGTCACGCCCCGACGGGCCAGCGACAGCGCGCGTTCGGCGCTGGAGTACGGCTGGAGGAGCCCCATCAGCACCTGGCCCGGTCGCAGAGCCGCCTCGTCGGCGTCCGACAGGTTGCCGATGCTCCAAATGATGTCGGAGCGGCCGATCACGTCGGCCGAAGTTACCGCCCAGTCGACGTCGCCGAGCGCGGCCGGCGTGGCGAACGCGGCGTCCGTGGCCCCCCGCTGGATCAGGACGCGCGCGCCCAGGCCAGCCAGTTTCTTGACGACGTCACCGACGATGGGGGAACGGGTTTCGCGCTCCGCGCTCGCGGGAACCCCGATCACTACCGTCATGCGTTCTCCTTTGCGCCGGGACCTCGCGGTCAGGCTACTACGGGGCGTCGTGCAGTTCGCCCTCCGAGGGTACCGCCCCTGCGATTCGGCCCGCGAGCGCCGGTGGGGTAGAGTTGGCGATCGGCGTCACGACGCCCGCGGAAAAAGAGAGCCACCCGATCGGGGACCGGCGCCGCGCAACGGACGAGGGGAGCAGCACCTGATGGATGCCGCGACGAAGAAGCAGATCATCGACGAGTACGCGACGACGCCGGGCGATACGGGCTCCCCTGACGTCCAGATCGCCCTGTTGAGCAAGCGGATCTCGCACCTGACCGAGCACCTCAAGCAGCACAAGGGTGACCACCACAGCCGACGTGGTCTCATGCTGCTGGTCGGGCAGCGCCGCCGCCTGCTCAACTACGTGGCGAAGCAAGACATCGAGCACTACCGCTCGCTGATCGCCCGCCTCGGCCTGCGCCGTTGACGGATTGACCTCGCTTCGAGGGAGTGGCCCCCGTGGCCACTCCCTCGAACGCATGCCGACCCGGTAGCGTTGGCAGCGGACGCCTGAGGCGTCCGGACACCACAACTGAAGACCCATCCACCGCCGCACCCGGCCCGCGCTCGTCGGTCCTCGGTAGTGGCCTCCGGGGTAACGGACCCGTGGGCCTCGATCGAAGACCGATCTCCACTTTCGTGGTAGGGCCACGGTGTCGCACACCCGAAAGGAAACACTCCATGGCCATGGAGGGACCTGATCTCCGCTTCGCGGAGGCCGTCATCGACAACGGCTCCTACGGCAAGCACGTCGTCCGCTTCGAGTCGGGCCTGCTGGCCCGCCAGGCGAACGGTTCGGCCGTGGTGTACCTCGACGAGGACACCATGCTGCTGTCAGCCACGACCGCCCAGAACAACCCGCGCGACGCCATCGACTTCTTCCCGCTGACGGTCGACGTCGAGGAGCGTATGTACGCCGCCGGCCGGATCCCCGGCTCGTTCTTCCGCCGCGAGGGCCGCCCGTCCGAGGGTGCCATCCTCGCCGCCCGCCTGATCGACCGCCCGCTGCGTCCGTGCTTCGTCAAGGGGCTCCGCAACGAGGTCCAGGTCGTCGTCACCGTGATGGCGCTGAACCCGAACGTGCGCTACGACGTGCTCGCGATCAACGCCGCGTCCGCGTCGACCACGCTGGCCGGCCTCCCGTTCTCCGGACCCGTCGGCGGCGTCCGCGTCTCGCTCATCGGCGACCAGTGGGTGGCGTTCCCCACCGTGGAGCAGATGGAAGGGGCCACCTTCGACATGGCGGTCGCGGGCCGCGTCCTGGCCGACGGTGACGTCGCGATCATGATGGTCGAGGCCGGTGGCACCGAGACCACCGTCGAGAACGTCCGCTCGGGGCGCAAGTCGCCCACCGAAGAGGTCGTCGCCGAGGGCCTGGAGGCCGCCAAGCCGTTCATCAAGGCCCTGTGCGAGGCCCAGGTCGAGCTCGCCAACCAGCTGCCCAAGCCGATGACCGCGCTGCCTGTCTTCGCCGACTACGACGACGACGTCTTCGCCGCGGTCGCCGGAGCCGCCACCGAGCGCCTCCAGGGCGTGATGCGCATTTCGGGCAAGCAAGAGCGCGAGACCTCCACCGAGGAGTTGCTGGCCCAGGTTCGGGCCGAGGTCGGCCCCCGATTCGAGGGTCGCGAGAAGGAGGTCACGGGGGCCTACCGCGCGCTGACCAAGAAGGTCGTGCGCCGCAAGACGCTCACCGAAGGCGTCCGCATCGACGGCCGCGGCACCCGCGACATCCGTACTCTCTCGGCTGAGGTCGGCGTCATCCCCCGCGTCCACGGATCGGCTTTGTTCATGCGCGGGGAGACCCAGATCCTGGGCGTGACCACCCTCAACATGCTCGACATGGAGCAAAAGCTCGACACGCTGGCTCCTGAGAGCACCAAGCGCTACATGCACAACTACAACTTCCCGCCCTACTCCACCGGCGAGACCGGCCGTGTCGGCTCGCCCAAGCGCCGCGAGATCGGCCACGGCGCGCTGGCCGAGCGCGCACTGGTGCCGGTGCTGCCGGCCCGCGAGGAGTTCCCGTACTCGATCCGCCAGGTTTCGGAGGCGCTGGGCTCCAACGGCTCGACCTCGATGGGATCGGTGTGTGCCTCGACGCTGTCCCTGCTCAACGCCGGCGTCCCGCTCCGGGCACCGGTCGCAGGCATCGCGATGGGTCTGATGAGCGAGGAGATCGACGGCGAGATGCGCTATGTCGCCCTCACCGACATCTTGGGTGCCGAGGACGCGATGGGCGACATGGACTTCAAGGTCGCCGGTACCCGTGACTTCGTCACCGCGCTGCAACTCGACACCAAGCTCGAGGGCATCCCGGCCGACGTGCTCGCCGCGGCCCTACTCCAGGCCCGCGAGGCGCGGCACACCCTGCTCGAGGTCATGGCCGAGGCCATCGACACCCCCGACGAGATGAGCCTGTACGCACCGCGGATCATCACCGTGAAGATCCCCGTCGACAAGATCGGTGAGGTGATCGGCCCTAAGGGCAAGATGATCAACCAGATCCAGGACGACACCGGCGCCAACATCTCGATCGAGGACGACGGCACCATCTACATCGGGGCCACCAACGGCGAGGCCGCCGAGGCGGCTCGCTCGGCCATCAACGCCATCGCCAACCCGACGATGCCCGAGAAGGGTGAGCGTTACCTCGGCACCGTCGTGAAGCTGATGGCGTTCGGCGCCTTCGTGTCGCTGATGCCGGGCAAGGACGGCCTGCTGCACATCAGCAAGCTGCGCCAGCTGAACAAGGGCAACCGCGTCGAGAACGTCGAGGACGTGCTCAGCGTCGGCCAGAAGGTCCAGGTGGAGATCTCCGACATCGACGACAAGGGCAAGCTGTCGCTGGTCCCGGTCGTGGAGGAGTCCCAGGAGAGCAAGGCCGAGGTGCCCGCCAACGCCTGACCCGCGTCAGCTTCGGGGCCCCGCGCGACACGCGCGGGGCCCCCGTGCGTTTCGGCCCGGCCCTAGGATGCTGCGCATGAAGGTGGCTGTGTTTGGGGCGAAGGGGCGGATGGGCGCCGAGGTGTGCCGCGCGGTGGAGGGCGCGGAGGACCTCCGGCTGGTCGCTGCGCTCGACGCGGGCGACGATCTCGTCTCAGCTGCGGACGCCGACGTCGTGGTCGACTTCACCGTGCCGGACGCCGTGATGGGCAACCTTTCCTGGTGCGCCCAGAACGGGGTGCACGCGGTGGTGGGAACCACAGGCTTCACCCCGGAGCGACTGGACGCCGTGCGCGCGCTGGTCCGCGAGGCGGGCGTCCATGTAGTGATCGCCTCGAACTACTCGATCGGGTCGATCCTGATGATGAAGTTCGCCGAGATGGCGGCGCCCTTCTTCGAGTCTGTCGAGATCGTCGAGCTCCACCACCCTTTCAAGGTGGACGCGCCCTCGGGCACCGCCGTCACCACCGCTCAGCGAGTCGCGGCCGCCCGTGCCGCCGCGAACTGCCCTCCGGTCCCGGACGCCACCACGCAGGAACAGGACGGAGCGCGCGGGGCGCAGGTGGACGGGATCCGGATCCATTCGGTGCGCCAGCGGGGGCTTTTTGCCAACCAGGAGGTCCGGTTCGGCAACGAGGGCGAACAGCTGGTCATCACCGAGAACGGGTTCGATCGGTCGGCGTACATGCCCGGGGTTCTCGCGGCTGTGCGCGCGGTGAGAGGGCTGCCGGGGCTGACCATCGGCATCGAGGGACTGCTCGGCCTCAGCTGACGAACTCCACGGGGTTGGGGGAGCGCTCGCCCTGGCGAACGGGCCCAGGCGGCGTCCCATCCCCGAAGGGGCTGCCGCCGAGCTTGTCTCGATCGTGCCTGGTCAGCCACGTGCTCGGCTCCGGGCCGCGGGGAACGATCTGGAGCGGGTTCAGGTCCGTCTGGACGATGTAGTAGTGATCCTTGATCTGCTCGAAGTCGATCGTGTCGCCGAACCCGGGGGTTTGGAACAGGTCACGGGCGTACCCCCAGAGCACCGGCATCTCGGTGAGCTTCTGCCGGTTGCACTTGAAGTGGCCGTGGTAGACGGCGTCGAAGCGGACCAGCGTGGTGAACAGGCGGACGTCTGCCTCGGTGATCGTGTCCCCCATCAGGTAGCGCTGGTCGGACAGGCGGTCCTCGAGCCAGTCGAGGGCGTCGAAGAGGCGCCCGTAGGCGCGGTCATAGGCGTCCTGGCTACCGGCGAATCCGCAGCGGTAGACGCCGTTGTTCACCTCGGTGAAGACGCGCTCCATGACGCCGTCCATCTCGACGCGCAGCGACTCGGGGTACAGGTCGGGTGCCCCCCGCCGGTGGTGGTCGACCCACTCGGTGGAGAAGTCGAGCGTCATCTGTGCGAAGTCGTTGGTCACGACCGCCCCGGTGGCGGTGTCCACGATCGCGGGGACGGTGATGCCCCGCGTGTAACCGGGATCGCGCTTGAGGTAGGCGTCCTTAAGCCTGCCGATGCCCAGCACAGGGTCGACGCCGTCGGGGTCCAGGTCGAACGTCCAGCTGTCGGCATCGTGGGTAGGACCGGGCATGCCCACGCTGAGGGCCCCCTCCAGGCCCAGCAGGCGCCGCACGATGAGGGCGCGGTTGGCCCACGGGCAGGCGCGGGCGGCCACGAGCCGATAGCGGCCGGCCTCCACCTCGACAGCGTCCGCGCCCTCGGGCACCTCGCGCAGGATGCGCGTGGTCAGGTATCGGGTGTCGCGGGTGTACTCCTTGCCCTTGCTCGCGTACACGCCGCCAGTGGCGTGCTCGGCGTGCTCGGCATCGGCCTGCGTGTGGCTCATGCGGGCACGATACCCGTGGAACCCTGAGGTGAGACCCTGCGCAGGACGGCGCGCGCCGTGGTCTCGTCGATGACCAGGTCGGTCGCGACGCGCGCCCGGAGGGCCGCCACGATGGCGGGAGCCCTCATGGGATCGGCCGCCACGCAGATGCGGCGGGGAACCCGGGCGAGCTCGGCCGGTGTGAGCCCCGTCGCGCGCCGGTTCGCCTCGATGTCGGCATAGCTGCCGTCCTCGCGCAGCAGCACGGTGCAGATGTCGCCCACGACGCCGTCGTTGACCAAGGCGAGCCGCTCGTCGGCGTCGAGGTATCCCGCGGCGTACACGTGAGAGGGGATCGCGCCGGTCAGCGAGCCGACACCGAAGATGGCGATGTCGAGCACGGCAAGCAGGTCGAGGACGTAGCGGACCGAGCGCTCCCGCCACATGGCCGCCTTCGTCTCGGGGTAGTCGAAGAAGGCGGGCACCGGGAAGAGCACCACCTTGGAGTCGAAGGCATCCCCGATGGACTGCAGAATCTCCCCGATGTAGGGCACGCCGGACGAGCGCCGGTTAGCCCCTCCGTTCATCTGGACGATCGTGCTGCCCACGAGCGGCCGGATGGGCAGGTGGCGCGTGACGTTGGCCATGGTGACTCCCCACGCCACGCCGATGGTCTGGTTGTCCTGCACCATCTCGCCGAGGAGGGTCGCGGCGCGCTGGGCGACCAGGTCCATGCGGACCAGGACGCTCGCGGTGGCGCGGACGGGGACCAGGTGTACCGTGATTCCGAACGCTTCCGACAGCGCGCTGGCCAGGGGGGACTGCGCGCCCGAGGCGTCCGCGATGGTGATGCGCACCAGGCCTGTCTCCCGCGCGGCGCGCAAGAGCCGTGACACCGTCGACCGCGATACTCCCAGCGCATGCGCGATCGTGTACATGGTCTCGCCCTGGACGTAGTAGCGGCTGGCAGCCTGGTACATCACGTCGTGCCGCATGTTCATTCACCCCTTGACGAATGCACGTTCTTTCAAGATGCTGACACATCCGTTCATGTGCCGCAAGATGGCTTTAACCACACTGATGTTCCACGGCGCACGGGTGCTCGCACCGGCCGTGGACGCCCCAGCCCGGCCCCACCGGGACCGGCCTGCACAACCACCGGTCCTCCCGCAAGGGCGGACGAGAACAGGCACAGCGATGTGCCGGAAAGTGAGATCTCGTGTCTCTCGCAACCATCTTCCTCTCCGAGGTCGTCGGGACAGCGATGCTGCTCCTCCTCGGTGGCGGTGTGGTCGCCAACAACATCCTGCCGAAGAACAAGGGCGCGGGCACCGGCTTCCTCCACGTGAACGTGGGCTGGGGTCTGGCAGTCTTCGCGGGCGTCCTCGTCGCAGGCCAGTCCGGCGCTCACATCAACCCCGCGGTGACGCTGGGCATCGTCGCGTCCGGAGCGACGGAGTATGTGCCCGGGATCCCGGTCGACGTCATCTCCACTCTCACCTACATCGGCGCTCAGTTCCTCGGCGCCTTCATCGGCGCGGTGTTGTGCTGGCTGGCCTACAAGAGGCAGTTCGACCAGGAAGCGGACCCGGCCGTGAAGCTCGGCGTGTTCTCCACCGGCCCCGAGGTGCGGGACCCCCTGTGGAACACGGTCACCGAGGTGCTCGGCACGTTCGTGCTGGTGTTCGTGGTGCTCGCCGCTGGGAAGTACGCCCCGGAGGGGGCGGTGGGCCTGGCGTGGCTCGGCGCCCTCGGTGTGGCCCTGTTGGTCATCGGCATCGGTGCGTCGCTCGGCGGACCCACCGGGTACGCGATCAACCCCGCCCGCGACCTGGGCCCCCGCATCGCGCACGCCGTCCTGCCCATCCCGGGCAAGGGCAGCTCCGACTGGGGGTACAGCTGGGTCCCGGTCGTGGGCCCGATCATCGGGGGCGTTCTCGCCGGCCTCCTCAGTGGCTTCTTGCTGCCGATCGCGTGACCGCTCGGGGCCGGCGCTGCGGCCTCCGGCCCCGCCCACGACCACAACCGAACACAACACAATGAGGTGGAAGGAACACCATGTCCGACAAGTACGTCCTGGCGATCGACCAGGGGACCACGAGCTCGCGCGCGATCGTCTTCGATCACGAGGGGCGCATCGTCGCCAGCGGCCAGAAGGAGCACGAGCAGATCTTCCCCAAGGCCGGTTGGGTCGAACACAACCTGACGGAGGTCTGGGACAACGTCCGTGAGGTCGTCGGCATCGCCCTGGCGCACGGCGCGGTGAACAAGGACAACATCGCCGCGGTGGGCGTCACCAACCAGCGCGAAACCACGGCGGTCTGGGACCGGAAGACGGGCGAACCCGTCTACAACGCCATCGTGTGGCAGGACACCCGGACCGACAAGATCATCGAAGAACTGGGCGGGGGCGACCAGGACAAGTACAAGAGCCGGGTCGGTCTTCCCCTGGCCACCTACTTCTCCGGACCCAAGGTCAAGTGGATCCTCGACAACGTCGAGGGCGCGCGGGAGCGGGCCGAGGCCGGCGACCTGGTCATGGGAAACATGGACACCTGGGTCATCTGGAACCTCACCGGCGGGGTGGACGGCGGCGTGCACGTCACCGACGTCACCAACGCCTCCCGCACCATGCTGATGGATCTGGAGACCCTCAGCTGGGACGAGTCGATCGCCGCTGACATGGGCATCCCAATGTCGATGCTGCCCGAGATCAAGTCCAGCTCCGAGGTGTACGGGGTCTGTCGTGAGCAGGGGCTCCTCGGCGGCGTCCCCGTCGCCGGCGATCTGGGCGACCAGCAGGCGGCCACCTTTGGTCAGGCGGCCTTCGAGGTCGGCATGGCGAAGAACACCTACGGCACCGGCTGCTTCATGCTCCTCAACACGGGCGAGGAGATCGTCCCCTCCAAGAACGGCCTGCTCACCACGGTCTGCTACAAGATCGGCGACAACAAGCCGATCTACGCCCTGGAGGGCTCGATCGCGGTCACCGGCTCACTGGTGCAGTGGTTGCGCGACAACCTGAAGATGTTCGACTCCGCTCCCGAGGTCGAGCAGCTGGCCAGCACGGTCGAGGACAACGGCGGGGCCTACCTGGTGCCCGCGTTCTCCGGCCTGTTCGCCCCCTACTGGAAGTCGAACGCCCGCGGCGCCCTGGTCGGCCTGACCCGGTACGTCAACCGTGGTCACATCGCGCGCGCCGCCCTGGAGGCCACGGCCTACCAGACCCGTGAGGTGTTGGAGGCCATGGAGGCCGACTCCGGGGTCAAGCTGGCCGAACTCAAGGTCGACGGCGGCATGACGATGAACGACACGCTCATGCAGTTCCAGGCCGACCAGCTCGGGGTGGACGTCGTGCGCCCGGTCGTGGCCGAGACGACCGCCCTGGGTGCCGCGTATGCCGCGGGCATCGCCGTGGGCTATTGGAACGGCGAGCAGGACGTCATCGACAACTGGGCCGAGGACAAGCGCTGGACGCCGTCGATGGACGACTCCGAGCGCGACCGCCTTTACCGCCAGTGGAAGAAGGCCGTCACACGTACGTTCGACTGGGTCGACGAAGACGTGCGCTGACCCTGGCTCACGGCAGCGG